>CALXGY010000133.1 GCA_944387955.1 uncultured Faecalibacterium sp. | reverse complement strand
CCAGCGATGTGCCCCTGACCAGCTCCGCCGCTGTGGGTTCCGGCTTTAACAAGGACAGCAAAACCAACACCAAGGTGGTCACCGCTGAGGCGGACGGCAAGTCCCTGGTCTGCGTGCTGGACAACAGCGCTGTCGCGGCTAACACCAAGGAGACGGTGGTCTGCCGGATCGCCGCCCCGGTGAACTTTGAAACGATGACGGTCAGCGTCAAGATGCCCGGTGTCGGCAAGACCCTGAAATACACCGTAGAAAACAAAGACCATGTAGACGTAGATCGGGTCGATATCTACTAAATCACTTTTCCCCGCCTGCCCCGCAGGCGGGACTTTTTTTGAGTGCAGATTGGAGCCTCTCCCCCGCTTTTGGGCTCCGGGCCTTGCTTTTTTGCGTGGCGGGGCGTTAAGTTCGGTCGCTTGTTCTCCGGGGCAAAATGTGATAGAATGGTGACAAGAAGCGACCAAGGGTCGCTCCCATAGAATTCGTCAAAGGAGGAACGCAGATATGAGTACCAATTTGACCCGCCGCAACTTTATGAAACTGACCGGTGCATCCGCTTTGAGCCTGGCGGCCATGAGCCTGCTGGGCGGCTGCTCGGACGGCTCCGGCAGCACCAGCCTGGTGGATACCGCCCTGGCCGGCACCACCTATCAGGTGGGCAAGTACAGCGTGCAGCTGACCGGCATCTCGGGCCAGAAGCTGACCCTGAGCGAGAGCACCACCTGGGTGGAGACCTTCAAGACCGGCTACAAGAAGGTCATTGCCAACAAGACCGCTTACGATGAGGCCCGTCCCGCACTGAAAAACGCCGCCATCGACCAGGGCATTGCCGACGCCGACAAGGCCGCCAAGCTGGCCAAGGTCACCGCCACCCTGGTGATCGACAGCACCGCCACCAGCGCCATCCTGCTGGGCAAGAACAAGGGCAACACCTCGGCTGCGGCCGCGGATCTCGTGTCCAACAGCACCTGGGTCACCGCCCGCTGCGACGGCAAGACGGTGCCCTGCACCCTGGGCGAGATCACCATCGAGCCGGGCGTCACCACCCGCGTACCGCTGGCCATCGCGGTGCCCGCAAACTTCCAGACCCTCAAGCTCACCGTGGCTATGCCCATGTCCACCCCGGTGCTGACCTACACCTTCGAAAACGGCAGCTACTTCGACACCAGCGCATACGTGCCGGAGGCATAACACTTAAAAAAATCCCGCGCCGGAAACGGCGCGGGATTTTTTTAGTGAAAAGTGAAGAGTGAATAGTGAAGAGTTGCGCCTCAAAGAGGCGCATCGGCGGGGATTTGGTTCCAGAGGCGGTAATAGACCCCCTTCTTTGCAAGAAGCTGGTCGTGGCTGCCCTGCTCCAGGATGCCCTCGGAGCCCAAAACCAGGATGCGGTCGTAGCCGCGGATGGTGGTGAGGCGGTGGGCGATGGTCAGGGTGGTTCGGCCATGGGCGAGCTTATCCAGGCTCTGGCCCACCAAAATTTCGCTCTCGTTGTCCAGGGCGCTGGTGGCCTCGTCCAAGATCAGGATGGGCGGGTTCTTGAGGAACACCCGGGCGATGGACAGGCGCTGTTTCTGGCCGCCGGAGAGCTTGACCCCCCGTTCGCCCACATAGGTATCGTAGCCATCCTTGAGGGCCAGAATGAAGCTCTCGGCCCCGGCCAGGCGGGCGGCGGCGGCGATCTCCTCCCGGGTGGCGCCGGGCTTGCCGTAGGCGATGTTCTCGGCCACGGTGCCGCTGAACAGATACACATCCTGCTGCACCACGCCGATGGCGGCGCGCAGGCTCGCCAGGGTCACCTTCTGGATGTCCTGGCCGTCGATGAGGATGCGGCCGCCGGTGACATCATAGAACCGGGGGATCAGGTTGCACAGGGTGGTCTTGCCGCCGCCGGAGGGGCCCACCAGGGCCAGACGCTCGCCGGGGCGGATGTCCAGGCTGACATTCCGCAGCACCTTGTTGTGGTCGTCGGGGTACTCAAAGCTCACGTCCTCGAACCGGATGGCCCCGGGGCCGGGAACCAGCGGCTTTGCGCCGGGGGCGTCGTCGATGTCGATGGGGGTATCCAGAATTTCAAAGAACCGCTCGATGCCGGTCATGCCCCGCTGGAACTGCTCGGCGAACTCCACGATCCGGCGGATGGTGGCGATGAGGGTGGAGACATAGAGGGTGTAGGCCACAAGGTCGCCGGGGCTGACCCAGCCCTTGACCACGAAGATGCCGCCGCCCAGGATGACCACCAGATACATCAGGCCGTCAAAGAGGCGGGTGGAGGTCTGGAAGGCGGCCATGATGCGGTAGCTGTTCTTTTTCAGCCGCTGAAAGGTGCCGTTGCCCTCCTCGAACTTCTGGTTTTCCAGTTTTTCGGCGCAGAAGGCCTTGACCACCCGCTCGCCCAAAAGGCTCTCCTCGATCTGGGCGTTGAGCTCGCCCACCTGCACCCGCTGGGCCCGCTGGGTGGAGCGCAGTTTGGTGTTGAGCTTCATGGAGACCACCGCCATCAGGGGCACGCAGACAAAGAGCAGCAATGTCAGCCCGATGCTGTACCGGCAGAGGATCAGAAAGCTCACCAGAATCTTGATGCCCGCGATGAAGAACTCCTCGGGGCAGTGGTGGGCGAACTCGGTGACGTCGAACAGGTCGTTGGTGATGCGGCCCATGACCTGGCCGATCTTGTTGTTGGAATAGTAGGCGACGCTGAGCTTTTGCAGATGGGCGAAGGCGTCCCGGCGCATGTCGGTCTCGATGTAGACGCCCATCACATGGCCCATGTCCGCCATGAAGTAGGCGGCGGCGCCGTCGATGATCCGCAGCACGAAGTACAAAAAGCCCAGACGCAGCACCATCTCCACGGTCAGGGCGGAAAGGTCGCTGACGGCGGTGTTGGTGATGCTGCGCAGAATCAGCGGCAGCACCAGATCGCAGATGCAGGTCAGGGCCGCACAGAAGAGATCCAGCAGGACGGTTTTCCAATATTTTTTCTCGTAGGGCCAGAACCGGCGGATCAGTTCGGCGCTGGAGGTGTGGCGGGCGCCGGGGTCGCCGTATTTGGGTTTTTCAATGGTTTTTGTGTCCAGCACGAATGTTGTTCCTTTCTTTTTACTTAGGTAGAGCGTGGATTCGGTCAGCAGCATCTTGCCGAACTCCTTCCCGCTGCTGCCTATTATTTCTTGGTATAGTCCCGGGCGCCATAGATGGCGGTGCCGATGCGCACCAGGGTGGCGCCTTCCAGGATGGCGTTTTCGTAATCTCCGCTCATGCCCATGGAGAGGGTGTCGAACTGTGCGCCCCGGGCGATGGCCTCATCGTAGAGGGCACGCACCGCCGCCAGCTGGGCGCGGTTGACATTGTCGTCCTCGTTCACCGGCGGAATGGCCATCAGGCCCTTGACCTCAACGTGAGGCCGGGCGGCGGCGGCTTCCAGCAGGGACCAGAGCTCAGCGGGAGATACGCCGCTCTTGCTCTCCTCCCCGGCGATGTTCACCTCCAGCAAAATCTGCTGGGTGATGCCCAGGGCCGCGGCGGCCTTTTCGATGGCGTCCAAAAGCCGCAGGCTGTCCACGCTCTGGATCAGGTCGGCCTGGCCCACCACCTTTTTCACCTTGTTGGTCTGCAAGTGGCCGATGAAGTGGCAGGGCTTGCCGCAGTAGGCCCCGGCGGCCAGGTTGGCAGTCAGTTCCTGCACATGGTTTTCCCCGAACAGGTCGATGTCCAGGCCTGCGCTCTGGGCGATGGTGGCGGCGGGATGGGTCTTGCAGGCCGCGCAGAGCTTGATCTCGCCGGGGTCGCGGCCTGCCTTGCGGGCGGCGTCGGCCATCCGCTGCCGGATCTCGGCCACGGCGGCGCGCATCTGTTCCAAATCCTTTTCCATTTTTAGTCCTCCTCGGTATACTTTGCCCGCTCGCCGCCGATGAGGGGCGGGCGGGTGCGGGCGCAGAGCAGACGCGCCGCGCCGATCTTATCCAGGTTCAGACGCACCGGCACCGCTACCCGGCGCAGATGCATGCCGATCAGGGTGCCGCCGATGTCCAGCCCCGCATGGGCGCGGATCTGCTCCACCGCCACCGGGTCCTTGAACTGCTTCCAGCAGGTGGTGGCCCAGCTGCCCCCCGCGTGGGGACGGGGCACGACGCAGACCTCCTCCCAGCCGTACCGCTCGGCGGCTTCCCGCTCCACGATCAGGGCGCGGTTCAGGTGCTCGCAGCACTGGGCCGCCAAAAAGGCTCCCCGCTGGGCCAGCACCGGGGCGATGCCGTCGTAGAGGGCGCGGGCAGCTTCCAGGCTGCCGGCCTTGCCGATGTGCTCCCCCAGCACCTCACTGGTGGAGCAGCCCACCACCAGCACCTGACCGGGGCGCAGCCCGGCGGCCTCGGCCAGCTCCTGGGCGGCGGCGTGGGCCTCGTTTGTGAGACGTGTGTAAAATTCCTGTTCCATACAAAAACCCCCTCGTTCAAACGACCGAAAAGGCCGGGTCTCCCCGGCCCTCTCTCAGTACCATTGCAGCCACAGCCCGCCGGGCCCGCCCAGATACAGGCGGCTGCCCACCGGGCAAAGGGCGTTCACGCCATCGAGGCCCTCCGGGCAGGCCACCGGCGCAGCCTGGCCCCCCTCGGTGCAGAGGACGGCGGCCAGCTCCGGCCCGCCGAAAAGCTGCTGCTGTAACCACCTGGGCGCACGCAGCGCCACCCCCCGCAGGAAGGTCTGATCGGCCTGGCCTTCCAGCCAGTCGCTCTGCTGCCAGCGCAGCCCGACCCAGAGCGCCCCCTCGTCGTCCAGAGCCAGGGCGGCGGGATAGCCGGGCAGCGAACCGGCGAACCGGGTGCAGCCCTTGCCCCCGGCGGTCAGCTCCCGGGCCGAGGCGGGCAGGCTCCAGACACAGCGGCTGCCCAGGTCCGCCACATAGAGGGTATCCCCCTCCAGGGCCAGGGCCGAGGCTCCGGCCACCCCGCCCAGCACCCGCTGGACGGTGCGCCCTGCCGGGTCATAGACATACACCGCGCCGGCGCCGGTGTGGGCCAGAAGCTCCTGGCGCAGGGTCTGTTCCAGGCTCCCGGCCTGGTCGGAGACCAAAGCGAAATAGATTTTGCCGTCCTCCCCTGCGGCCAGGGCGGCGGGAGTGGGCAGGGGCTTGCCGTCCAGCTGGGTGAGCACCGGCTCGGCGGCGGCTCCCCAGTTGTCGTAGATGATGCGGCCCACCTGCCCCCCCGAGGAGGAAGCGGCGGTATACCAGATGCTGCCGTCCGGCGCAAAGTCGAAGCCGGTGAGCTCGGCCTCATCCGACCACAAGACGGTCAGGGAAGCCCCGTCCGGCTGCATCCGCACAAGCGCGCTGCCCCGGTCGGTGCGGGCGGCCAGATAGAGCCAGTCCCCTTCCCGCCGCAGGGCCAATACTTCCTCGTATTCTTCCAGTGCAAGCTGCTGCGCGCCGGTCAGAGGCAGGGTCCCACTGGCCACCGCTTCGGGCGGGTCGTACCGCTGGGGCGATGCGGAGATGGGCCGCAGGGTCAGGGTGTACACCAGAGCGGCCACCATTCCCAGAGCCATCAGCAGTCCGAGAATCCGGAACCGGCGCAGGATCGCATCCCGCTCGGCTTTCATCTGGGCCTGGTAGGCGGCCCGAGCCCGGGCAGCCTCGGCGGCGGTGCGCTGGGCGCGGCGATGCCAGCGGGCCAGCCAGGGCCCCACCACGGGGCCAATGGTCACCAGTGCAATGGCCAGCACCAGCAAAAATTCGGTCAAACCTAGTTTCATAGGCGGTATCCTTTGCGTTTAAAGTGTTCTCTCCGGAGGCAAAACTCCGGTATGGCCCCAGTATACCGCAAGACAGCGCCCCAGCGCAAGTGCACCCCATCCCCGGATTGCATGGAGCGGGGCGGATATGCTATAATGGGTGCAGGAATATCCATCCCGGGACCGGGCGAAGATGCAAGGTTTTTCCAAACCCTTCACCCAAAGTTCATAAAACTTTAGCCTTTTGGTATTATCATAAAGGTACCCAACCAAGGAAACGGAGGACCCAACCCCATGGCAAAGATCTTGATTGTAGACGACGAGCCGCGCATCCGGGAACTGATCCGGGAGCATCTGCAGTACGCCGGCTTCCAGTGCGAGGAGGCGGGGGACGGCGCCGCCGCTCTGACCCAGCTGGCAGAGGGCGGCTTCGATCTGGTGATTCTCGACCTGATGATGCCCTTTATGGACGGCATGACCTGCCTGAAGGAGATGCGGGACCGCCGCATCAATGTGCCGGTCATCATCCTGACCGCCCGGGGCGAGGAATACGACAAGCTGGCGGGCCTGGAGGGCGGCGCCGATGACTATGTGGTCAAGCCCTTCTCCCCCCGGGAGCTGGTGGCCCGGGTGCGGGCGGTGCTGAACCGCACCATGCCCCGGCCGGAAAACACCTCCAGCGTTATGACCTTCGGGGAGCTGTCCATCGACACCGCCAGCCACAGCGTGCGGGTCTCCGGGGAGGAAATCAGCCTGACCCCCAAGGAGTTCGACCTGCTGGTCTTTTTGGCCTCCAACAAGGGCCTTGCCCTGAGCCGGGAGAAGATCCTGCAGAAGGTGTGGAACTACGACTACTTCGGCGAGGACCGCACCGTGGACACCCACGTCAAGATGCTGCGGGGCCATCTGGGCAGCTGCCGCAGCTACATTGCCACGGTCTGGGGCATCGGGTACAAGTTTGACCCCGATCCCCGCCGCGGGTAAGGGCCGGTGAAGGCCCCCCTGAAATTAAAGCACACACCGGGCATCCGCGCACAGCTGATGCTCTTTTTGTGTTTCATCAGCCTGCTGCTGGCGGGGCTGTTCTGGTTCTTGTCCACCCAGCTGCTGGAGCCGCTGTACAACCGCCGGATCAGCGGGCAGCTGTCCTCGGCGGCGGACGCGCTGGTGGAGCTGCTGGACCGGACCGCCGCCGACGGCCAGCCCCTGGTGGACTACCGCATGGGGGAACCCATGGTCACCGATACCCTGCGTGTGCAGCTTTTGGCCCTGCTGGAGAGCGACACCGACCTGAACAACTTCTGCGTCGAGATCGCGGACGCGGGCCAGAACACCCTGTTTTATTCCGAGACCCTCTACCCCTGTCTTCTGCACAACAGCACCCTGGCGGGGGCCATGGGGGCGGGCAACGTCTCCCGCAACACCCAGACGGTGCAGGAGATGCGCCGGGCCTGCCGGGAAGAGGGCCAGCTGAGCCAGATCCTGGAGACCCAGACCGGCACCGCCCAGGTGGTGGTGGGACGGCTGACCAACGACGGCCTTTATACGGTGCTGGTGGTGGGCAGCCGGGTGCATGTGGCCGAGGCTGGGCAGGTGTTCAGCAGCCTGTTGCCGGGGGTGTCGGCCCTGGTCTTTTTCTTTGCGGTGGCAGCTGCGGGATTGTTCAGCCAGTGGTTCACCCGGCCGCTGCGCCGTCTGGGCGCCGCCGCCCGCCAGGTGGCCGAGGGAAATTACGATATCCACGTGGACAGCTCCCGCCCCGACGAGCTGGGCGCTCTGGCCCGGGAGTTCGACCACATGGCCCAGGAGGTGCAGAGGGCTGCCCAGATGCAGCGGGACCTTTTGGCCAACGTGTCCCACGATCTGCGCACCCCCCTGACCCTCATCAAGGGCTATGCCGAGACGGTGCGGGACATCACCGGCGAGGACAAGGCCAGCCGGGATGAGCAGATGAACATCATCATCGACGAGGCCGACCGGCTCACCGCCCTGGTCTCCAGCGTCATGGAGCTGACCAAGGTCTCCAGCGGCGCGGAGAAGTGCGAGCGGGTGCAGTTTGATTTCTGCCTGCTCTGCGACGAGGTCAGCGAGCGGTATGAGGCGGTCTGCGCCCAGAACGGCTGGGAACTGCGGCTGGAGATGCCGGACCAGGCGGTGGAGGTCTTTGCCGACCCGGCCATGATGGAGCGGGCGCTGCACAACCTCCTGGGCAACGCCATGCACCACATCGGCCCGGACGGGGTCTTTGTGCTGCGGGTGCTCCCCCAGCCCGGCGGAGGCGGCCGGGTGGAGGTGGAGGACCACGGCCCCGGCATCCCGAAGGCAGACCTGCCCTATATCTTCGACCGGTATTACCGCTCCCGCTCGGACTCCGGCAAGACCGGAACCGGGCTGGGGCTGTCCATCACCCGGGCAATCTTCCAGCAGCACGGCTACCCCTACGGGGTGGAGAGCGAGCTGGGCAAGGGCAGCACCTTCTGGTTCATTCTTTCCCCGCCGCCGAAGGAAAATTCCGAAGGGGAATAATTCAAGGAGATATTACAGGCCAGACCATAAATGCTATTTTAGGCCATATTTCCGGAAGGTATAAGTTTATCCTTCTTGCATCTTCTATGTTTTAGGCTGTAAGCCATCTGCTTCGCAGACCTAGAGGAGGAGGGCGGGGGTTTCGATTCCCCCTCCCTACCTCCTCTAGGGACTCCATACCCACCCCACAAACGACCAGGGCTAGCCCTGGACCAATATAAGGAAGAACCCCGGGACGAAACACTAAAAAAATCAAAAGGAGATTTTTTCTTAACGTGTTTCGTCCCGGGGTTCGTTTTAAATTTGCCCGCTCCGGAGGGTGGAGACTGAGCAGGCAAACCGCAAAGGCGGGAAATTACTCCTCGGCGGAGCGGTAGATGCCGAAGGTGTTGTCCGGCTGGGGCATCTCGACCCGGGAGGCGCGGTCGTTGACCTTCCAGGCCAAAACCACCATCAGGGCCAGCACCCCCAGAACGATGAGCCATTTTATCCCGTTGGGGAGATTTTTCATCCTTGTTCCTTTCTCCTGAACGCAATATTTCAGGAAGTCATTCCGTTTTGTTGAATCTCTGCCGCTCCAAAAACAGAGCTTTTTCGCCAAAGGAGCGGGGCGGGCCGATTTCCCCGGGAAATCCCGGGCAGGGCGCTCTACGGCCGAATCGCGCCTTTCTTTCAGTATAGCCCGCCGGGCCCGAAATTGCAAACGCCTCCTTTCCAAAACGCGGGGATCAAGCTATTTTCCGGGAAAAGGCCTCCTTTCCTAACAGAGTTCCAGCCGCAGCACGGCGGCGGTGATGTCATCGGGGCGGCCGGTCTTTTCGGCCCGGAGGCGGGCAGTCTCCACCAGGGTCTGGGCGATCTTCTCCGGGGCGTCCCCCGATGCTGCCGAGAGTTCCAGCTGCTGGAGCACCCAGCCGCTGCCGTCCACCAGCAGGCCGTCCGACACCAGCACCGCCAGATCTCCCTCGGCCAGCTGCACCACCCGGCTCTGGCCGGAGACTGCGCCCACCACCCCCACCGGCAGGCTGGGGCCGCCCACCGCCCGGGCTTTGCCCCCATGTACTACAAACCCGGGGGCCGCCCCGGCCTTGAAGATCCGGGCCGAGCCGGTGTAGAGATCCACGCTCAAAAGGTCTAAGGTGGCGCCGCTCTCCTCCTCGCTCTTGAGGGCCAGGGCCACATTCACCAGCCGGGCGGCCAGCTCGGCGGTGAATCCGGCTTTCAGCAATCGGGCGGTGAGCTCGGCGGCGAGGTTGCCGTCCACAGCGGCAGGGCGGCCGGTGCCCATGCCGTCGCAGAGGATCATCTGGGCGGCGGCGGGGCTGCAAAACTGCTGCACCGCATCCCCCGACACCTCCCCCACCGCCGCCGCACCGGCCCAGCCAAAGACCGCCCGCAGCCGGGGTTTTTCGGTGAAGATCAGGGTGGTCATCCCCTTGCAGCTGAGCTTCTGGGGCGGGTCGAGGCTGCGGCGGCAGATCCGGCCCACCTCCTGGGCCAGGGCGTTCAATTCGGCCTGGGTGAACCGCACCCGGGGCAGGGTGACGGCGGCCCGGGTGCGGCCCAGGTCATCCAGGGTCACCGCGCACTCCAGCGGCGGGGTGCCCAGAGAGGAGAAGAAGGCGGCCACCCGGCCGGATTTGTAGGGTTCGGCCTGGCCGGGAGAGCCCAGCTGCTGCCCCAGCAGTTCCAGCGCCTGGGCCACCGCCCCATACTGTTCGGTGAGGGCCGAGCGCATGGCCTCGGCGTGGACGTGGGCCTCCTGGCGGCTGCGGTAGAGGGCAAAGGAACGGGTGGCGGCCCCGGCCAGGGCCGCCGGGTGGATGCAGCGGGAGAGCTGGCCCGGCAGGTCCTGGGGCTGAAGGTTCTGTTTTTGCTCCAGCAGCGGCCGCAGCGCCTCCATCCCCGAGAGGGTCACCGCGTACTCCTGCTGCCAGCACTCCTCCCGCCGGCCACAGTTGGCGCAGAGGGTGTCGTGGGTATTGTCGATGACCCAGCGGAAGCTGTCGCACCGGCGGGGCAGCGCCTCGTAGACCTGGTTCACGGTCTGGGCCAGGGAGGAAAGGCTCTCGGCCACCGCTCCCAGCCGGGTGGCCGCCGCCGAGAGCTGGGGGCGGTCGGCGTGCTCGGTGGGGTCGGTGCGCAGGCTCTCATCCCAGAGCAGCCACCGCCGGGGCAGCAGCCCAAAGACCGCCGCGGCAGCTCCCACCGCCCCTAAGTATCCAAAGGACTGTCCGGGTGGTTGGACGCAGAGGGCGCCGGTCAGGCAGCCCCCGCCGTAGGCCGCAAGGCAGAGCAGCTTGTCCCCCCGGGAGAGGAAGGCCGCCGCCGCAGTACCGCACCCAAGGCCCGCCGCCGCCAGCGCCAGCTCCGGGTCCGCTGCGCAGAGGGCCGCCCCGCAGGCCGCCGCACATTGCAGCGCCTCCTTTGTCCGGCCCCGGCAGCAGAGCACCAGCTCCACCCCGGCCAGCACCGCCACCCCCAGCGAGAAAGGCCCCAGCCGCACCATGCCCAGCGCACAGGACACCCCGGCGGCAACCAGCAGGCGGCCCGCGCCCGCCTGCTCCGGGGGCCAGCGGCGCAGGGCCAGGGCTATGGCGGACGCCAGCAGCGCATCCGCGAAACACTGTTCCACCCCCGAGGCTCCCAGGTATCCGCCAAAGCAGAGGGCCGCGGCCGCCAAAGTTCCCCCGCCGGCCAGAGCCGCCGGGCCCAGCTGCCGGGGCCAGAGCCAGCGGGCCACCACCGCCGCCCCGATGGCACAGACCAGGCAGACTGCCCGCACCCCCTGCCCCCGGGCCAGCACGGCCAGCACCGCCCCCACCGCGCAGGCGGCAAAGCAGTCCTCCCCGGCCCCAAGGGTCAGCCCCAGGCCAAAGGGGGTCAGTGCGCCGTACATCTCGGCCCAGCCCCCGGCAAACCCCACCGCCAGCGCCGCACCCCGGCGCAGCACCGGCCCCAGCGTCGCCCATCGCTGCAGCGGCGCGGCCAAAGGACGGGGCGCGTAGAGTTCCATCTGTGTTTTCTGCATAACTGATCCCTCTTTCTTGGGCGGGGTGTTCTGTTGGTTCCGCCCTGTGCATATACTCTAACAGGGCCAAAGCGCGCTTTTTGCCGTGGGACGCAGAACTCCCACCATCCCGCCCAAAGAGATAAAAGGTTTTCCAAGGCACAAAAAAGCCCCGCGCTGCGCTCAAAACAGCGGCAAAGAGACCCGGGCGGCGGTTTTGCGGCGGGAGAAAGCATTTCCGCCCATTTCCCGCCCTTCCATGCAAAAACAGGAAGGGGTGCTGCGAAATGCCTTATGGTTTGCACCCTCTTTGCGAGCCCCCTCCCCGAGGGGGCTGTCACGAAGTGACTGGGGGAGTTCGGATAGCAGCATCTTGCCGAACTCCTTTCGCCGCTGCGCGGCACTTCCCGGGTTGCCGTTGCCTGAATTTTCGGCGGGCCTTGGGCGGCCCTTGAAAATTCAGACGGCGGCCCCAACAATCTCTCCCTTCATCTCCCGCAGGGAGCGGTCGAGATCGTTGCCTCAGAGAGGGAAGTCGGACGGTAGACGGCTGCTTCTTGGAAGAGCCGTAGATCCTATTACGCAAAAAACGCTGTTCCCCGGTTTTAACCGATTGGGAACAGCGTTTTTCACAGTTCTGAGAGATCTAGAATTTCAATGGGGCCAAATCGAAAATTTTATCGACAGAGTGCGATCCTATTTTGCAGCAGCCCTTTTTATCTCATCTTTATAAAAAGGTTTCTCAGCCTTCCAGCTTGGCGATGGCGGCATGCAGGCGGGCGAGGGTCTCCTCCCGGCCCATCATGCAGGCGAGGTCGGCGCCGCCGCCGGGGGTGCGCTGCTTGCCGGAGAGGGCGATGCCCAGGGGGTAGAGCAGCCAGCCGTTCTTTTTGCCCAGCTCCTCAGCCTTGGCGCGGCAGGCCTCAAAGACCGTATCCCGGCTGGCAAAGTCCAGGGCCTCGTCGGCCAGCACCGGCTCCAGGGCCCGCAGGGCCTCCAGCGCGGACTCGGGGGTGGTCTTCTGCTTCTTGTTGGCGTAGAGGCTCAGATCGTACTCCGGCACTGCGTCGAAGAAATCCAGCTGGGCCGGGATATCCCCCAGCACCTCGCACCGGGGCTGGAGGTTTGCGCAGAGCAGCGCCTTGTCGATGGGGCGGTGCACCGCCGAATCAATCCAGGGCTCGGCCCGGCGCATGAACTCCTCGGCGGGCAGGGCGCGGATATACTCGGCGTTGATGGCCCGCAGCTTCAGCGGGTCGAAGATGGCCGGGGATTTGGAGATGCCGGAGGGCTCCCAGATCTTCACCAGCTCTTCCAGCGAGAAGATCTCCCGCTCGGCGTACTCACCCTTGGGGCTCCAGCCCAGCAGGCAGATGTAGTTGAGGATGGCTTCGGTCAGGTAGCCCTTGGCCACCAGGTCCTGATAGCTGGCGTCCCCGTTGCGCTTGGACAGCTTGTTCTGAGCGTCCTTCATCACCGGGGGGCAGTGGATATAGGCCGGGATGGGCCAACCGAAAGCCTCGTACAGCAGGTTATACTTGGGGGTGGAGGACAGATACTCGCTGCCCCGGATCACATGGGTGATGCCCATGAGGTGGTCGTCCACCACATTGGCGAAGTTGTAGGTGGGCATGCCGTCGCTCTTGATGAGGATCTGGTCATCCATCTCGCTGTTGTTCACCTCGATGTGGCCATAGACCAGATCGTCAAAGCCGGTCACGCCGGTGCGGGGGATCTTCTGGCGGATGACATAGGGGTCCCCCGCCTCAAGATGGGCCTTGACCTGCTCGGGAGTCAGCTCCCGGCAGCAGCCGTCGTAGTGGGTCATCTCGCCCCGGGCCTTCTGCTCGGCGTGCAGGGCGTCCAGCCGCTCGTTGGTGCAGAAGCAGTAGTAGGCCTTGCCCTCGGCCACCAGCTGCTCGGCATACTGCTTGAACATGCCCATGCGCTCGCTCTGGACATAGGGCCCCACCGGGCCGCCGATGTCCGGGCCCTCGTCCCAGACAAGGCCTGCCTCCCGGCAGGTGTTGTAGATGACATCCACCGCGCCCTCCACATAGCGCTCCTGGTCGGTGTCCTCGATGCGCAGGATAAAGGTGCCATCCTCGTGCTTTGCCATCAGATAGGCATAGAGGGCGGTGCGCAGATTGCCCACATGCATATAGCCTGTGGGGGACGGCGCAAAACGGGTGCGGACTGTATTGTTCGGCATATGATACGCTCCTTACAGATTGCGGAAGATCGCAGGTTTTTCAACAGGTTTATTGTACCCATCCGCCTGCGGTTTGTCAATAAAACCAGGTCCTTCCCTCTCGCTGGTTTTCAAGCGTCCAAAATTGCGCTCTGCGGCCAAAAAATCAGGGTTTTCCCCGCTTTGCGGCAAAAAATGTCTCTGGTTTTTTTGCCGCAGGTATGATATACTCAGACGCGGCTTACATTGCACTTTACAGAATCCTGTCCGGTTTCTGTGCGAAGTTTTACATACAAAAGGAACGGTCATGAAAACCATCTACATTTTTCTGTGCCGGTCGGGCACCTTTTTGTCCCGCATGGTCTCCCAGGTCACCCACGATACCTACACCCATGTTTCTCTGGCCTTCGACGACGGGCTGGAGACCCTGTACAGCTCCTCCCGCAAAAACGGCTACACCCTCTTCCCCGCCGGGCCCTGCCGGGAATTTCTGAACAGCGGGGTGTTTGGGCAGAGCCCCAACATCCCCTGCGCGGTGTACGCGCTGCAGGTCACCGACGAGGCCTATCAGATGGCAAAGGAGATGGCGGAGGAGATGAGCGCCCCCGGCAACCGGTATCACTTCAACATCTTCGGGCTGATCCTGTGCAAGCTGAACATCCGCCTGCCCCGGCGGCACCACTTTTTCTGTTCCCAGTTCATCAGCCAGGTGCTGCAGGACAGCCATGCTTTGGATCTGCCCAAGCACAGCACCCTGATGCGCCCCAGCGATTACACCCGGCTGCCTCAGCTGCAGTGCCTGTACCGGGGAATGCTGGAGGATCTGCCCCAGCGCCAGCAGATGGAGATCTGCCCGCCCATGTCGGTGATGGCGGTGTACAGCTATTTTTTGCGCCGGGCGGCCTATGCCCAGATGACTCGCTCGCTGCACCGGGTGCGCCGGTTTTTTTAAAAAAATTTCAGATTTTCTGTTGACAAACAGGACGCCGTCCTGTATAATGAGATGGTCGGGAGAACACCCGGTCTCATATGGCCCGTTGGTCAAGCGGTTAAGACAGAGGCCTCTCACGCCTTTAACATCGGTTCGATTCCGGTACGGGTCACCAATATGCCTCTTTAGCTCAGTCGGTTAGAGCACCTGACTGTTAATCAGGGTGTCGCCTGTTCGAGTCAGGCAAGAGGCGCCAGTAAAGCGATGAACAAACGTTCATCGCTTTTTTCTTTGTATCCTGGTATCTTGCAGCGCAAAAAGAGACCGCCGCGGCCTGGCCGCGGCGGCTTTTTGTGCTGCTTATACAGGATAATCCTTTAAAGGTTTTCTCCCCTGTTAATGACTCAGGTTGATGTTAATGCCGGTACCTCTCAGGACCAGTTTGTCGCCGTCCAGATAGAAGTTCATGGCGCGCTTGCCAAAGAAGTCAAAGTTCAGGATGACCTGATTGCCGTTGACATTCCAGGTAAAGTTCTGGGTCTGGTTGAGGATCTTCAGCGAACCGGTGCCATCAGAATCAAACCGCAGGGTAATCAGTTTGCCCATATCAAAGGGCAGGTCGATGTCGATCAAGCCGTTGACGTCCGACTCATCCTCGATCTCTCCCGTCCAGGTGGTGCCGGCAAGCTTCTGCTCGGCGGTCTGTCCCGACACGGTTCCGCCGGTGCAGGCAGTCAGGAAGCCCAGGAGAAGCAAAATGCAGGGGACAAGCAACAACAGTCTTTTCTTCATTTTAAATTTCTCCTTTCATATTCGATCTTTAAAGCAGTTATCCAACGCTGGTTCTGTAACTATACTATATCCTGAACTTTCCAAATTGTCAATGACTTGTCATTCAATTATGGAAATTTTGTGAAAGCCTACGAAAAACCTTTTAGGAAATCGTACAGTATTCCGGTCTTTGCGAATTTCTCAGCGAACCAGCAGAACCTGAATGCCGCCGCCCGCCAGTTCCATGGCGCCTGCATCCACCGTATAGCTCACCGGGCCATAGACGGCGCCGTTGATCTCAAGGCGCAGCCCTCCCATGGTGGTCTGCCAGACAAAGGGAATATTCATCACCAGCGCACTGATGCTGCCGCTGCCGTCCGCCCGAAAGCGAACCGAAGCCATTCGGACCAGATTCTGGGGCACGCCCGCAAGCTCCGGAATCCCGGAAACTTCCTGAACCCGCCAGGTCACGCCGGTGAAGGAATCGGTCTGGCTCTGCTGCAGCTGTCCGCCGCAGCCCACCAACACCCCGAGGACCAGCAAACACAGGGTCAGCAAAAAAGCTCTTCTCTTCATATCCGAACGCCCCCTTTTCATCCCATGGCACAGTTTCTGTACCAGTCCTAAAATTTATAGGCAAACTATATCATTTATATTCCTGAATTGTCAATCCATTCATTCACATTATTTTCACATTTGTAAAATCCTATAAAAACATTTTTTTGTTTTGTGCATTTTACCTTTTCCTTCTGTGGATGCCCGAAAAAGAAGACCCGCCGCAGGGTGCAAGCTCTGGGCGGGTGGATTTTCCTATGCAATTGTGGATTTTCTTCTCAACGGATCAGGCGAATGTAGCTAGTGCCTTCCCGCAGTACCATAGAATTTCCGCTGACCGAATAGTTCATCAGTCCATATCCGCTCCCCGGAATATACATTGCCAGCTGGTTTCCTTCAGAATACCACTGGAAGGTATAATAAACTTGACCCATGGAGGCAAAATATCCGGTACCGTCAGAGTCGAATCGGAGGGTCACAAAGTAGAGCACTTCCGTGGGCAGATCGTCCAGTTCTGCAATGCCGGAGGTACTCTGTACATGCCAGTCGTAACCAGTAAACTTCTGGGAAGTTCCAGTGCCGCTGAGGTTCCCACTGCATCCGGTAAGTACGCCCAAAAAGAGCAGCACACAAGGAATTAGTGCCAATACTCTCTGTTTCATTGCAAACACTCCTTTTTTACTGTTTTGGCTATCATCACGGCTTTCTTGCCGGATATATTTATTATATATCACCTTTTGGGGAAAATCGTCAACATATTTTCCTTCAAAATTTTATTCTTGTATATTCCATCAAAAAAATCAGATAATTTTCTTACAGATTGTCAACACAGCTTTTGCCTATGCAAAAGGCCGCCCCCGGCAAATGCCAGAGGCGGCCCTGTTAAGATTTTAGGACTTTGAAGGGTTTGGAGATCAGCCGCGGCGCTCGCGGATCTCGGCGGTCAGATCGGCCAGGAAGGCGTCCAGCTCCATCGTGGTGCTCTCGCCCTTGCGGTCGCGGACCGTGATGTTGCCGGCCTCGGCTTCCTTGGCGCCCAGAACCAGCATATCGTGCCCGCGGTCCCCCTGCTGGGCGGCGCGGATCTTGTAGCCGTTCTTCTCGTTGTCGTCGTCCAGCACCACACGGACACCGGCGGCGGCCAGCTTTTCGGCCACGCCCTTGGCGTAGTCCAGGGTCTTTTCGGAGACCGGCAGCACCTTCACCTGGGTGGGAGCCAGCCAGGTGGGGAAGCGGCCCTTGGTCTCCTCGATCAGGTAGACCATGAACCGGTCGATGGAGCCCAGGATGGCGCGGTGCAGCACCACGGGGGTCTTCTCGGTGCCGTCGCTGTCCACATAGGTCAGGTGGAACTTGGCGGGCAGACAGAAGTCCAGCTGGCAGGTGGACAGGGTGTACTCAGCGCCCACGGCGGGACGGACGTTGACGTCCAGCTTGGGGCCGTAGAAGGCAGCCTCGCCGATCTCCTCGGTGAAGTTGATGCCCAGCTCGGTCAGCACCTCCCGCAGCGCGGCCTCGGCGTGATCCCACATGGCGTCGTCATCGTGGTACTTCTTCTTGTCGTTGGGGTCCCGCAGGGACAGAACGCAGCGGTAGTCGGTGATGCCGAAGTCCTTGTAGACCTCGAAGATCAGGTCACAGACTGCGGCCACCTCGCTCTTGATCTGGCTGGGGGTCACGAACAGGTGGGCGTCGTTCTGGCAGAAGTGACGGCCGCGCTCGATGCCCTTCAGGGTGCCGCTGGACTCATACCGGAAGTCGTGGGCAATCTCGCCGATGCGGATGGGCAGCTGGCGGTAAGAGTGGGGGCGGTTGGCGTAGATCATCATGTGGTGGGGGCAGTTCATGGGACGCAGAACATAGCTCTCCCCCTCCATCTCCATGGCGGGGAACATGTTCTCACGGTAGTGATCCCAGTGGCCCGAGGTCTTGTAGAGGTTGACGGTGCCCACGCAGGGGGTCATGACGTGCTGATAGCCACGGGCCCGCTCCTTGCTCTTGATATAGTTCTCCAGCTCCTGCCAGACGGTGTAGCCGTTGGGCAGGAACATGGGCAGGCCGCGGCCCACCAGGTCGTCGGTCATGAACAGGCCCATCTCCTTGCCGATTCGGCGGTGATCCCGGGCGCGGGCCTCTTCCTGCTGCTTCTCCCAGGCTTCCAGCTCTTCCTGGGTGCGGAAGGCCACACCGTTGATGCGGGTCAGCATCTTGTTTTCCTTGTCGTTCTTCCAGTAAGCGCCGGACTGCTGGGTGATCTTGAAGGCTTTGAGGGCCTTGGTGTAGGTCAGGTGGGGCCCGATGCACATGTCCACATACTCGCCCTGCTGGAAGAAGCTGAACTCGGTCTCCTCGGCAAGATCTGCCATGTGCTCGATCTTGTACTTCTCGTTCCGCTCCTCCATCAGCTTGACTGCTTCCTCACGGGGCAGCACAAAGGGCTTGATGGGCAGGTTTTCCTTGGTGATCTTGCGCATCTCCTTCTCGATGGCGGCCAGATCCTCCTCGCTGAGCTTCTGGTCTCCCAGGTCTACATCGTAGTAGAAGCCGTTGTCGGTGGCGGGGCCGAAGGCGAAATCCGCCTGGGGATACAGACGCTTGATGGCCTGGGCCATGATGTGGGCAGCGGTATGGCGCAGAACGTGCAGCTCCTCTTCCTTGGGGCACTCGGCCACCGTACCGTCCTTATAGATGATCTTCATAACAGAATCTCCTTTTCTGCATCAATGGAATGGGATAAAAAACAGGCGCTTCATCCCGCACATTTTTGCCACGGGATGAAGCGCCCGGTAAAAGCCTGAACACTCCACGGTTCCACCCGAATTGCGCCTTGAAAAGCGCCACTCGCTGTGCTGTAACGGGCGCACCCGGCAGGGGTTCGCCCCTGCGCTCCGCGGTGGTAGGGAGCAGCGCCGCGCCGGGCCGCTTGCAGCGCGCTGCATCGCAGCGGCGGCCCTCTCTGGTGGTACGGGGAAACTGCTTCTGTTTGTCCGCATCCTTGCTTTGGTCAGGATGAAGTTGGCTTGATTGTAGCATAGCGACGGCGGAAAATCAAGCCCCCTGCCGCTTTTTTACTGCGCAGCGGCAAGAGCCGCCGGGCTCCGGCCCGGCGGCTCTTGAAGGGAGAAATCTCGCTCGCCGCGCTTTGTTGGGAAGATTTAGTCCAGCAGAGCCAGGACACCGGCCTTGGGACGGGCGCCCACCGACTGGTTGACCAGCTTGCCGTCCTTAAAGACCAGCAGAGTGGGGATGCTCATAACGCCGAACTGACCGGCCAGCTCGGGCTGCTCGTCCACGTTGACCTTGCCCACCTTGACGTCTGCCCGCTCCTCGGCCACCTGGTCCACGATGGGCGAGAGCATCCGGCAGGGGCCGCACCAGCTGGCCCAGAAGTCCAGCAGCACCGGCTTGTCGCTGTGCAGCACTTCAGACTCGAAATTGCTCTTGGTAATGGTGATGACTGCCATGATCTATACCTCCGTATGCAGGACCTCCGGCCTGTGGGTCGGGGTCGGTGTTCGTTTCTTGTGAGCATAGTATACCCCGGCGGCGGCCCCCTTTTCCGTGACTGTGTCACGCAAAAAGCCCCGGGGCGGGAAGAAAGGGACCCGCCCCGGGGCAGAGAATAGCAAAGGTTCGGCGCTCAGAGGTTTACACGCCGGCGACGCAGTTCTTGCCTGCAACGTAGCCGTAGTAGACGCACAGGCTGTGGCTGATGCCCCGCAGGCAGATGGGATACTCCACTGCATAGCGGCTGCCCTGGACGTTGCCGCAGACATACAGGCCGGGGATCACCACCCGCTTGGGGCTGGAGGGGTCTTCCTCGGTGAAGGTGTGGCAGTTCTCGTCGCTCTCAAGGCCCCCCACGCAGACCAGCATGGAGGTGGTGCCCCACTTGGAGGCGTAGTAGGGCGGGTTCTCCAGCGCAAACATCCGGGAGGCGGGCTTGCCGAAGTCCTCGTCGCTGCCTGCGTGGCAGAGCTCGTTGTACCGCTGGATGGAAGCCAGCGCGGTCTCCAGGGCCTCGCCCTCGTAGCCGATCTGGGTCAGCAGCTCCTCGATGGTGTCGGCCTCGTAGTCCCAGCTGCCCTCCTTGGCGCTGAGCTTGGTGTACTGACGGTCGGAGTAGTTGGGGTTTGTCTCGTCCTCATCCTCGGGGATGACGTAGCACAGGCCGCCGTGGTTTGCGGGCATGTAGGGGATCTCCTCGCCCCACTTGGAGTCAAAGATCTGGAAGGAGGTGCACTCGGGCTGCAGCTCGATCTGGTTCTCCAGCTGCTGGCCGGGGATGCACTCGTTCATGAACCGCTCGCCGTGGAGGTTCAGCTGCAGGAACGGGGTGATGCCCATGCCGACGCCCGCGCCGCCGCCGCCCATGTGGTGGGTCATGGGGGCGTGGTAGTCCTGGACCTTGGCGCCGATCCATGCGCCCATGCGCAGGCCGTCGCCGGTCTCCACCGTCTTGCCCTCCACATCGACGCCCAGCATACCCATGGCGCCCATGTTGGCGATCTTCTTCTCCACGATCTCGGGGGCAAAGTGCTTCATGATCTTCTCGTCGCCGGAGTTGTCGCCGGTGGCCAGGATCACGCCCTTGGAAGCGTTGAGCTGGATATAAGCGCTGCCGTTATTGGCGTCCCGGATGATGACGCCGGTGACCCGGCCGCTGTCATCCTTGAGGAGTTTGGTGCCGAAGCAGCCGAAGAAGGTCTCGGTCCCGGCCTCGATGGCCTTGTTGAGGTTGGCTTCCACCATGAAGCCCTGCTGATCCGAGCGGGAGGAACGGAACTCCATGCTGGTGGGATAGGTGGGGAAATCCTCGTTGCGGTAGTCGTACAGCTCGGGCTGAGGCCAGGCCAGAGGAACCAGGATGCCCTTGTCAAACTGCTCCTGGGTGACCGCCTGACGGGTGGTGTCGCAGATGGTCAGGTCGGGGTAAGCGCCGATGAACCAGTCGATGACCGCGTGAGCATGGGAGGCCCACTTCTTGAGGATGGAGCGCTTGTTGCGGTAGGTGCACTCCCGCATCAGGCGGTTGACCACCTCGTCCTCGTCCACGATGTTCTCCCGGCCCCAGCGCTTGTTCAGGGTGCCGTTGAGCACTGCGTACTCGCCGCTGCGGCAGTTGAAGGAGGAGCTCTTCTCCACCAGGGCCACCTTGGCCCCCTCCTCTGCGGCAGCACGGGCGGCGCAGACGCCGGACAGGCCCGCGCCGATGATGACCACGTCAAAGTCCCGGGTCTCGCTGATGGTCTCCACCACCGGCTCTTCGCCCAGCCAGTCGTCGCCGTCGGCGCTCTCCTCCGCCTCGGCCTCCGGTTCCACCGCAACGCCCATGGCCTGCTGGATGCAGCTGGCGGCGGCCTGCTTGACCGCGTTGGTGGTGACGGTGGCGCCCGAGACGTTGTCGATCTCGCTGGACTGCATCTCCATCAGAGCCTCCTGCAGGGTGGGTGCAGCCACGCCGCCGATGCTCTCGGTCTCATTGGAGGCATCCACCACCACCTCGGTGATGGCGCTCTCGCTGAAGGTCATGGTCACCTTGATCTCGCCGATGCCCTGAGCGGTGCCGGTGTAGGTGCCGGGGGTGTACAGGGCCTCGCCGCCGGAGGCGGCGGAGGATGCGGCGGTGGAAGAGGCAGACTCACAGGCTGCCAGGGCGCCGGCGGTCACGCCGCTCATGGCGGCGGCCGCGGCGATCTTCAAAAAGCTGCTGCGGGTGATTTTTTTCATCGGTTTCTCCTTGTCTTCCTTCTTGGCGAAACTTTGGTTTCGCTTTCCTTCCTTTGGGGGGCTCAGAACAGCCCCGATTTGATATAAGTATAACAAGCCATTCCCCGAAAAGGAATTCAAAAAAAGACGCAGCAGTTATAAAAAACCTTTATAACCTCCCCGAATTGTGGTATAATTTGTTCCATCAAACCCGAAAGGAACCTGCTCCATGAACGACCGCCAGCTGCTCTGTTTTCTGACCGTGGCCCAGACCTGCAATTTTTCCCGGGCGGCCCGGCAGCTCTACATCACCCAGCCCGCCCTGAGCTACCAGATCCACAGCCTGGAAAAGGAGCTGGGAGCCGAGCTGTTTGAGCGCAGCACCACCTATGTGCGGCTGACCGAGGCAGGATGCGCCTTTGCGGGCCCGGCGCGGGAGATGTACCGCTGCTATCTGGCCGGATGCAGCGCGGTAAAGCCCTTTATACAGATGCAGCAGCTGACCCTGCTTTTGCCCACCGTCATGATCCGGCGGGACCCCATCTATCACACCCTGATGCAGCGCATCCACCAGCAGCTCCCGGAGCTTGAGCTGGTGGTACGGGTGGACCCGGCGGGCTGCGATCTCTACCGGACCCTGTGCGGCGAGGCGGATCTGGTGCTGACCCTTGCGCGGGAAAACCTTGCCCCCGAGGTACACCAGGATCTTCTCTTTCACACCCCCTGCTGCATCGTGGCCGGACCGGATCACCCGCTCTTCGGCCAGGGGGCGCTGCCCCTGGCGCAGCTCCACAACCAAACCGTCTGCTATGAGCCGGGAGAACTGGCCCAGCACCTGAAGGCCCAGGCGGCCCGGCAGCAGATCCTGCCCCACTGGCTGGAGGTGCCTTCCTATGAACAGGCCTATGCCCTGCTTCTGGCCGGGCGGGGGGTGTTTCTGAGCCCGATGCAGTACGCCAGCTTTCCGCCCGAATGGTGCCTGCCGCTGGAACTGGCCGAGCCCTTCCCGGACACCTGCCTGTTCTCGCTGAAAAACGAGCGCCGCCCCCAGGTGCACGCCCTGATCCGGCTGATCTGCGAGACCTATCGGGAGCAGTTCGGGCCGGTTTGAAAATACAAATGAGGAGCTGCTGCAAATAGCTCCATAAAAAAATCGCTGTTCCCAAGTCAAAAGGAACAGCGATTTTCTCGTTATTTATGTCTCTGCCGCTCAGTCCAGCATCTCGTGGACGGTGCGGACGATGGAGGCGGCATCCAGGCCGAACTCCTTCAGCAGATCCCAGGCGGGGCCGGAATAGCCGAACTTGTCCTGAACGCCGATGCGGCGCACCGGGGTGGGCAGCTTCTCTGCCAGCAGAGCGCAGACTGCCTCGCCCAGACCGCCGATGACGCTGTGCTCCTCGCAGGTGATGACCTTGCCGCACTCCTTGGCGGCCTTGAGCACCAGCTCCTCGTCCAGGGGCTTGATGGTGTGCAGGTTGATGACCCGAGCGTGGATGCCCTCGGCGGCCAGGGTCTCGGCGGCCATGCGGGCCTCGTTGACCATCAGGCCGGTGGCCAGGATGGCAATATCATTGCCCTCGGTGAGCTGCTCGCCCTTGCCGATCTCGAAGCGGTAGTTTGCCTCGTCGTGGAAGACAGGCACTGCCAGACGGCCGAAGCGCAGGTAGACCGGGCCCTGCATCGCATAGGCGGCCTTGACTGCGGCCCGGGCCTCCACATCGTCGGCGGGGCAGATGATGGTCATATTGGGCAGGCTGCGCATGAGGGCGAAGTCCTCGCAGCACTGGTGAGAAGCGCCGTCCTCGCCCACCGAGATGCCGCCGTGGGTGGCGCCGATCTTGACGTTCAGGCGGGGGTAGGCGATGGAGTTGCGGATCTGCTCAAAGGCGCGGCCGGCGGCGAACATCGCAAAGCTGGACACGAAGGGCACACAGCCCATGGTGGACAGGCCCGCGGCCACGCCCATCATGTTGGCTTCGGCAATGCCGCAGTCAAAGTGACGCTGGGGGTACGCCTTGCGGAAGGTGGCGGTTTTGGTGGCGGCGGCAAGGTCCGCGTCCAGCACCACCAAATCGTCATGGCCCTCGGCGGCCAGCTCCTTGAGGGCTGCGCCGTAGCCCTCGCGGGTCGCAATCTTTTTCAGCTCTGCCATCTTACTTGTCCTCCTGTTCCAGCTCTGCATAGGCGGCGTTCAGTTCCTCCATGGCGATGCGGTACTCCTCGTCATTGGGGCCCTTGCCGTGCCAGTCCACTTCATTGGTCATGAAGGAGACGCCCTTGCCCTTGATGGTATTGAGAATGATGCAGGTGGGCTTTTCGGTCTCGGCGTGGAATGCCTGGATGGCGGCCTCGATCTGGTCGAAGTCGTGGCCGTCGATGCTCAGCACCTGGAAGTTGAAGGCCTCCATCTTTTTATCCAGCGGAGCGCTGTTCATGACCTGCTCGATGGTGCCGTCGATCTGCAGGTGGTTGAGGTCGATCATCACGCAGAGGTTGGACAGCCCGTAGTGGGAAGCGAACATAAAGGCTTCCCAGCACTCGCCCTCCTCGATCTCTCCGTCGCCCAGGATGGCGTAGACGCTCAGGTCCTGACCCTTGTACTTTGCGCCCAGGGCCATGCCGCAGGCGGCCGAGATGCCCTGGCCCAGGCTGCCGGTGGACATGTCCACGCCGGGGGTGGAGTTCATATTGGGGTGGCCCTGCAGGTAGCTGCCGATCTTGCGCAGGCTCAGCAGATCCTCTGCGGGGAAAAAGCCCCGCTGGGCCAGCGCCGCATACAGCGCCGGGGCCGCATGGCCCTTGGAGAGTACCAGCCGGTCGCGGTCCGCCATCTTGGGCTGCGCGGGGTCAATGTTCATCTCTTTGAAGTAAAGATAAGCGAGCACCTCTGCAATGGACAAGCTGCCGCCCGGGTGGCCGCACTTTGCGCTGTGGGTCCCCTCGATCACACCCATACGGATGCGGCAGGCATGCTTTTGCAGGATGAGCTTTTCTGCGTTTGTCATGGTGGTCCTCCCAACTTGAACCTTTTGTTTCTGCAAACCTTTTTACGATCAACCGGCTGCGGGCGCCGGGCGCCCTCTTTCCCGCTCTTTCGCAGTTTAATATTATCTATTCTGTGCAAAAAGGTCAAGCGAATTTTGTCAGAATATACTTCCAAGGGGGAATTTTCGCTCGAAAGCACCCCTTTTTTGTGGAAAATGCAGACCCCTTTTGCCCCAAAGCGCCGGTTGACAAAACCTTGTCATAGGCTTGACAGAAATGCGGGCTTTTGGTATACTTTTCCTAGCTTCAGTGCAGGAACTGAGGTACCGGGCAGAAGTCCGGATAGACGAGGTAGACATTGATTTCCACCAATTCCATAGTGGACGCCATGAAGGGGTCTGTCTTTGAGTTTGCGCGCTCATAGACAGGCCTTTTTATGTTGTCTGCCTTTCTTTGACACTGCTTTTGTGAGAAAGGAAGTTTCTGTTTATGAACCACGCCAAGACCCTCTCCGGCACCCGCAGCCTTGTGCTGGCCGCCCTTTTTCTGGCCCTGGGCATCCTTTTGCCCTTTCTGACCGGCAACATCCCCCAGATCGGCAGCATGCTCTGCCCGATGCACCTGCCGGTGCTTTTGTGCGGCTTTGTGCTGGGCGGTCCCTGGGGCTTCGCGGTGGGAGCCATCACCCCGCTGCTTCGCTCGGCGCTGGTGGGCGCGCCGGGGCTCTACCCCACCGCCCTGGCCATGGCTTTTGAGCTGGCCACCTACGGCCTTGTGTCCGGCCTGCTCTACCGCCGGGCCAGCCGCCGCAGCCTGTCCGCCATCTACGCCGTCCTGCTCACCGCCATGGTGGCCGGGCGTCTGGTCTGGGGCGCGGCGCGGTTTGTGATGGCCGGGCTGAATGTGAGCAATTTCCCGCTGTCCGCCTTCCTGTCCGGGGCGGTCTTTACCGCCGTGCCCGGCATCATTGCCCAGCTCATCCTGATCCCGCTGATCCTGACCGCTCTGCAGCGGACCGGATGGATGGACTGATTTCGTTCTCTCCTTTTTGCATCGGCCGGTTCCCCCGTTTTTTTGGGGGAGCCGGTCTTTTTTGTCCTGCGAGTGCGCCAACAATTCTTATTCACACAAATTTCGCCATTTGTTCAGAAATAAAGTGCCCTTTTCTCGTCGTATATGGTATGCTGGTTTTACCATTTCACAGGAAAAAACAATCGCCAAGGAGGAATCAACATCTATGTCTTTTCGGGAATCCTTTCACCTGCCCTTCGGCAGAAAAGGCGCCGGTTCGGATACTTCGGGCGGCACTGCGGTTGCAGCGCGGCCGGTACGCCCCCGGCGCAAAGGCCGGGTGCTGCTGCTTTTGGCAGCAGTCGTGCTGGCGGCTGCGGCAGGTTTTTACTTTCTGCGCAAGCCGGGCAGCGGCTCGGGCGGGCTGTCCCGCGGGGAGCTGTACACCCTGCAGCGGGGCGACCTGACCGTAAGCATCAACGGCACCGGCACGGTGGGCAGCACAAACACCAACTTCGTTTACTCCACCCTCTCCTACCCGGTCAAGGAGATCTATGTCTCGGTGGGCGACACGGTCAAGAAGGGGGACCTGCTCTGCGTGCTGGACTCCACCGAGCTGCGCAAGAATCTGCAGGAAAAGCAGCTGGCCGCCGCAGGCGGCGGTACGGTGAGCTACAACACCGCCATTCAGACCGCCCTCAGCAGCATGAACGCCGCCTATGAACGGCTGCAGCAGGCCCAGCGGGAATACGACACCTACCAAAACCAGGTGGCGGCCAACATCACCCCCGAGCAGGTCAGCGCCGATTCCGGCATCGAGTCGGCCCGCCAGAGCCTGGACACCGCCCGGAGCAGCTACTCCTATGCGCTGCAGGATTACGACGCCGCCCGTGCCAAGTGGAACGAGACGGTGAGCCGCTACACTCCCCGGGCCGACGGCACCGAGGCCGAGCAGGCCTACGCCCGGATCACCGCCCAGCAGCTGATGCTCCAGGAGCAGTACGCCGATGCGCTGACCGTCCACCAGCAGGCGCTGGAGGAATACCAGAATCTGACCCAGAGCCACACCGCCGCAGCCGACCGGCTGGACGCTGCGGGCAAGGCCATGGACGCCGCCAGCCTGACCCTGAGCAACCTCTCCGACGCGCTGCTCCTTGCGGGCGGCGAGATGAGCACCTCGGCCAAGGCCCTCAGCGGCATCCTGTCCGCGCTGGTGACCTTCTCCAGCGGCAAGCTGACCAACTATGCAAACGACGTGCAGGCCGCCTTCACCGGCTATCAGACCGCGCTGCAGAATCTGGACAACCGGGCTTTGGCCCTGGGCTCTGCGGTGCGCCAGTATGACCTGGCCACCCGCACCTTCACCCGCACCAGCACCGACGCGGACGAGAAGGCCCAGAGCCTGACCGACGCCCTGAACACCGCCAAGCGCACCTACGAAGAGGCCCGGGTGAGCTATGAGACCGCCGTGGCAGCAGCCCAGCTGGATCTGGATCAGCTCCAGCAGGATCTGGAAAACTGCTCCATCTACGCTCCCGCCGACGGCACCGTCACCGCCAGCTATGTGGCGGTGGGCAAAAACGTGGCCAGCATCTCCAGCGCAGGCGCCAGCGCCGGGCTGATGTTCGTGATCGAGGACATCGGGGATCTGGTCATCAACTGCAAGGTCAAGGAATACAACATTGCCTCCCTCCAGGTGGGCACTCCGGTGCAGATCACCTCGGAAGCCGCCGGGGCCGAGACCTATGAGGGGACGGTGAGCTTCATCGCTCCCACCTCCACCAAGAACGATTCCGGTCAGAGCATCCAGACCAACACCGCCGAGTTCGAGGTGAAGGTGCAGGTGGACAGCCCCGACACCAAGCTCCGCATCGGCACCGGCGCTTCCCTGCGCTTTGTGCTCAGCGAGCAGGAGGACTGCCTGACCGTACCCTATGAGGCGCTGTACACCAACGAATCCGGGCAGAGCTGCGTGCTGCTGGCACAGACCGATTCTTCCGGCACCCAGGCAAAGCTGGTGGAGTGCCCGGTGGAGACCGGCCTGGAAAACGACTCCTACATCGCAGTGCAGCCTGTGGAATCCGGCGCTCTGGCCGAAGGGGCCCAGCTCATCACCACTCCCCAGAGCTACCTCGGCCAGCGGGGCCAGACCGTGCCGGTTTCCAGCGGCTTTGCCCGCACCGGCCCCACCGAGGAGATGTTCAGCCTGGGAGGGATGTTGTATTGAGCACCGATAAGCGCACCCCCATTATCCAGATGCGGGGCATCGTCAAACGGTTTTACATCGGCCAGCCCAATGAGCTGGAGATCCTCCACGGCATCGACCTGGACGTCTACCCCGGGGAGTTCGTCTCCATCGTGGGGGCCTCCGGCTCGGGCAAATCCACCCTCATGAACATCATCGGCGCGCTGGACCGCCCCACCGAGGGCAGCTATCTGCTGGACGGTCTGGCGGTGGATACGGCGGACGACCTGGAGCTGTCCGCCATCCGGAACCAGAAGGTGGGGTTTGTGTTCCAGACCTTTAACCTGGTGCCCCGGATCAACGCCCAGCGGAATGTGGAGCTGCCCATGCTCTACGCCGGGCTGTCCCAGACCCAGCGGGCCGCCCGGGCCAGAGAACTTTTGGAGATGGTGGGCATGGGGGAGCGGACCTCTCACCTGCCCAACGAGCTCTCCGGCGGACAGAAGCAGCGGGTGGCCATCGCCCGGGCCATGGCCAACGACCCGGCCATCCTGCTGGCGGACGAACCCACCGGCGCGCTGGACAGCAAGACCGGACGGCTGGTGATGGACCTGTTCCATAAGCTCAACCGGGAAAACGGCAAGACCATCGTCCTCATCACCCACAGTCAGGAGCTGGCCCGGGAGACCGACCGCATCCTGACCATGCGGGACGGCCTGCTGGACACAAAAAGTGAGGTGACTTCTGCATGACCAGCCTCATTGAAAATCTGCGCCTCGCCTGGGAAGGGGTGGCCGCCAACAAGATGCGGGCCCTTTTGACCATGCTGGGCATCATCATCGGCATTGCCTCGGTCATCGGCATTCTGACCGTGGGCGAGGGCATGAGCGGAAGCGTGACCCAAAACCTGGGTTCCCTGGGCGCCAACAACATCAATCTCTATCTTCAGATCAAGGAGACCCCGGACGGCCAGCTGCCGCTCCGGATGGTATACGAGCCGGAGGATTACATCACCGATCCGATGCTGGACGCCTTGAGCCAGCGTTACCCCGGCGCCATCCTGGGCATCAGCGCCATGAACTACATGTTTGACGGCGAGGGCCGCCGGGACGGCTCCACCGCCAATGTCAGCGTGCAGGGAGTAAACGAGGGCTTCTTTGCCGTGGAGGGGCTCAAGCTTGCCGCCGGGCGCACCCTGAACCAGCGGGACATGGACCGGTTCCGGGAGGTGGCCGTGGTCTCGGACCGTCTGGTGGCAAACCTCTTCGGCGGGGACGTCCAGGCCGCACTGGGCCAGAACCTGCGGGTCTACCAGGGCACCGAGAGTTCCCCCGGCTCCCAGGTTTTGAACCTGACCATCGTGGGGGTCTATCAGTTCCAGGTGACCTCGGCCAGCAACACCGCCGAGAGCAAGATCCCCACCACTTTGTATATCCCGCTGACCACCGCCAAGCGGATGAACGGCGAGCCGGACGGCTATACCAGCCTGACCATCGCCACCGCGCCGGACGTGGACAGCACCGCCTTTGCACAGACGGCAGCCTCCTTCCTGAACCGGTACTATGAGCGCAACGAGAGCTTTCAGGTGTCCTCCTTCAGCATGCAGAGCGTGGTGGAATCCATGAACGCCATCATGGGCTCCATCAGTCTGGCGCTGTCGGTCATCGCGGGCATCTCGCTGCTGGTGGGCGGCATCGGCGTTATGAACATCATGCTGGTGTCGGTCACCGAGCGCACCCGGGAGATCGGCACCCGCAAGGCTCTGGGCGCCACCAACGCCCAGATTCGCACCCAGTTTGTGGTGGAGAGCATGATCATCTGCTTCATCGGCGGCATTCTGGGCCTGGCTCTGGGCACCGCAGTGGGCTATGTCGGCTCCAAGCTCATCGCCAAGGTGGGGTATCTGCCCTCCACCACCAGCATCCTGATCTCGGTGGGCTTCTCCCTGGCCATCGGCCTGTTCTTCGGCTACTATCCCGCCAACAAGGCCGCAAAGATGGACCCCATCGAGGCGCTGCGGTACGAATGACCTCTCCTCCCCTTTTTCCATAACGCCAAACGGCTCCCCTGTCTGCACAGGGGAGCCGTTTGGCGTTTTATGTTTCATTCTTCAATATGTCCGCCCGCCATCTTCTGGTAGGCGATGCGGGGGGTGCCGTTGGCTACATGGATGATGCCGCAGCGGGCAAAGCCCTTCTTTTCCAGCACATGCTGCATGATCTTGTTGTCGGCGTGGGTGTCCGCCCGCAGGCCCTCCCACCGTTCCAGACACCAGTCTATGACCTCTCCCGCCACCCCCGGGCGCAGCCCGGCCGAAGCCAGCCGGTGCAGGGTGCCGTAGGGGCCGTTTGAGAGCCATTCCCCGTCCTCGATCTCGGCGTAGGTGGGATCGTCGCCCAGGATAAAGGCAAAGACGGCCTCCATGCGGCCATTGACCATATAGACGAACAGGCGATTGGACAGGATATCCTCCTCGATCAGCTCCCGGGAGGGGAAGCTGTCCCCCCACTGGGTGGAGTTGCCCGAGGCTGCCATCACCGCACGGGCATGGGCATAGATCTCCATGATCCGATCCAGTTCAAAACGATTTGCGCCGCGAAACATGCTCTCTCATCCTCTCTTTAACACGTCGGATGGACTAAGTATACACTATTTTGGACAAAAATACCAGATTCAGCTGTAAAAAACTGGTTGTGACCGCCCGGGCCGTCCGCCTGAATCGCGGCACAGCGGCACAAAGCCCCTCCTGCCAAAGGGCAGGAGGGGCTTTTGGGGGACGCAGCCAAGAAAAAAGAGAGGAGAGAGAAACGCTCAGAAAAGGGGCCGCTCCGACAGGTTTACGCCTCGGTGCGCCGCCCGGACGGGCGGGTGCGGGCCAGGCGGTATTCCCTGGGGCTCTGGCCGTAGCGCTGGTGGAACAGACGGTAGAAATAGCTGGTGTTCTCATAGCCCACCTGGGCGATGATCTGCTGCACGCTCTGGTCGCTGCGGCGCAGAAGCCGCGCCGCCGTCTCGATGCGGTGCTTCTGCAGAAGTTCCTTGTAAGTACGTCCGGTCTCGGAGTGCACGCACTCGCTCACGTAGGCCAGAGAAACGCCGTAGGCCCGGGCCACGTTGGACAGACAAGCCTCCCGATAGTTCGAGGTAATTTCATACATTGCCGCTTCCACCAGCGCCTCGCGGCTGACCGCTGCGCCGTCTTCCACGGGGAAAGGTCTTTTTTTCGCCATAATATCTTCCTCCAGTGGGGTGCGCGCTGCGCGGAGTGGGGGGACCGGCCAGCGCGCCCCGTTCGATTGGGTCGTATATCCTACATACGAACTGGGAGACCGAATTATTGCAGAAAATCCGCAGAATTTTTTCTTTCCTCTGTCGGAAAACGAAAAAAGCAGGGACCGCATTTCGGGTGCCCTGCTTTGCAGAGGAGGGAGGAAAATTTCTGTTGCGCGGAGAACTTTCCGTCCTCAGAACATGTTCTGATTTTTGTAAAGGCCGGTGCGCACGAACTGGACCCACTCGGCCAGGTTCACCGCGTGATCTCCGATCCGTTCCAGGTATTTGATGACCATCAAAAGGTCGAGGCAGGCATCCACCCGGCCGGGGTCGGCGGCGATCTCCTGACCCAGCACCTTTTTGATGGCGTCAAAATCAAAGTCCACCTCGTCGTCCGCCGCGATGACATGCCGGGCGGCGGCCTCGTCCTGCCGCAGGAAGGCGTCCAGGGCGTTCAGGATCATGCGGTGGGCTTTCTGGCCCATGTGGATGGACTGGCTCACCGCCGCATCTCCGGCCCGGCGCACCTCAAACAGATGGGGCACGATGTCGGCGATGTCGGCGGCGTGGTCCCCGATCCGCTCCAGGTCGGTGACCACCTTGTGCACGGCGGTGATCCGGCGCAGATCTCCTGCCACCGGCTGCTGGCGAAGCAGCAGGGTCATGCAGCGGTGCTCGATGTCCCGCTCCATGGCATTGATGTTCCGGTCTCCTTCCACCACCCGGCGGGCGGCGTCCGGGTCGGCGGCGGCCAGGGCCTGGACCGCGTTTTCCACCGCGTCCGCCACCTCCTGGCCCATTTCGATCAGCGCACGGTTCAGCGCGGCCAGATCCTCGTCGTATTGCTTGCGGTTGCTCATGTTGTATCCCCTCATTTCTTACTGGGTGTTGCTGCACTTCTCAGCCAAACCGGCCGGAGATGTAATCCTCGGTGCGCTTGTCCGCCGGGGTGCTGAAGATCTTGGCGGTGGGGCCTTCCTCCACCATCTCGCCCAGCAGGAAAAAGGCGGTGCGGTCGCTGATGCGGGCGGCCTGCTGCATGTTGTGGGTGACGATGACCACCGTGTATTCCTTCTTCAGCTCGTTCATCAGGTCCTCAATGCGCATGGTGCTGCCGGGGTCCAAAGCGCTGGTGGACTCGTCCATCAGCAGCACCTCGGGCTTGACCGCCAGGGCCCGGGCGATGCACAGACGCTGCTGCTGGCCGCCCGACAGGCCCAGGGCGCTCTTTTTCAGACGGTCCTTGACCTCATCCCAGAGGGCCGCGCCCCGCAGGCTGCTCTCCACCAGCTCGTCCAGCTCCGCCTTTTTGCGGATGCCGTGGATGCGGGGGCCGTAAGCGATGTTGTCGTAGATGCTCATGGGGAAGGGGTTGGCCTTCTGGAAGACCATGCCGATCTTGCGGCGCAGCCAGGTCACATCCACACCGGGGGCGTAAACGTCCTCGCCGTGGTAGAGCATCTGGCCCTCCACCTTCACCCCATTCACCAGGTCGTTCATCCGGTCGATGGTCCGCAGGAAGGTGGACTTGCCGCAGCCGGAAGGCCCGATGAGAGCGGTGATCTGCCGCTCGGGGATCTCAAGGTTGATCTTTTTCAGAGCCTGGTTCGGACCGTACCAGAGGTCCAGGTCCTTGGCTTGGATAATCGTGGGCATATTCCAATTCTCCCTTTTTTTACTTTTTCAGTTTGCGGCCCGCCAGACCGGCGGCCAGGTTGATGACAAGGGTCAGGATCATGAGGATGGCGGCGATGGCAAAGGCCACGTCAAATTCCGCCCGCTCCCGTGCGTAGACATACAGCGCCACGGTCAGGGATGCGCCGGAGGAGTGCAGGAACTGATCCAGCGACCCAAAGAAGTTGTTCATGCTCATGCCCATGCCGGCGGTGAAGAGCAGGGCCGCGCTCTCGCCCACGATTCGGCCCACCGACAGGATGCAGCCGGTGACGATGCCGTCGATGGAGGAGGGCAGCACCACGGTGCGGATCATGGTCCACTTGCCGCTGCCCAGGCCCAGCGCGGCCTCCCGGTAGGACTGGGGCACCGTCTTTAAACTCTCCTGGGTGGTGCGGATGATGGTGGGGATGGTGACGATGACCAAAGTCAGCGCACCGGCCAGCAGCGAAGCCTGCAGCCCCAGCAGCTGGCAGAAAAAGAGCATGCCCACAAGGCCGAAGATGATGGAGGGGATGCCGGTCAGGGTCTCGGTGGCAAACTCAATGGCCGCCACCAGCTTTTTGTTTTTGGCGTACTCGGTCAGGTAGATGGCCGCGCCCACTCCCAGGGGCAGGGTGATGACCAGGGTCACCACCACCAGGAAGAGGGTGTTGAGGATGTTGGGCAGGATGCCGATGGTATCCCGGATGTAGCTGGGGGAGGTGCTCAGCAGCTCCCAGGTAATGTGGGGCAGGCCCCGGACGAAGATGTAGCCGATCACAAAGACCAGCAGGGCCAGAGTCAGCGCGGCGCAGAGGTATAAAAGACTGCGCAGGATCAGCTCATAGGCGCGGCGGCGGCCCGAAAGGGTGCGCTTTTGCTCGGTTTTGTCCATTTCCTTAGTCCCCCTTTCTCTTGAGCAGGCTGTTCAGCACGATGTTGATGATCATGATAAAGACGAAGAGCACCAGCGCAATGGAGTACAGCGCCTGACGCTGCAGCCCCGAGGCATAGGCCATCTCGCTGGCCACCGCCGTGGTGAGGAACCGCACGCTGGCGAAAAGGCTGGGCATGTTGGCCACGTTGCCGGCCACCATCATGATGGCCATGGCCTCGCCGATGGCGCGGCCGATACCCAGAACCACCGCGGCTGCAATGCCGCTGGAGGCCGCCGGGGCGCTGACCTTGAAGATGGTCTCGATCTGGGTGGCTCCCAGGGCCAGGCTGGCCTCCTCATATTCCCGGGGCACCGCCTTGAGGGCGTTTTCGGACACCGAGATGATGGAGGGCAGGAGCACGACCGCCAGCACGATGATGGCGCAGAACAGGCTTGCGCCGTCCGGCAGGTCGAATGCCTCGCGCACGGCGGGCACCAGCACCATCATACCGATGAGGCCGTAGACCACCGAGGGGATGCCGGCCAGCAGTTCCACCGCCGGGCGGACCACCGCGGCCACCTTCGGGGAGGCGACCTTGGCCAGGAACACTGCGGTCATGAAGCCCACCGGCACCCCGATGAGGATGGCCCCGCAGGTGCCGTAGATCGAGGTGAGGATGAAGGGAAGGATGCCGAACTTGGGCTCAGACGCTGTGGAGGCCCACTTGTCCCCCAGCAAAAACTCTGCAAGGCCGATCTGCCGGATGGCGGGCAGGCCCGAAATAATCAGATAGATGCTGATGAAGAGTACGAACGCGATGGCGATGATGCCGCAGAACAGGAACACCCCGCTCATGATCTTCTCCATCGGCCGGATCTTTTGTTTCATGGAATAACCAGCCTTTCTCAAAACCGCCCGGGAAGAGGAATGCCCCCTCGAAGACCAAGGGGGCATTCCGACCGCTGTGAGCGGATCTTTTGTTTTACTCAGCCACAGGGACAGCGCCTGCGCCGGCAATCAGGTCGGAAGCGTCGGTGGAAGTAGCCCAGTCCACAAAGGCCTGTGCTGCCTCGGACAGCTCCTTGCTGTCGCTGAGGATCAGGTTGAAGTTGCGCTGGATGAGGTAGCTGCCGTCCAGAACGGTCTCCTCGGAAGCAGCCACGCCGCCCACGGTCAGGGCCTTGATGGTGCTGTCCTCTTCCACAGCGGACAGGGAGGCATAGCCGATGGCGTTGGGGTTGGAGGCCACGTTGGCGATGACCTCGCCGGTGGAGGTCAGCTCGTTCTGGTAGACGCAGGCGTCCTCGGTGCCGGTGATGGACTCGAAGCCGTCACGGGTGCCGGAACCAGCCTCACGGCCGATGGGAACCACCTCGGCGTCCTCGCCGCCCACCTCAGACCAGTTGGTGATCTCGCCGTTGAACAGCTGGGCGATCTGCTCGATGGACAGGTCTGCCACCGGGTTTGCAGGGTTGACGATGACCGCGATGCCGTCCTTGGCCAGGGTGATCTGCTTGACGCCGGTCTCCTCGTCCTTCAGGTCACGGGAAGCAAGGCCGATGTCGCAGGTGCCGTCCTGAGCGCCGGTGATGCCTGCGCCGGAACCGGAACCGGTGTAGTTGACGGTCACGCCGGGCTGGACCTCCTTAAAGGCCTCGATCAGGGAGCCCATCACGTCCTCCATCGAGGTGGAACCGTTGGTGTTGACGGTGCCGCTGACGGAAACGGTGGAGGCTGCGGCAGAAGAGGAGCCGGACACAGTGCTGGAAGCAGCCACAGAAGAGCTGGAAGCAGCGCCGCAGGCGGTCATGATGCTCACTGCTGCCACTGCGCTGCAGATGGCCAGGAAAGAACGACGATTGAACTTTTTCATAGGATTTTCCTCCGCAATTTAGGGTCTTGCCCGGGGCACATTCGGCCGGGCAGAGCTTTTTCTTCATGTTTTTCTCTGTCGTTTGGGACGGCCTTATTCTACCGCAGAGTTTTTTTCGCTGCGACCATGATGGAGAAAAATTGATGTAAATCTTTGATACATGAAGTACCCCCAAATGCAAAGAAAATGTAAATCGGGGCCTTTGCAAAAAAAAATACATGGGGCTGTTGCAAAATAGAATCGCGCTCTGTCGATAAAATCTTCGATTTAGCCCTTTCGATTTAGCCCTATTGAAATTTTAGATTTCCCCGAACCATGAAAAAACGCTGTTCCCAATCGGCGAAAACCGAGGGAGCAGCGTTTTTTGCGTAGGTTTATCTGCGGCTTTCCCAAGAGGAAGCCGTGTATCTTCAGGCCTTCCTCCCCGAGGAAGGTGGCGCGCAGCGATCGGGTTGCCGTTGCCTGAATTTTTGGCGGGCCTTGGGCGGCCCTTGAAAATTCAGACGGCTGCCCCAACAATCTCTCCCTCGATCCGCCGCAGGCGGCGGTCGAGATTGTTGCGGAAGGAGTTACATTAGCAGATAACGGTATCGATGCTGTTATAGGCAGAACCATTCACCAAACAGCGTCAATACAGTTTGCATCTAAGGTAACTCCCTCAGTCTCGCTTCGCTCGCCAGCTCCCTCGGCGAGGGAGCCTGGTCAGGTAGTGCAGACCGTGGGTCATTTTGCAACAGCCCCATGCTGTTGGAAGGCTTTTGCAGATATGTTCCCGAAGCGCCGGAAGGTCACAGCGCGGAGTAGCCGAAGCTGTTCACCAGCGCGTCGATGGGCTTGCCCGCCTTGCACATGGGGCAGTCCCGGGACTCGTAGCTGGCGTAGTCCGGCAGGTTATTGGGGTCAAAGATGGAGGTCACCGGGTAGCCCATGAACTCGTGGGTGGTGGCAAAGATGGCGGACAGGCCCGCCACCATGCCGCCGTAGTAGTTCACGGCCTCCACCGCGGCCTGCATGGTGTAGCCGGTGGTGATGGAAGCGGCCAGGATCAGCACATGTTTGCCCCGTACCATGGGCAGGATGTTGTCCCGCAGGATGATCTGGCTGCCGGTGGTGTACTCGGGGGTGACCACATAGATGGTCTGGTGGGCGTTCATGTTCATGAAGCCGTCCCGGGTCAGCTCGTTGGCCAGGCAGGTGCCGATGACCTGGGTGCCGTCCAGACAGAGCACCGTGTCCACGATGGTATTCAGCCGGTAGTTCGCCACCAGCTCCTTGGCCGCCTCGTTGGCTTCGGACAGGCGGGCTTTCTGGGTGGTCACGTCGATGTAGTAATTGATGTGACTGTGACTGGTTGCAAAATGTCCCTTCGCCACGCGGAGAAACAGGCGGCTGTGTTTGGTGGGAAGCTTTACCATATTGATCATCGGTCGGTCCACTCCTGTCCTTGTAAATTTCGGCATAAAAATGCAGCAGGGGGAGCGGCCTCCCCCCTATATCCCTATTGTACCGGCAAACCGGGCGGGGCACAAGCAGTAAACTAGCCAAAATTTTCACAAAAAAATCGTCCGAATCACAAGTAAAAACGCCGCAGCGGGAAGGGGGTTCCTTCTGCGCTGCGGCGCGGGATTCGATTTATTTTGCGTATTCGACGGCGCGGCTCTCGCGGATGACGTTGACCTTGATCTGACCGGGGTAGTCCAGGGTCTCCTCGATCTTCTTGGCAACGGCCCGGGCCAGCAGGATGACCTGATCGTCTCCCACCACGTCGGGCTTGACCATGATCCGCACCTCGCGGCCGGCCTGGACCGCGAAGGCCTGCTCCACGCCCTCGAAGCTGGAGGAGATCTCCTCCAGGTTCTCCAGGCGCTTGACATAGCTTTCCACGTTCTCACGCCGTGCGCCGGGACGGGCCGCGCTGATGGCGTCCGCCGCCTGCACGATGAAGGCCAGCGGGGTCTTGGGCTCCACGTCGCCGTGGTGTGCCTCCACCGCGTGGATCAGCTGGGTGTTCTCCTTGTACTTGCGGCAGATGTCCACGCCGATCTGAACGTGGCTGCCCTCGATCTCGTGGTCCAGCGCCTTGCCGATGTCATGCAGCAGACCGGCGCGGCGGGCCAAAGTCACGTTGACCCCCATCTCGCTGGCCAGCAGCCCGGACAGCCAGGCCACCTCCATGCTGTGGGTCAGGGCGTTCTGGCCAAAGCTGGTGCGGTACTTCAGACGGCCCACCAGCTTTACCAGGTCGGGGTGCAGGCCATGGATGCCCAGCTCCATGACGGCGCGCTCGCCTTCCCGCTTCATCTGCAATTCCAGCTCGTGGCGGCACTTCTCCACCGTCTCCTCGATGCGGGCCGGGTGGATGCGTCCGTCCCCAATCAGCCGCTCCAACGTCATGCGGGCCACCGCGCGGCGGGTCTGGTCGAAGGAAGAAAGGGTGATGGCCTCGGGGGTATCGTCGATGATGAGGTCCACGCCGGTGGCGGTCTCGAGAGCCCGGATGTTGCGGCCCTCGCGGCCGATGATCCGGCCCTTCATCTCATCGCTGGGCAGCGGCACCACCGAGACGGTGGTCTCGCTGGAATGGTCGGCGGCGCAGCGGCTGACCGCCTGGCCGATGAGGTTGCGGGCGATGTTGTCGCACTCGTCCTTGAGGCTGGACTCATAAGCGGCGATGCGCACCGCCTTCTCGTGGGTCAGCTCCTCATCCACCTTGTGCAGCAGCACCTCCCGGGCGTCGGCCTGGCTCAGACCGGCCAGCATCTCCAGACGCTCCATCTGCTTTTGCCGCAGCTCGTCCACCTCGGCCAGATGGGCCTCGGCCTCGGCCGCCCGCTGCTTGAGCTCCTCTTCCCGGCGCTCCAGAGCCTCGGTCTTGCGGTCCAGGGCGTTCTCCTTCTGGTCGATGCGGTTTTCCTGACGGCTGATCTCGGCCCGGCGCTGCTTGATCTCCCGGTCGGCCTCCGCCTTCTGGGCGTCCACCTCGGCCTTCATGCGGAAGACCTCGTCCTTGGCCTCCAAAACAGCCTCTTTGCGTTTTTGTTCTGCGGTCTTGATCGCCTCGTTCACCAGGCGGGTGGCCTCAGCCTCCGCGCTGCCGATCTGGGCCTCAGCGGTCTTTTTCCGGTGCATTTCGCCCAGATAAAAACCCGCGGCCAGTGCGACAGCGGCGACAACGAGTGCGACCACAATGGTTGTGATCATCGTTTCACTCTCCTCAAAATTCATCATTTGGGGATGCTGCGGCAGGGCGCGGGTCGGGGGCCGTAAGCCTTATAAGGGAGCCTTTAAAACAAAAGGACAACAAATGCGCACAGGGACAAAAACACCCGGCTGTGCGGAGTTGGTGCGGCTTCTATCTGTATAGTTCTTCTTATAAAAACGGGCGAAGCATCGCCCGGCTGCTCTATGCTGTAACATCGATGCCCTGCAAACAGCATCGTACATTCGACTACTCTTTATATTACGAGAGAATGACCGGCTTGTCAAGGGCGCACGCCCCCGGCAAGCCGGCTTTTTTCACATTTTGTCCTTGCCCGGCGGTCAGGCGGAAGGCTTACCCAGCCGGTACAGCGCCGGGGTCCAGAGCCTCGGCCGCGGCCCGGGTTTCGGCAGGGTCGGCCGCCCCCAGCCAGTAGATGACGCCGTCCGCCTCCACCCGCAGGAAGGGCGGCGCGGTGGGGTCCAGGCAGAGCTGGCAGCTGCCGTCCCCTTCCACCGTAAAGGTACCCTCGAGATAGTGCTCCATGCCGGTGCCGAAAACACGCATGGAGACCGGCAGCTCTTCCCGCAGCTGGACGCTCTCGATCTCGGACAGGGGCAGGGTGTATTTTTCGCTGGAACCGTGGGCGCTGACCAGCGCGGTATCGGTGAGGGTCAGATGGGTGGGGGTGGAATCCAGCACTCCCAGGATCGGCCCGATGAACAGGCAGACCAGGATCGCCAGGGCGGAAAAGCCCATGAGCAGCTTCCCGCCCCAGTGGCCCAGGTTGCAGGTGGTGCTGATGCCCACCCGCTTGGAGACGAAGACCCGCCGGTCCTCGGGGTCGTAGTAGAAGATGCCCCAGATCCACCGGTCGTCCTCGTCGGCCCGGATGGCGGCGTGGGCGGTGAGCTGCTCCTGGGCCCGGCGGGTGGCAAGCTCGCCCCACATCTCTGCGCCGATGAGCACCACCCCAAAGAGCAGGCTGGCCCCCAGCACTCCCCAGGGAGAATTGCGGAAGAACCAGAAGGCCAGGTTCAGCCCCGCACAGCCCCACAGCGAGATGACCCACAGCCGGTCCCAGTAGAGCCGCCGCACCCGCATGAGGGTCTGGTTCAGGGTGCTGTCCTCGGTGACCATATCCGAGCGGCGGCGGAACATCCACCTCCCGCAGGCCCAGAGGAACAAAAGGCAGAGACTGTCCACCCCAATAATGATGGAAAGAGGCAGCCGCAGCAGGGTGTCCTCCATCCGCAGGATGGGCCACAGGGGCAGCAGGCTGACGATCAGCGGCAAAGCCAGCTGCCACAGCCCGATGGGCCGGGGCAGAGCTGCCTCACTGGCGGAGGTATCCACCAGCCGGGCGGCCCCGGCGCTCCAGCCGTGCTGGCGCTTGAGGGCTTTCAGGGCCCGATTGGCCCGGATGTGGGGCAGCATGGGCAGGGCGATGGCGGCCACCATCCAGACCATCCAGAGGCTCAGGGAGAACATCTCCCCCCGCACCAAAAACAGCGGGATCGCCAGCGCGGCGCAGGCAAGGCAGAGAGCGTTCAGTTCCTTTTTAAAGCGGGCAACGATGGCCTGCACCTCGGGCAGGGCCTGGCCCTCGGGGGGCAATGTCACCCCCAGGATCAGCCCCTTTTTGGGGGTGGCCTCGTTGCGCTCGGTGAGATAGAGGATCAGCAGCACCGGAAGCAGGCAGACCCCCATAATAATGGACATGAACATCTGTTATCCCTCCTTTTCCTCGTACACAGCCCCGCAGAGGGCCAAAAACTCGGCCCGGCTCAGCCCCGCCAGCCGAGCCTCCCCGGCCAGCAGCCGCAGACGGGCAGTCTGCTCCTCGCTGAGGCCCGCAGAGGGCTGGGGCAGGCAGACCACCGCCCCGGCCCGCCGGTCGGTGACCAGGTACCCCTCGCTTTTGAGCAGCTGATAAGCCTTGCTCACGGTCATGGCGTTGACCCCGGCATCCTCGGCCAGGGCACGGATGGCGGGCAGCTGCTCCCCGGGGCGCAGCCGCCCCTCCGCCACTGCCAGCACCACCTGATCCCGAATCTGCCGGTAGATGGGCACCGGGCTTTGAAAATCCAGCCGCATAAGCATCTTGACACACCGCCTTTCAGTGTATTGTTTGTATTATTTAATATAATACAAACAATGCAGATTGTCAAGGGAAACCCGTCCTTCGGCGCGGTTTTGTTTGCATTCAACCTGCCCGGGTGTTACAATAAGGAACGGATCTCTCCCTCCGCTGAAAAGGCGGACGGTTTGCGATATACGATCAATCAAGAAAGAAGGAAATTGTCCATGAATACGGTCAATGAACGGATTGCGGCCCTGCGTGCCGCCATGCTGGCAAACGGCTGCGAAGCCTACCTGATCCCCACCGGGGACCCCCATTCCAGCGAATACCTGCCCACCCACTACAACGCCCGGGAATACTTTTCCGGCTTTACCGGCGAGAACTCCAACCTGGTGGTCACCCGCACCGGCAGCGCCCTTTGGGCGGACGGCCGGTTCTTTGTCCAGGCTGAAAAGCAGCTGGCCGACACCGAGATCCAGCTCCAGCGCATGGGCGAGCCGGGAGTGCCCACCGTGGAGCAGTACTGCGCCGACGCTCTGAGCGAGGGCCAGGCCCTGGGCCTGTGCGGCCTCACCGCCTCCTGCCAGCTGGTGCGCAGCATTCAGAAACTGCTGGACAAAAAGGGCGCGGTCGTCAAGACCCTGAACCTGGAGGACGAGCTGTGGACCGAGGGCCGCCCCGCCCTGCCCGCCACCCCGGCCTGGCTGCTGAGCGCCGAATATGCGGGCCTGACCCCGGCTCAAAAGCTGGCCCAGCTGCGGGAAAAGCTGGCCGAAAAGGGCTGCACCGCCCAGCTGTGCGGCAAGCTGGATAACCTGGCCTGGCTGTTGAACCTGCGGGCCATGGACATCGAGTGCACCCCCTATGCCATGGGCTACTGCTATGTGACCAAAGATAAGGCGGTGCTCTTCATCGACCGCAGCCGTCTTGCCCCCGAAGCCGCCGCCGAGCTGGCCGAAAACGGGGTGGAACTGGCGGATTACGACAGCATCCTGGACTTTGCGGCATCTCTTACCCAGCCCGAGACGGTGCTGGCGGATTCGGCTTCGGTGAACTATGCGGTTTATCAGGCGCTGGAGGCAAACCCCCACCTGACCGTCAAGGATCTGCCCGACCCGCTGCTGCCCCTCAAGGGCAAAAAGAACCCCACCGAGCTCGACCACCTGCGGGCCGCCCACATCCGGGACGGCGTGGCCATGGTGCGGTTTGAGAAGGAGCTGGAGGAACGGATGGCCGCCGGGGAGCAGATGACCGAGCTGACGGTGGACGAGATCCTCCACAAGTACCGCAGCGAGCAGGACAAGTTCCTGGTGGAGAGCTTCCACACCATCGCCGCCTACGGCCCCAACGCCGCCATGATGCACTACCACGCCACCGAGGAGGACCACGCGCCCCTGCAGCCCAAGGGCTTTCTGCTGGTGGACTGCGGCGGCACCTATCTGGACGGCACCACCGACATCACCCGCACCTACCCCCTGGGCCAGCTGACCGAGGAGGAGAAGCTGTTCTACACCTGGACCCTCCAGAGCCACATCGAGATCGCCCGGGCGGTGTTCCTGGACTACTGCACCGGCCAGATGCTGGACACCCTGGCCCGGGAACCGCTGTGGCGGCACCTCATCAACTACCGCTGCGGCACCGGCCACAGCGTCAGCTTTGTGGGCAACGTCCACGAAGGCCCCCACGCTCTCAACGGCCGCAACCAGGTGGTCTTTGAGCCGGGCATGATCGTCACCGACGAGCCCGGCGTCTACGAAGGCGGCCTTGTGGGCGTCCGCATCGAGAACGAGCTGGAATGCTACGAGAAGGCGGTGAACCAGTACGGCCGGTTCCTGGCCTTCCGCCCGGTGACCTTTGTGCCCATCGACACTTCCCCCATTGTCCCCGGCGTGCTGACCCGGGAGCAGCTGGACTGGCTCAACGACTACCACCGCCAGGTCTTTGAAAACCTGGCCCCGCTGCTGAACGCAGAGGAGCGGGACTGGCTGGCCAAAAAGTGCGCCGCCATCGGCTACTGACCGGGCCGCAGAAGGAACCGATCCATGGTCTTTCATATCGCGGTCTGCTCTGCCGACCCGGGGCTCTGCGCCGGGCTGCAGCGGCTCTGCCTGGAATACTATTCCCGTCGGCAGGACGCCTGCATCGTCGAGCAGCTGTCCGGCCCGGCAGCCCTGCTGGAAGCGGATGAGGAGGGCGCACAGTACGACCTCTACCTCATCGAGCTGGGCCCGGCGGCCTCCAAAGGACTGGCCGCCGCTGCGGAACTGCGCCGGAGGGGCCGCCGGGCGCCCCTGGCCTTTGTGGCGGGCAGCCCCGCCCATGCGTACAGCGCCTACCGGGTGGACGCCATGCAGTACCTGCTGCGCCCGGTGCGGCAGGCCGAGCTGTTCGCACTGCTGGAACGGGCCGCCGAGCCGGAATACGGCCCGGCCTTCACCCTGCCCACCGCCGAGGGGCTGCGGGTGATCCCCTACGCCTCCATCGAGTATCTGGAGTGCACCCGCCACATCGTGCAGGTCCATCTGAAAAGCGGGCAGCAGCTCCCCTCCCTGTCCCGGCGGGAGCCCTTTACCGCCCTGGCCGGGCCGCTTTTGGCGGACGGCCGGTTCGTGCAGCCCCACCGCTCCTATGTGGTGAACCTGGCCTATGTGCGGCTGCTGGCTCCCGGCGAGCTGCAGATGGCCAGCGGGGCCCGGGTGCCGCTGCCCCGGGGGCGGGAGGCCGCGCTGCGCCAGGCGCTGGAGGCCTGGCTGACAGGAGAGGTGCCCGCAGGCCGGTAAAACAGAACCAGCAGACAAAATGCCCCCCGGAAGCGCCTGAAAAACGCTTCCGGGGGGCATTGCGTTTTATATAAGGAATCAGACCCGGGACCAGTCCAGGGCGGTCCAGTCCGGCAGGAACTGCTCGCTGAGGGTGCGCAGCTCGGCCTCGTCCGCCCGGCTGTAAACGTCCGCGATGCCCAGCACCGAAAAACCGGCGCTGTGGGCGGTGCGGGCGGCATAGACTGCATCCTCGCAGACCAGGCACTGGGCCGGAGAGCTTGCTCCAAGACGGCGCATGCTCTCATAAAAGATGTGGGGATCGTGCTTGTTCAGGCCGTTCTGGGCCGAAAGGATGAATTCAAAGCAGTCCCGCACCCCCAGCCGGGTCAGCACCTCTTCACACATGGCCTGCCAGGTGTTGGAGCAGATGCAGAGCTTTGCCCCCTGGCTTTTGAGCCGGTCCAGTATCTCCCGTACCCCCGGCTTGAGGGAAACGGTGCGGTACAGCTCCCGGATGGTCTGGAACGAGAGGGCGTTGAACTCCTCCTCGGTCATGGGCAGATCGTATTCCGAAATCATGTAGCGGGCGGTCTCGGTCATGCCCAGGGGCAGCAGATCGAACCGCAGCTCCGGCTTTGGCTGCCGGCCCAGCTTTTCCAGCAGAACAAAGGGGAGCTTGTCCCAGATGCCCATGCTGTCGGTCAGGGTCCCATCCATATCAAAGATCCAGTAGTTGAAGCGCATACCGGCCCTCCCAGTGCGCCCGGCGGTCCGGGCAGTGTTTATTCCCATCCGATTATACACATCCTTGCGGGATTTGTACAGGCTGCGGACAAAATGGGGCAGAATTTTTTGCCAATTTGTGCTATACTTTATCTATATCAAAAAGACAGAGAAGCCGCAGCCCTCAAAGGAGGCTGCCGCACGGCACAGGGAGGTGCAGGGATTGCAGAATGGAGAGGTCTGCCGCGGTCTGGTTTTGGCCGGAGGCGGCGCGCGGGGCAGTTACCAGGTAGGGGTCTGGCGGGCGCTGGACGAACTGGGCTGGCGGCCCGAGGTCATCGCAGGCACCAGCGTAGGCAGCCTGAACGGCGCCATGTTTGCACTGGACCTCTATGAGACGGCCCGGAGCATGTGGCTGACCCTGCGCAGCGAGGATGTGATGGAGCTGCCCGCCCGGGGGGCCGAACTCAGCGAGCTGCGGGCCTTTGTGCAGGATCTGGTGCAGTCCGGCGGGCTGGACGTCACCCCGCTGGAAGAGATCGTGGACCGGGTGCTGGACGAGCAGGCCCTGCGGGCTGCGCCGGTGCGGTTCGGCCTGGTGACGGTGGAAAAACGGGGCCTGCGCCCCCGGGAACTGGCGCTGGAGGAGATCCCCGAGGGGAAGCTGGCGGATTACCTTTTGGCCAGCGCGGCCTGCTGGCCCGCCTTCCGCCCCCGGAAGATCGACGGGGTGGAGTACCTGGACGGCGGCTACACCGACAACATGCCCACCGGCCTTGCCAAGCGCCTGGGCGCTGAGGAGCTGGTCTGCGTGGACCTGGAGGGGGTGGGCATCACCCGCCCCAACCGCACCGGTCTGCCCACCATTCTGGTACGCAGCTATTGGGATCTGGGGGACATCCTGAAATTCTCCCCCGAGACCGCCCGGCGGAATATGGAGCTGGGCTACTTTGACACCATGCGGGCCTTTGGCCGTCTGCGGGGCTGCGCCTATGCCGTCACCCGGGAGGGGAACGGTCAGGCCGAGTGGTTCCGGGCCCGGTTCGACGCGCTGCGCCGCCAGGTGGCGGAAAAGTGGCCCGCGGCCCACATCTCGGGCTCCCTGGCGCTGGCCCTGGCCAACCTGCAGGACGAGTCTTTGGCCCCGCTGGAGGCCGCCGCCGAGGAGGCCGGGGTGGACCCCACGGCGCTGTACTCGGTGGAGTCTCTGGGGCAGGCATTTCTGGAAAAGTGCGACCGCAGCAAGCTGGCCGCCTTTGACCCCATGTTCGAGGGCGAAGCCCCTGCGGCGCTGATTGCCCGGGCTGCGCTGATGCCCAGTCAATTTTTGCAGGCCCTGGTCTGCCGGGTGCTGGCCGGGCCGTCTCAGGAGGTGATGCGACTGTGAAAACATATCCGGGGATCTCCGCTTCACCGGGCCTTGTGGTGGGCCAGGTGAGCCGTCTGGAGTGGGAACGGAACACCTTCAGCCACACCCCTCTGAACCCTGAAAAGGAGCAGACCCTGCTGGAAGGGGCGATCCGCACCGCCCAGGCAGAGCTGCAGGTGATGCAGGACGGCTCGGCCGAGAGCGAACAGGCCATCTTCATGTTCCAGAGTATGCTGCTGGAGGACGAAGGCTTCATGAGCGAGGTGCGCTCCTACATTACTGCCGGCATCGGGGCCGCCGCCGCCATGGAGCGGGTGGGCCAGCGGTACGCCGACCAGATGTCCGCCATGGTGGACAACCCCTATATGCAGCTGCGGGGGGTGGACATCCTGGATGTGACCCAGCGGGTCATCAACATCCTGGGGGACCGCCCCCGCACCCGTCTGGCGCTGGATCATCCGGTGATCCTGGCCACCGAAGTGCTCATGCCCAGCGACTTTTTCAGCATTCCTTCCGGCATGGTGCTGGGGGTCATCACCTCCGAGGGCAGCACCCAGAGCCACGCGGCCATCATCGCCCGGGCCATGAAGATCCCGGCGGTGGTCCAGGTGGGCCGGGCCTTCCTGGACGACTGCGACGGCCGGATGGTGGTGCTGGATGCCGACAACGGTGTCTGCATCCTGGACCCGGATTCCGCCTCCCGGCAGCAGATGGTCACCCGCATGTGGGAGCGCCAGCAGGAGAACGCCGAGCTGGCCCGCTACCAGACCCTGCCCAACCGCACCTGGGACGGAGCCTCCTTTGAACTGCTGGCCAACTGCTTCGGCCCCGAGGACATCGAATCTTCCATCCAGGCCGGGGCCGCCGGAGTGGGGCTTCTGCGCTCCAGCTACCTGATGCTGCCCGACCGGGTGCCCAGCGAGCAGGAGCAGTATTTCTTCTATACCTCCTGCCTCTCGGTGGCCAAGGGCCGGCCCATTACGGTGCGGACCTTCGATCTTGGTTCCGACCGCACCCTCTCCAACGCCTACCAGGGGGCACAGTCCGCCCATCTGGGGCTGCGGGGCATCCGCAGCAGCCTGCTGCGCCCCCGGGAATTCGAGGCCCAGATCTGCGCGCTGCTGCGGGCAGGCGCCCGGGGCCCCCTCAAGGTCATGTTCCCCATGGTGACCGACATCGAGGACTGGGACGCCGCCATGAAGATCGTGGAGCACTGCCGCCAGAGCCTGCGGGAACGAGGGGTGGCCTTTGACGAGAACATGTCCTTCGGCATCACGCTGGCGGTCCCGGCCGCCTGCCTGACCGCCGATGAGTTTATCCGCCATGGGTGCCAGTTCTTCACCATCGGCACCAACGACCTGACCCAGTACACCCACGCCGCCGGGCGGGAGGTGACCAGCGCCGCCCGGTACTACCAGCCCGCCAGCCGCGCCATGCGCAAGCTCATCAAGATGGTGGTGGATGCAGCCCACGAGGGCGGCATCCCGGTGACCATCTGCGGGCTGGCGGTGGGAGACCCGGTGAACATCGTGGAATACCTGCGCATGGGGCTGCGCAGCTTTTCGGTCAGCCCCCAGAACCTGTGGGAAGCAAAAAAGGCTCTGGTGGAAGCCTACGCCGAGCAAAACGAGCGCCTCCCCGTGCCCGCAGAGGCGGAGGGCCCCGCTGCACCGCCCATGCCCGAGGCCGACGGACCGGATACGCCGCCCGCCCCTTGAGGACGCGGGGCAAAAATGATTTTTGGCCTTGCACAAGGCCGGAAGAAACATACACCGACCCAATAAAAAATCAAAAGGAGTGGATGGATATGGCAAACCTTCTTATGACCCGCCGCATCTTTTTGCAGGCTGCCGGACTGTGCGCCGCTTCGGCGGCGGTCGGACTGCTGCCCGGCTGCTCGGGGGGCAAGGTCACCCTGCAGGGCAGCTATGCCCTGGGTGAAAGAACCAGTTACAGCGGCTTCGGCATGACCCTGACCAAGGTATATCAGAGCGCGGGTTCCCTGCTGAACCGGCCCTCCAGCGGCAAGGTTTTTGTCATTGCGGAGTTTGAGGTCAGCAACGAGCTGGAAACCGAGCGCACCCTCACCGCCGGAGAAGGCTTTACCGGATATTTTGACAACCAGAACCGCTCCCGCAGCGTCTCGGCGGAGCTTGCCTCCGGAATGGAACGGCTGGAGGGCAAGATGTCCCCGGGCCGCTCGCTCCACGGGGTAGTGGGCTTCGAGGCCCCGGAGGACTGGCAGGAGATGGAGATCGAGTTCAAGTACGGCTCCAACAGCCAGTATGTGATCTTCCGGGCGGCACGGTCCCAGGCAGTGGAGCTGTAAAGCAATGCAATGCCCGAAAGTCTGCCCCCTCGCCGAGGGGGCTGTCGCGAAGCGACTGGGGGAGTTCGGATAGCAGCATCTTGCCGAACTCCTTTCGCCGCTGCGCGGCACTTCCCTCAGTGAGGGAAGCCTGAAGATAAACAGCTTCCTCTCGGAAAAGCCGCAGATACACCTACGCAAAAACGCTGTTCCCTCGGTTTTCATCGATTGGGAACAGCGTTATTTTTATAGTTCTGGGAAATCTAAAATTTCAATCGGACGAAATCGAAAATTTTGTCGACTGATCGCGATCCTGCTTTTCGGCAGTCGCTTTTTCTGGTTTGCAAAAGCTCTTATTCCAAATCTCCGGTCAGGGTCATGACCGCGGCCAGCACCGCCAGGGGCGCGGTCTCGCACCGGAGGATGCGGGGCCCAAGGCCCACGGTCTTGGCTCCGGCGGCCTCGGCGGCGGCGGCCTCCTCGGGGGCAAAGCCGCCCTCCGCTCCGGTGATGATGGCGATGCGGCGCAGCGGGCCGCTGCCCTTCGCCTGGTCCAGCAGGGCGCGCAGGGGCTGGCCGCCGCACTCGTAGCAGAAGAGCACCAGGTCGTACTCTGCAAGGCTGCGGCAGACCGCCCCAAAGTTGGGCAGAGGCAGGGCCGCATCCGGCAGCACGCCGCGGCCGCACTGCTTGGCCGCTTCAAACAGGATGCGGTTGTACCGCTCGTTCTTCTGCTCCTCCTTTTTGGGGGCGGCGACGCAGTACCGGCTGAAGAAGGGCACAAAGTGGGTGCAGCCCAGCTCCACCCCGTGGCGCAGGATCTGTTCCAGCTTGTCCTGCTTGGGATAGCCCACAAACAGGGTGATTTCCACCGAGGGCTCGGCGGCGCTGGGATAACCGGGCTGGACCGAAAACTCCACGGTTTCCGGCCCGAAACCGGTGATGGTGGCGGTGTACTCGGTGGCTTTGCCGTCGCAGAGGATGACCGTGTCCCCGATCCTGGCCCGCATGACCCGGGCCAGATGGTGGGCGTCCGAGCCGCGCAGCACAGCGGTTCCGTCCGCAACTTCGGTGGTGAAATAACGGTGGGGCATGAGGGGGCCTCCTTTGTCCGGCAGGAGAGCCCGCCGGGGTCAAAATAATACAAAACGGATGATTTTCCTCTTAAATTACAAAATATTGCAAAAAGTTAAATACGAAAAGGAAAAATCACGCAAAATATTGCGTTTGGTCTTTATGCCTTGGTGCAGAGGATGCACTCCCATCCCCGCTTATGATAGGTTTCGAGGACCAAAAGCCCCGCCGCCCGCAGCGCCTGGAGCACCTCCTCCTTGCGGGTGTCGATGATGCCGCTGGCGATGAACAGACCCCCCTCAGCGAGAAGGCCGGGCACCGCAGGGGCCAGGCTGATGATGGCGTTGGCCACGATGTTGGCGGTGATGATCTGGTACCGGCCGCTGGCCTTGTCGGACAGGTCCCCCACCAGCACGGTCAGCCGGTCGGCCACTCCGTTGCGGGCGGCATTCTCCCCCGCAGTGCGCACCGCCACCGGGTCGATGTCCACCCCTTCCGCCGAGGCAGCCCCCAGCTTGAGGGCGGCAATGGCCAGGATGCCGCTGCCGGTGCCGATGTCCAGCACCCGCTCGCCCCCCTGGACCCGGGCGTCCAGCGCCTCCAGGCAGAGGCTGGTGGTCTCATGGCCGCCGGTGCCGAAAGCAAGGCCGGGGTCCAGGATCAGCTTGACCCGGTCGGTCTCGTACTCCTGCCAGGAGGGAACAATGGCCAGGCGCCGGCCGATCTCCATGGGGTGGTAGTATTTGCGCCAGCCGTTCTCCCAGTCCTCCTGCTCCACCCCTTCGGTCTCCAGGGTGTAGGGGATGGATGCGGCCTCCATCCGGGCCGCGATCAGGGCCATGGTCTCGGCGGGCTGGGCGCTGGGCTCCAGATACAGATGAATGATGACGGTATCCCGGGGCTTGTCCAGCAGTTCCTGCTCGATCAGGTCCACATGGGCGATCTCGGCCACCTGCTGCTCGATGTCGCTGTAATCCTCAATATAGATGCCGCCCTCGGCAATCAGGGTGGCGATGGCCTCGGCGGCCTCGGCGTCGGCCTTGGCCACGGTCAGGCGAATGTCGGTCCATTCCATCGCATATACCTCCTGCAAGTACATTTTGTATGGTGCGCTTTTATGGTGCACTTTTTCCTTTGTATGATACCAGAATCCTCCTTCGGGCACAAGGGCGGGACCAAAAGCAAAGAAAGCCCAGGCAGTACAGTAATGCGATAAAGTAAAACAACTTTTTCAAAAAAACATACAGATTTTATAAAAAAATTATTCAAAATTAAAAAAAGTGTGGCTTTTTGTGATGAATTATGATAAAATCAAATCGTTAGAACGTGAACGATTTGACAACCAGCAGGTCGTTCCCGATAAAGCCATTTTCCCCGATTCGCTCATCTTAAAGGAGGAATGTTCCCTATGATGAAATATTTGCAGAAACTCGGCAAGGCATTGATGCTGCCTGTTGCGGCCCTTCCGGTATGCGGCATCCTGATGGGCCTGGGTTACCTGATCGCCCCGGGCGTTATGGGTGTGCCGGACGCAGCCACCAGCGGCCTTGTGTATAACATCGGCTTTATCCTGGTCAAAGCCGGCGGCGCTCTGATCGACAACATGGCCTGGCTGTTCGCCATCGGCGCAGCAGTAGGTCTGGCGGATGACCACGACGGCACCGCAGGCCTCGCGGGCCTGGTCAGCTACCTGATGATGACCAGCCTGCTCAACCCCAGCGTTGTGGGCGTCGTCCGCACCCTGGAAGAGGGTTCGGTGGACTACATCGCCTTCAGCAAGATCGCGGGCAACGCCTTCATCGGCATCCTGGCTGCCATCATCGGCTCCGCCTGCTACAACAAGTTCAAGGGCACCCAGCTGCCCGACTGGCTGGCCTTCTTCAGCGGCAAGCGCTCGGTGGCCATCATGACCGGTCTTGTCTCCATCCTGTCCTCGGTGGTTCTTTTGTTCCTGTGGCCCATCATCTTCGGCGCTCTGGTTGCGCTGGGCAAGGGCATCGAGAGCATGGGCGGCTTCGGCGCTGGTCTGTACGCCTTCTTCAACCGCCTGCTGATCCCCACCGGCCTGCACCACGCTCTGAACAACGTGTTCTGGTTTGACACCATCGGCCTGGGCGATCTGACCCACTTCTGGGCCGGCGAGACCTCGGCGGACGTTTCCTGGAGCCTCGGCATGTACATGTCCGGCTTCTTCCCCTGCATGATGTTCGGTATCCCCGGCGCTGCTCTGGCCATGGTCCAGACCGCCAAGAACAAGAAGGCCGCCATCGGCCTGGTGCTCTCCGCCGCCATCTCCGCTTTCGTCTGCGGCGTCACCGAGCCCTTCGAGTTCGGCTTCATGTTCCTGTGCTTCCCGCTGTACATCGTGTACGCGGCTCTGTACGGCATCTTCACCGTCATCACCTACTACACCGGCTTCCGTGCAGGCTTCCTGTTCTCGGCTGGTGCTACCGACCTGCTGTTCTCGGCTTCTCTGCCCGCAGCGGCCAATACTCTGTGGATCATTCCTCTGGGCCTCGGCGCTTTCGTCGTATTCTATCTGGTCTTCCGCTTCGCCATCGTCAAGTTCGACCTCAAGACCCCCGGCCGTGAGGACGAGAGCGAGGAAGAGGCTGAAAAGAAGGTCGTCCTGGCCAATAATAACTTCACCGAAGTGGCTGCCGGCGTTCTGGCAGCAGTGGGCGGCAAGGGCAATGTGTCCCGGGTAGACTACTGCGCCACCCGTCTGCGCTTTGAGATCAAGGATTACACCGCCGTCGATGAGAAGGCGGTCAAGGCGGCCGGCGCGGCAGGCGTCATCCGTCCCAGCAAGAATGCTTGCCAGGTGATCATCGGCACCAAGGTTCAGTTCGTCTACGATGAGCTGAAGAAGATGCTGTAAACCGCCTGTCCTGCGGGAGCCTGGTTGATCCCGCATTCGTTTGCCGCCGCGGCCAGGCCGAACTGCCCAGCCGCGGCGGTTTTTCTGTCGGATTGCTCTATCCCCCGAAACCGGCCCCCAAGGCCCCATCAAAAAGGAGAACAGGATTATGAAGATCATCCGCGCAAAAGACTATAAGGATATGTCCCGCAAGGCCGCCAACATCATCTCCGCCCAGGTCATCATGAAACCCAACTGCGTTTTGGGTCTCGCCACCGGCGGCACTCCGGTGGGCACCTACGCCCAGCTCATCGACTGGTACAACAAGGGCGACGTGGACTTCTCGGAGGTGACCACCGTCAACCTGGACGAGTACCGCGGCCTGCCCCGGGACCACGAGCAGAGCTACTGGTACTTCATGCACAAGAACTTCTTCGACTCGGTGAACGTCCAGCCCGACCGCATCTTTGTGCCGGACGGCTCCAACCCCAACGCCGAGGAGGCCTGCCGGGAGTATGACGCCATCATCCGCAATGTGGGCGGCATCGACCTGCAGCTGCTGGGCATCGGCGAGGACGGCCACATCGGCTTCAACGAACCGGGCGAGGCCTTTGAGCTGGGCACCCACTGCGTCGATCTGACCGAGAGCACCATCAACGCCAACCAGCGCTTCTTCAACTCCCGGGACGAGGTGCCCCGCCAGGCCTATACCATGGGCATCAAGACCATCATGCAGGCCCGCAAGGTTCTGATGGTGGCCAACGGCGCCAACAAGGCCGAGATCATCAAGAAGGCGTTCTTCGGCCCGGTGACCCCTGAGGTCCCGGCCTCCATCCTTCAGATGCATCCCGACTTCATCCTGGTGGGCGATCAGGAAGCTTTGTCCCTGATCTAACCTGCGGCGGCCGTCCGCTTTGGCGGGCGGCACAGGCATAAAGAAAGCTGGAACGCCAGAGGGGGCCCCTCTGGCGTTCGGCGTCCGTCGGAGTTTTCCGGCGGGAGGAAACACAATGATCAAGGAGGGAACACAGGCCATGATTTTGAAAAATGCGAAAATCTACACCCCGGAACATCGCTTTGTGACCGGACAGCTGGTGATCCGGGAGGGACGGATCGTCCCCGAGAGCGAGCCGCTGCCCGGCGAAGAGGTGCTGGACTGCGAGGGCATGTATGCCCTGCCGGGCCTGGTGGACCTGCACTTCCACGGCGCGGTGGGCTATGACTTCTGCGACGGCACCGAGGAGGCCATCCAGGCCCTGGCGGACTTTGAGGCCAGCAAGGGCGTTCTGGCCATCTGCCCGGCCACCATGACCTTCTCGGAGGAGATTTTGAACAAGGTGATGGACGCCGCCGCCGCCCACAAAAACGGCAAGGGCGCAGACCTGGTGGGCATCAACATGGAAGGGCCCTTCATCAGCCCTTACAAGGTGGGCGCTCAGAACCCCGCCTATCTCCACGCGCCGGACGTGGGCATGTTCCGCCGCCTGAACAAACGGGCGGGCGGGCTCATCAAGCTGGTGGACGTCGCCCCCGAGGAGGCGGGCGCCACCGAGTTCATCCGCAACTGCTGCGAGGAGACCCGCATCTCCATCGCCCACACCTGCACCGACTACGAGACCGCCTGCCGCGCCTTTGACGCAGGGGTCACCCATATGACCCACCTGTACAACGCCATGCCCGGCATCAACCACCGGGACCCCGGCCCCATCAT
>CALXGY010000132.1 GCA_944387955.1 uncultured Faecalibacterium sp. | reverse complement strand
TTCTACACCTCTCAGCAGGTTTACACAAATTATGGGATAGTCTCATTGCTGACTACCTTGAAAAATATACCGGTAAAGTTAATCCACATCTTCGCCAATATATTCACGGTAAGAACTCACTTGGTATAAGAATCATTCCCAACTATTCCACAAATTAGAAATGTTGTAATACTATACAAAGGAAAAGTGTCCGCAACAACAGCATCAATATAAAGACATTTTATCATTCATTCAAATCCATCATTTCACATCAAATTCAATAGTAGTGATTCAGGCAGAACTTGATGATCATAAAATTTTATAAACGGCACGATCAATCTGCAAGACGGATTAATGATAGCCAAATAGCATTGTGCACCCGAAAAAAGTATCACACCGCCTGCTTGAGCTAAAAATGGAAGCCGCAATTCATTATAAAACCTATGATTCGGTCCATTTATAATTTTAGATCGTTTAAAACTGCAAAAACCATGTTTCATGCTGGCGGTCTCCGGCTGCTTGCCGCAGACGCCTACCCGGATGCAGCCCGCATTGCCTGCCGTCTGCTGGCACTGGAAACAAAACATATCGCTCAAATCGCATACTCCCTTTCTCCTTTTCAGTATTCCCCCGCCGGAAAGGGTTATCCGCCGGGACGAAAAAAGCGGAGCCGCCCTTTCGCAGCTCCACCGGATGGTTTTTCAAAAAGAAATGCCGCAAGGTCGTCCAAAACCTTGCGGCTTTTGTTTGTTCTCTCCGAGGGAGGACAGATCAGAACGTGCCCTCTGCTCAAAGGGGATTTATCCCCCGCTTTTCTTGCAGCTGAAGGGCGCGGGTCCGCCTTTGGGTCACTCTCCCATTTCTTCCAGCGACGGCATGGCAGGGATCGCGCCGCGGCGGCTGGTGGTGATGCTGGCCGCCTTGTTTGCAAAAGCCAGAATCTCTTCCAGCCGCTGCACGGTCAGGGCGTTCCGATCTTCCTTGCAGAGCTTGGAAAGCGCAGCGCCAAAGAAGGTATCTCCCGCGCCGTTGGTGTCCCCCACCTTGCAGGGAACGCCCGCCACATGGCCGGTTTTCTCTCCCATCCGGTAAAAGACGCCGTCCGGGCCCAGGGTGACAAAGATCAGCCCGATGCCCTGCTCTGCCAGCTGGGCGGTGCCCGCTGCGCAGTCCGTGGTCCCGGTCAGCAGCGGCAGCTCCTCATCCGACACCTTCAGGATGTCCACCAGGCCCAGAGGCGCTTTCATCTGCTCTACTGCGGTCTTTGCATCCGGCCAGAGGTTCGCCCGGTAGTTGGGATCGTAGGTGATGATCTTGCCCATGGCTTTGGCGCGGCCCACCGCATCCAGCGTCGCACTGCGGGAGGGGTCCGCCGTGAGGCTGACCGAGCCGAAATGGACCATCTTTGCCTCCTGCAAAACAGCATCCGGGATCTCTTCCGCGCACAGCATCACGTCGGCGTTGGCCTGGCGATAGAAGCTGAAATCCCGCTCGCCCGAGGCGTCCACCGACACCACCGCCATGGTGGTGGGATGGGCCTCGTCCGTCTTTACGCCCGAAACGTCCACCCCATTCTCCGCCAGCACCTCGATCAGATAGCGGCCGAAAGCATCCGCTCCTACCTTGCCCACAAAGGCGGTCTTTGCGCCGAGTTTTGCCGCAGCCACCGCCAGGTTGGCCGGGGCCCCGCCGGGGTTGGCCGCAAACTGGGGAATTCCCTGCGGATCTTTGCCGGTCTGGGTCAGGTCGATCAGAATTTCACCGATTGTCAAAATGTCCATTGCCGTTTTCCTTTCTGTCTGATTCCTTTATGACCGGAGCAGGTAGGAGATATATTCCTCTGCCTGTTCCGGGTGGGGCGCGTTGCTCAGCACCCCCAAATACATCTCTTCTGAAAATCCGGCTTCCCGAATCAGGCGTGTATCCGAAATCTCCATCCACTGCCCCGAAAAAGCCGGGTCCAATTCCGAAAGCTCCATCAGGTATCCTTGTGCGGCAAATGCGTCCCTTGCCTCTGCGTTCATCAGGACAACGTCCATCTTCTGGGCGGCGATGGCCGCCATGATCCGCATTTCGGAGGCATAAACGTATTCCTGATCCGCCCCTTCCTTCTCGGAGAGCAGCAGGTCGGAATACAGATAGACCCGCTGCTTTTCGGTCAGTCCCTGCTCCTCTGCAAAGCCCTCGGTCAGCTGCCAGGTCAGCTCGCTGCCCGGTGCGAAGTTGACCAGAGCCAGATACAGCACATCCTCTTTTTGGGTGGCATGCCGATAGGCTGCATACCCCGCTATATAGGCCAGCACCAGCGCCAAAACAATAGGCAGCTTATAATAGGTCCAGATGTGTTCCAGCCGTTTTCTTCCCCGGAGCCGGCGCAGCGTCTCCCAGTTTTTTCTGGCCTGGTCATTCATGCTCTGCTTTCTCTCCTTCCGGCTGTCTGTCGGGGTCGCCCCCGCAGGCATGGACGATATTCACCAGCAGGAAGGAGCAGAGCATGGCGCAGCAGCCAAACCCCAAAAGGAAGGCCGGGGTAAACAGATAGACCACAATCCATCCCATCAGGAAGTAGATTCCCGCCATCACCAGGGTACAGACCATATACCGCAGCCCCACCAGCAGCGAGGTCTTGAGGATGCCGAAGGTGGTATTCTCGAACCGGGCCAGCAGCGGGAAGGCGTACATCAAAACGATGGCATAGACCAGCGCGGCCGCGATCAGCAGAGCGGCGATCAGGGTCCACACAACGTTCTGGCTCCACAGATGCCAGACGATGTACCCGTCCAGCGCCAGAAAGACCCCCGCCCCCAGCAGGATCAGCCAGAGCTTGGTGGCGGGCTTGAAATTCTGCCGGAAGGCCCGGAAGAACATCCCGGTCAGCCCCTCGTCCCGGTCCTCGGCCATCTTGAGGGTGACATAGAACAGGGCGGTG
>CALXGY010000131.1 GCA_944387955.1 uncultured Faecalibacterium sp. | reverse complement strand
GGGAAGATCTTCTTGTTGACAAAGAAGAAGACCACCATCGAGATGCCGCCGTTGAGCACGGTGGTGCCGATGTTGTAGATAAAGTCGGGCACCAGCAGACCGGCCACCGCCACCCAGATGCAGTTGATGGAGTTTACGATGCAGGTGATGATGCAGAAGGCCACCAGGTACCAGGCGATCTGGGGGCCCAGCTTGCCCTTGCTGCGGAACACAAAGCTGCGCTGGATCGGGAAGTTGATGACCTCACCGATGACCATAGCCACCATGTAGGCGCAGAAGTAGGCAAGGCCGCCGTGGGCCTGGTCGTAGCCCAGGATGTTCCACTCGAAGGTCTCGCCGAAGAGGGTCAGGGGGATGCCGGGCCAGCCGAAGCTGGCGTCTCCCAGCCCGGCGAAAGCGGCGGGCAGGAACTGCAGCATCAGGTACTTGAAGACCGTGATGACGTTGCTTACGATGACGAAGAGGCCGCCCTCGCGGACCCACTTGGCCGCAGCGGGGTGCTTTTCCGCGAAATTGTTCCAGAATTGCATAAGAAATGCTCCTTACTTGTGAGATGATCGGGAGATTATTTTGCCATCCGCTTGTTGAACCCGACGTTCAGGATCATGTTGCGGATGAAGGCGAAGAGGGTGCGCAGCAGACCAATGATCCAGAAGCCGTTCAGCTCCATGACCAGGCCGTCCACCATGGCCATATCCACCATGCCGCCGGTCATCTTGGCCAGCGCCCGCAGCGGCATGTTGTAGATGAACAGAACGTTCAGATCCGGCTTGCCGCTGGCCAGGCTCTTCTTCATCAGGTGGGTCAGCACCGCCCAGACGATCCAGGCAATGGGGCTGCGGCTGTGGTTCAGATCCCGGAAGGGGCTGTTGCGGGTGATCTTGTGGGCCTCAGCGGGCGGGATCGGGTGATCCAGCAGAGCGGTGAACACCTCGTCCGGCACATCCTGCACCTGGGCGGTGCGGTAGGCGTCCAGCGGCTTTCCTGCATAGGGGTCCGGCGCGCCGGTGCCCGGCAGTTCCACCGAGGCGGTCAGGCGGATGTCTGCGCTGGATGCGCCCACCCGCAGCTCGTACCGGCCGCCTTCCACCTCCCAGCGGTCGGTGAGGACGTTCCAGTAACGGAAGGCCTTGTCGTCCAGCGGGATGGTGACCGTCTTGCTTTCACCCGGGGCCAGCTCCACGCGGGCAAAGCCCTTGAGCTCCTGCACCGGGCGGAAGACCTTGGCATCCGGTTTTGCCACATAGAGCTGGGCGATCTCGGCGCCGGCCACCTTGCCGGTGTTGGTGATGGTGAAGCTGACCTGCTTGGCGTCCGCCTTCAGGTCGCTGTAAGCAAAGGTCGTATAGCTCAGACCGTAGCCGAAGGGGAAGAGCACCGGCACATTGGCGGTCTCGTAGTAGCGGTAGCCGATGTACAGGCCCTCGCGGTATTCCACCGTCAGCCCCTCGCCGGGGAAGTGGCGGTAGGCGGGGGTGTCCTCATAGCGCAGCGGGTAGGTCTCGGCCAGCTTGCCGCTGGGGCAGAGTTTGCCGGTCAGCAGGTCGGCGATGGCCCCTGCGCCTGCCTGGCCGCACAGATAGCCGTGGAGCAGTGCCTTGCACTGGTCCAGCCAGGGCATCTCCACCGGGCTGCCGGCGCTGAGCACCACCACCACGTTGGAGTTGGCCTTGGCCACCTGCTCCAGCAGATAGACCTGGTTCTCGGCCAGCTTCATGTGCTGACGGTCCAGACCTTCACTTTCGCTGATCTCGTCCAGGCCCAGGTAGAGCAGCACCACATCGCACTTGCCCGCCAGGGCCACGGCCTTGCGGCACAGTTCCTCGTTGGCGCCGCCGTGACGCTCGAAGCCCTGCTCATAGCCCACGACCTCCAGGCCGCTGACCTTGATCGCTTCCAGCGGGGTGTCCAGCTTGGTGGGATTCACCACGCTGGAGCCTGCGCCCTGGTAGCGCGGAGTGTTGGCAAAGTCGCCGATGACAGCCACCTTGGCGCCTGCGGCCAGAGGCAGGATGCCGCCCTCGTTCTTCAGCAGCACCGCGCTCTCAGCGGCAGCCCGGCGGGCCATGGCGTGATGGGCGGGGATGTCGAACTCGTCCGGAACCGAGCGCACCACCTCGTAGGTGCTCATCACCAGCTGCAGCACCTCGGCCGCCCGGGCGTCGATGTCCGCCTCGGTGATCTTGCCGCTCTTGACTGCGTCCAGCAGCTCCCGCACCGAGCCGCCGCCGGGGGCGGGCATCTCCAAAGCCGAGCCCAGCTTGACCCCCAGGGCGTGGTCGTTGGACCCGCCCCAGTCGGTGACCATCATGCCGTCAAAGCCCCAGTCGTTTTTCAGGATGTCCACCAGCAGGTGCTTGTTCTCGTTGGCGTACTCCCCGTTGATGAGGTTGTAGCTGGTCATGATGCTCTTGGGCGCGGATTCCTTGACCACGATCTCGAAGCCGGTGAGGTAGATTTCCCGCAGGGTCCGCTCGTCCAGGATGGAATCCGAGGCCATCCGGCGCATTTCCTGGCTGTTGGCCGCGAAGTGCTTGGGGCAGGCGCCCAGGCCGTTCTTCTGCAAACCGCGGACATACCCTGCTGCCAGCTTGCCCGCCAGATAGGGGTCCTCCGAGAAATACTCGAAGTTGCGTCCGCACAGGGGGCTGCGCTTCATGTTCAGGCCGGGGCCCAGCACGACGCTGACCTTCTGGGCGGCAGCTTCCTCACCGATGGCCTCACCGATGGCCTCGCCCAGGGCGGGGTCCCAGCTGTTGGACACGGTGGCCGCCGTGGGGAAGCAGGTGGCCGGCTCACTGGCGGCCAGGCCCAGATGGTCCGAAGCGCCGGCCTGTTTGCGCAGGCCGTGGGGGCCGTCCGAGAGCCACATCTGGGGGATGCCGTAGGCTTTGAAATCCCGGGATTTAAAAGTGTCCTTGCCGGACAGCAGAGCACACTTTTCTTCCAGCGACATCTTTGCAAGGAGGGAGGGGATGTCCATACTTATCTTCCTTTCATCATCTCGTTTGCCTATTAAAAGAGCTCGGGGCGGCCCGTCGAAACAGGCCGCCCCGGCGCTCAAGGGATGTTATGAAGGTTTGAGAAATGTTTGAGGTAGGCGCTTAACAAACGGTCAAACCATTCCGATGAGGATCAGACCTCGATCTTCTTGGACTTCTTGAGGATGGACCATGCACCGAAGAGGATCAGCGCCACGACCACCACGTCGACGGCGATGGCTGCGACCTCCCAGGCCTCCATACCGGGGTTCAGGTTCTCCTCAGCATAAGCGCGGCTGTTGACGACGGTGTACAGGATGTTGTGAGAAGCCTCACGCATGGCCTGGATGCCGCCGGCGGTACGGACTGCCACGTCGTTGGTGGCGGTGGGGTAGTTGACCAGCATGCAGTCGGTGCCGTTGCGGATGGCCTGCTCAGCATTCATGTAGCCGTAAACGCCGAAGTAGTCGGTCAGGACGAAGCCGGTGAAGCCCCACTCATCCCGCAGGACGGTCTTGCACAGGGACTCAGAGCCGCCTGCCCAGCGGTTGCCGATGTAGTTGAAGGAGGACATCACAGCGCCGCAGTTTGCGTCCTTGACGCAGATCTCAAAGGGCTTGAGGTAGATCTCGCGGATGGCCTG
>CALXGY010000130.1 GCA_944387955.1 uncultured Faecalibacterium sp. | reverse complement strand
CCAGCAGCCAGCGGCGGTAGGCGATGCCGTTGGTCACGTTCTTGAAGGCCTGGGGCTTGAACAGATAGTAGTCGTGGAAGACGCTCTGCTTGATGATCTCACTGTGCAGCTTGGACACGCCGTTGATGCTGTGAGCGGTGTAAGCGCAGATGTTGGCCATACGGACCTGGTTGTCGCCGATCAGGGCCATGTAGTCGATCTTGCCCTTGTCGCCGGGGAACACCCGCTCCAGCTCGATGCGGCAGCGGCGGTTCATCTCCACCACGATCTGGTAGATGCGGGGCAGGGTCATGCGGAAGATGTCCTCGTTCCACTTCTCCAGAGCCTCGGCCATGACCGTGTGGTTGGTGTAGGCAAAGACGCGCTGGCAGATATCGAAGCTCTTGTCCCAGTCGAAGCCGCACTCGTCCAGCAGGATGCGCATCATCTCGGGGATGGCCAGGGTCGGGTGGGTATCGTTCAGCTGGATGGCCACCTTATCCGGCAGGTTCTCCAGGGTGGCGTAGGTGGACAGGTGGTTCTGCACGATGTCGCCGATGGAAGCGGCGGACAGGAAGTACTGCTGACGCAGACGCAGGATCTTGCCCTCCACGTGGTTGTCGTTGGGGTACAGCACCTTGGAAATCAGCTCGGCCGAAGCGTTCTTGCTCATGGCGGTGCTGTAATTGCCCAGGGAGAAGCTGGACATATCAAAGTCGGGGGCCTTGGCCTGCCACAGGCGCAGCTTTGCAACGCCCTGTCCGTCGTAGCCCTGGACATACATATCCGAAGGAACAGCCATCACGCTGTTGTAGTTGACGTGCTGGATATAATGGAAGCCGTGATCCCAGCTCTCCCGGATCTCGCCGTCAAAGCGGACCTCCACAGCCTGGTCGGGGTGGCTCTTGAGCCAGACCTGACCGCCGGGCAGCCAGTTGTCCGCCCGCTCCTGCTGCCAGCCGTCCACGATCTTCTGCTTGAAGATGCCGTACTCGTACAGGATGGAATAACCGGTACCGCAGATGCCGGTGGTGGCCATGCCGTCCAGATAGCAGGCGGCCAGACGGCCCAGACCGCCGTTGCCCAGGCCCGCGTCCGGCTCCTCTTCATAGACGCTGTCCAGGCTGATGTCGGCTTCGGCCAGCGCAGCGCGGGCGGCCTCGTCCAGACCCAGGTTGAACAGGGTGGTCTTGAGGCTGCGGCCCATCAGGAACTCCATGCACAGGTAGTACACCTGCTTTGTGCCCGAGCCGATGGCTTTAGCCTGGAACTTTTTGTGGTTCTCGCTCATCATCTGGCGGCAGATCAGTGCCAGAGAGCGATAGATCTGCTGATGCGAGGCGACGCTCAGATCCACGCCGTACTCATTGGTCAGCTTGTTCTGCAGAATTTTTGCAAATTCCTTCGTGGTCATACATGATCTCCTGTCTGCATCGTAATGCGATTTTTTGGGAAAGGTGGAATAAAGTAAGAATCCAAAGCGGAAGCACCCCGCCCTCGCTTGTAAAGCGCGGATATACCGGCTCTATTATAATATGTTCTCTTTTTGATTGCAAGGTAAAAGAGGCTATTTTTTTCCAAACAAAGGCTTTAAAGAGGCAACTTTGTGCCGAAACCGTAAAAGTTTGAAAATACTACTTTCTCTCGCTCCATATTTATATTATAATGAGAAAAACATACAAGGGGTCGGGGCGGCGGCAAAGCCGGCTGGCCGGGGGTAACTCGGGGAGTAATGCGGCAAGCAATTCTTGCGCAAATGTTTCACCAGGCTGTGCCCCTCGCCAGGGAACTTGATTTTGCCCGGAAAGACAACGTTTGGACCACAAATGCCGGTTTTCCGCCCGCCCGAACCGCCGGATACAGGCAAGGAGAGGCAGATTATGGTAAATAAGGTGAGGGTGACCATCGCGGGGGTCCAGTACGCGATTGCCACCACCGATTCGGAAAAATACATCGCCCAGCTGGCGGACAAGCTGGACAAGGACATCGGCAAGCTGATGGAGAAGAACCCCAGCCTGCCCATGGCCCGGGCGGCGGTATTCTGCGCCATGGACTACCTGGACGAGTACCGCAAGAGCGCGGGCAGCGTAGAGAACATGCGCAGCCAGATTCAGGACTACATCGCGGACGCGGCCCGGGCTAAGACGGCCGAGGACAAGGCCCGCGCCGAGAACGAGAGTTTGCGCCGGGAGGTGACGGCCCTGCGGGAGCAGCTGGCCCGTGCCCGGGCCCGGGCGGAAAAGGCCGAAAAAGCGGAAAAAGCGGAGAAAGCGGCCCAGGAGGAAGCTTCGGCCCAGCCCGAGGACTGAGAGCCGCGGATACAGGATGGACAGGACCGGCCGGATTTAAACCGCCGGATGCAGGATGGAACAATACAGAGCCGCCCGGCAGGGCGGCAAGGGAAAAGGGAGAACTATGGCGCAGATTGAGATCCTTGCCCCGGTGGGCAGTGAAGAGATGCTCCGTGCCGCGGTGTACAGCGGCGCGGATGCGGTATATCTGGGATTTTCCGGCTTCAATGCCCGCACCGGCGCGGGCAATTTTGATGCGGTGAGTCTCTGCGAAGCGGTCCGGTTCTGCCATGCGCGGGGGGTTCGGGTCCATGTGGCCATGAACACCACCGTCTACGGCAGCGAGCTGGAATCCCTGGCCGCAGCGGTGCGGGCGGTGGCGGCCAGCGGCGCGGATGCGGTCATCTGCCAGGATCTGGCGGTGGCCGAGCTCATCGGCCGGATTGCCCCCGATCTGCCTCGCCACGGCTCCACCCAGATGAGCGTGCACACCCTGGAAGGTGCGCTGGAGCTGGCCGAGCTGGGCTTCAGCCGGGTGATTTTGGCCCGGGAACTGAGCTTTGAGGAGATCGAGCGGATCACCCGGGGCTGCGGCATCGAGACCGAATGTTTTGTCCACGGGGCGCTGGGCATGAGCATGAGCGGCCAGTGCTCCATGTCCGCCTTCCTGGGCGGACGCAGCGGCAACCGGGGCTCCTGTGCGGGGCCCTGCCGCCTGCCCTTTGACGCCACGCCCCTGCCGGAAGGGCAGCCGGGCCGGGCCCATCATCTGTCCCTCAAGGACAACTCGGTCATCGACCAGCTGGACCGGCTGCAGGCCATTGGGGTGGCCTCGGCCAAGATCGAGGGCCGACTGCGCACCCCCGAATATGTGGCGGCGGCGGTCAGCGCCTGCCTGGCCGGACGAGAGGGCCGGGCCTACGACCGGGAGCTGCTGAAAAATGCCTTCAGCCGCTCCGGCTTTACCTCCGGGTATCTGGATGGCCGGATCGACCGCACCATGTTCGGCACCCGCAGCGAGGCGGATGCCGAGCTCACCCGCAAGACCCTGCCCGGCCTGCGGGAGCTGTACCGCCGGGAACGGCCCCGGGTGCCGGTGGATCTGAAACTGGAGATCGAGCCGGAAGGGCAGAAGCTCACCGCCGCCGACCATGAGGGCAACCGGGCTTTTGCCTATGGAGAAGCCGAGGTCCAGCCCGCCCGCACCGACCCCACCGAGGGGCTGCGCCGGAGCCTGAGCAAGACCGGCGGCACCCCCTTTGCCGCCGGAGAAATCCAGATCGAGATGGAGGGCGGCCCCTGGTTTTTGCCCGGCAGCACGGTCAACGAGCTGCGCCGTCAGGCCCTGGAGGGCCTTTTGAAAAAGCGGGAGGCCCTGCGCCCCTGGCCCACCCAGCCCGCCCGGCTGCCGGAGTTCGGGCGCCATGAAACGGTCCGGCAGACCCTGCTGCGGGCGCGGTTCGAGCGCTGGGAGCAGGTCCCGCTGGAAGAAGCGGAGGAAATCGAGCTGCTGAGCCTGCCCCTTGCCGAGGCCGGACACATCCCGGCCCAGTGGCGGGCAAAGGTGGTGCTGGAACTGCCCCGGGCCATGTTCGGAATGCTGGACGGGGACACCAGCCGGCGGGTGCAGGCGGCCAAGATCCAGGGTTTTGCAGGTTTTGAGGCCAACAACATCGCCCATCTGCGGATCTGCCGCGGTCTGCCGGTCTACGGAGGCCTCGGCCTCAACATCACAAACCCCCTGTCCGCCCAGTGGTATGCGGATCAGGGCCTGCGGTCGCTGC
>CALXGY010000129.1 GCA_944387955.1 uncultured Faecalibacterium sp. | reverse complement strand
GCCACTCTGCTGGCCATGAAGGGCTACACCCTCACCGGCGAAAAGATGAAGGAGATCCAGGCGGTCAACGCGGCCCGCAAGGCTGCCCTTGAAGAGGGCATGACCCTGGAGGAGGCCATGGCGCGGTATCAGACCCTGGACCAGGTCCCGGAAGAGCTGCGCAGCTAAACAAACCATTTGCCATTCTCTCCGATGATTTGTCCACTCACGGCGGATAGATCACGGCCAGCATTCTTCCCTATAAACAGCAGCCGCAGGCTTCCTTGGGAGGCCTGCGACTGCTGTTTTTGGCTGTATGTTTGGCTGTATGAAAGAAGTTCAGAGCGCCCCGGCCCGCCAGTCATCCTGGATGCCGATGTCCGCGCAGACCACCTCGCCGCAGAGCGGGGCAGAGGAGGGGGAAAAGTGCAGCGGCTTATAACTGTCAAAGGTCACGGTCAGATCGGCTTCGGCTGCGCCCTCGGCCACAGCGCCGGTGTCCGCATTGATGCCGCTGGGCAGGTCTACGGCCAGCACAAAGGCCCCTCTTGCCCGCTGGGCTCGCAGCAGCCCGCAGGCCGCCAGCCCGGCGGGGCGCAGCTCTCCATGGAAGCCGGTGCCATAGAGGGCGTCCGCCGCGGCGTCGAACGGCCGGCCTTCCAGCGCGCCGGGGTCGGCCAGGATCTCCGCCGGCAGCCCTTCCAACCGGCCAAAGTTGGTAATGGCGTCGGGGGTTTGGGGCTGCCCTTCGGCCAGCAATACCGTAACCTGCCAGCCCTCGGCAGCGGCGGCCCGGGCGATGACAAAACCATCCCCGCCGTTGTTGCCCTTGCCGCAGACCACCAGCAGCCGCCCGGGGCGGGGGCAGTGCTGCCGCAGCTGCCGGTAGGATGCAAGCCCGGCATTTTCCATCATCTGCAGGTAAGAAAGGCCGTGGGCATTCCCGGCGGCCTCGATGCGTTTCATCTGTGCAGCGGTGACGATGCGGTGTTCCATTCTGTTTTCCTCCATCCTTCGATGTTCCCGCCGGGAGCGCGGCGGGGAGATACCTTGGCCTTATTTTACCACATTCAGCCGCAGCAGGGGAGATTTTCCGCTCAAAAGCAGAAAAGAAACTGCTGGAACCATAAAGAAATATACAAGAGGGTCTTGCCAAAACCGACGGATTGTGCTATCCTAGTTAGCGTAATTTAACCGGGCGGGCTTTCCCGGGCGGTTCCTGCTTGCTGCAGAAACGCCCGATTTTTTCTGCGTCCAAAGTTAGCAAAAGCTAACTACGCGGCCCGTTCCAAGGGAAAGGCAGGACCCCAGAAGGATGATGATTGATAAACGGCTGATCGGAACGGTCAGCGAGAGCAAAAAGTACATTGCAGGCAGCGTGCTGTTTCAGTGGTGCGGCCTTGCGGCCAACATCGCGCTGATGGGCAGCATTGCCCGGCTGCTGGCCGGGCTTTTCCTGGGCCGGGCGGACGGCATGCTGATTCGCGCCGCTCTGCTGACCGCTTTGGCGGCGCTGGCGGTGCGGTATCTCTGCACCGTGGCCGCAGCCCGGATGAGCTACCTCTCCTCCCGCATGGTCAAGAAGGTACTGCGGGAGAAAATCTATCAAAAGCTGCTGCGGCTGGGCAGCTCTTACCGTGACCAGGTGCAGACCTCCGAGATCGTCCAGGTGGCGGTGGAAGGGGTGGATCAGCTGGAAACCTACTTCGGCGCCTATCTGCCTCAGTTCTTTTATGCGATGCTGGCCCCGCTGACCCTCTTCGGGGTGCTGAGCTTCGCGGATCTGCCCACGGCGCTGGTGCTGCTGGTCTGTGTGCCGCTGATCCCGGCGGCCATTGCTGCGGTGCAGCGGTGGGCCAAAAAGCTGCTGTCCAAATACTGGGGCCAGTACACCCAGCTGGGAGATACCTTCCTGGAAGATCTCCAGGGGCTCACCACCCTCAAGATCTACGGCGCGGACGGCTTCAAACAGGAGCAGATGAACCGTCAGGCCGAGCAGTTCCGAAAAATCACCATGCGGGTGCTCACCATGCAGCTCAATTCCATCGCCATTATGGATCTCATCGCCTATGGCGGTGCGGCACTGGGAGCAGTGCTGGCGGTCATCCGGTTCCAGAGCGGGAAAATTGGGCTGGAATCCGCCCTTCTGATCCTGCTGCTGGCGGCAGATTTCTTTCTGCCCATGCGGCTGCTGGGCTCTTACTTCCACATTGCCATGAACGGCATGGCCGCCAGTGAGAAGATCTTCCGGCTGATGGAGCTGGAGGAGCCCCGGCAGGGCAGCAGCATGCCCCAGTCCGGCCGGTGGGAGATCCAATGCAAAAATCTGACCTTTGGCTATGAGCCGGGCCAGACGGTGCTGCAAAAGATTGATTTTGAGCTGCCCCAGGGCGGGCTGATCGCCCTGGCAGGAGAAAGCGGCTGCGGCAAGTCCACCCTTGCCGCCCTGCTCATGGGGCGGAACAAGGGGTATACCGGTTCCATCCGGCTGGGCGGGGCCGAGCTCTCCGAGATCCCCGAGCAGGAGCTGTTAAAGCGGATCACCTATGTGGGATGCCAAAACACCATCTTCAAGGGCACCGTGCGGGAGAATCTCCAGATGGGCTGCCCCGGCGGCACCGATGCGCAGTTCTGGCAGGCGCTGGAACAGGTGCGGCTGGACGGTTTCCTGCGGGCGGGCCAGGGGCTGGATACCCCGCTTTTGGAACAGGGGGCAAACCTCTCGGGCGGTCAGCGCCAGCGTCTGGCACTGGCCCGGGCTCTCTTGAAGGACAGCCCCATCTATCTCTTTGACGAGGCCACCTCCAACATCGACGTGGAGAGCGAGGAGGCGATTCTGGACAGCATCCGCCGGCTGGCCGGGAAAAAGACGGTGCTGCTCATCTCCCACCGGCTGGCCAATATCACCGGCGCGGATCGCATCTATCTGATGGACAAGGGACGGATCGCCGAATCCGGCACCCACGCTGCGCTATTGGCCTGCCGGGGAGCCTACTTCCGGCTCTGGCAGGCTCAGCAGGAGCTGGAACAGTATCGAAACAAAGGAGAAACAGCATGAACAAACAACGCAGTGGATTCAGGGTCATGGCCCGGCTGGTGGGCCTGGTGCGGCCGCTGGGAGGATATATGACACTGGCGGTGCTCATGGGCCTGGCCGGTCACCTGTGCGCAGCCTTCCTCACGATTTTGGGCGGGTATGGTCTGCTGGCGGTGCTGGGAGAAAGCTCGGTCCGGCTGACGGTGCTCTTCGGCGGAATGCTGGCGCTGGCGGTGCTGCGGGGCGTGCTGCGGTACGCCGAGCAGGGCTGCAACCACTTCATCGCCTTCAAGCTGCTGGCCCTCCTGCGGGAAAAGGTCTTTGCCGCACTGCGCCGCCTCTGCCCGGCCAAGCTGGACGGGCGGGACAAGGGCGACCTGATCGCCCTCATCACCTCGGACATCGAACTTTTGGAGGTATTCTACGCCCATACCATTTCCCCGGCCCTCATTGCGCTGCTTTTTTCGGCGGGGATGGCGGCCTTTATCGGCTCCTTTGATCGGCGTCTGGGTCTGCTGGCTGCGGCGGCCTATGGCGTGGTAGGGCTGGCGATGCCGCTGGTGGCCGCCCGCTGGAGCGGGGAGGAGGGAATGCGCTTCCGCACCCAGTCCGGCGAGCTGTCCGCCTTTGTGCTGGAGAGCCTGCGGGGCCTGCCTGAGATCTTGCAGTTCGGCCAGGGGCAGGCGCGGCTGGCAGAGATGAACCGCCGCACCGACGCCCTCTCCCAGCGGGAAGAAAAGCTCAAGCAGGCGGCGGGACGGAATACAGCCCTCACCAATACGGTGGTGCTGGGCTTTGACCTTGCGATGCTCTTCTGCTCGGCCGGTCTTTACCAGAGCGGCGCGGTGAGCTTTGCAGGGGTATTGATCCCCACTCTGGCCCTCTTTTCCTCCTTCGGGCCGGTGATCGCGCTGGCCGCCCTGGGCAGCACCCTTCAGAACACCTTTGCCGCCGGAAACCGGGTGCTGGACATCCTGGAGGAGATCCCGGCGGTGCAGCCGGTGGAGGGTCGGCCCGCCGCCGGATTTGCCGGGGCGGAGGCGAAAAATGTTTCCTTCTCCTACGAGGGGGAGGAGGTGCTGCGGGATCTCTCCCTCTCGGTGCCGCAGCGCGCGGTCATCGGAATCGTGGGCAGCAGCGGCAGCGGCAGATCCACCCTGCTGAAGCTGTTTATGCGGTTCTGGCAGACCCGGCAGGGGTCGGTGGAGCTGTCCGGCCGCTCGGTGGACGAGATCAACACCGAGGACCTGCGCCGGATGGAGGGCTATGTCACCCAGGAGACCCACCTGTTCCGGGACAGCATCAAGAACAACCTTCGCATCGCCAAACTGGACGCCACCGACGCCGAGATCGAGGCCGCCTGCAAAAAGGCCTCGGTGCACGAGTTCATCCAGAGCCTGCCACAGGGCTACGATACCCCGGTGGGCGAGCTGGGGGACACCCTCTCGGGGGGCCAGCGCCAGCGTCTGGGTCTGGCCCGGGCTTTTCTCCACGACGCGCCCTTCCTGCTGCTGGATGAGCCCACCAGCAACCTGGACAGCCTGAACGAAGCGGTGATTCTCCGCTCGCTGCAAAAGGAGCGGGCTGGAAAGACCATCCTGCTGGTTTCCCACCGGCTGTCCACCCTGGGAGCGGCGGACAAGATCTATTCGGTGGAAAACGGGAGGGTGAGCTGATGCAGAACATCCAGGACAAGCGGGAGTGGGAAAAGCGGATGGTCTCCGAGATGATCCGCCTTTACTGCCGCAAAAACCATCATACCCGGCAGGGCCTTTGCCCCGACTGCGCCGCACTGGAAGCCTATGCCCGGGCCCGCAGCGACCGCTGCCCCTTTATGGAGACCAAGACCTTCTGCTCCAACTGCAAGGTGCACTGCTACCAGCCCGAAATGCGGGAGAAGATCCGGCAGGTCATGCGGTTTTCCGGGCCGCGGATGCTCTTTTCCCATCCGGTCATGGCGCTGCGCCATGTAATAGAGAGCCGGAAAGAGAAAAAACAACAGGAGAGATCGGCATGAAGCTTCGCAAACTGTTTTATACGATTTTGGGCTGCATCGGGCTGGCGCTGGGGGCGCTGGGAGCGGTGCTGCCGCTGCTGCCCGCCTTCCCGTTTCTGCTGCTGGCGGCCTGGAGCTTTGCCAGAAGTTCGGAAAAGCTTCACCACTGGTTCACCGGAACCAAGCTCTATAAAGACAATCTGGAAAGCTATGTCAAAGGCCAGGGCATGACCCGCAAAACAAAGATCCGCATTATGGTCACGGTCACCGCGCTGATGTCGGTGGGCTTTGTGATGATGCACGCCGTGCCGGTGGGCCGGGTGGTGCTGGCCGGGGTCTGGGCCTTCCACATCCTTTACTTCATTTTTGGGGTCAAGACGATTCGGGAATAAAACAAAACAATCCGGCGGGGCCTTCCTTTTGGGACGGCTCCGCCGGATTTGTTTATGGACGCGCGGCGGCGTTTATGCATCCCCCGACTGCTTCGGCCGGACCGGGATACAGATCTCGGTGACAAATTTTTGCGGGTCGCTGGTCAATCCGTAGTCGATCATGGTGATCTCGCGGGAAAAGCCGGTGGGCTCCAAATCCTGGGCGCGGATGGCATCCATTAAGGTATGATAATGCCGCTGCGCCTGGGAATGCACGCCGCAGAAGCGCAGCCGCACGCAGAGGGTCTCGGGCAGGCGGAGCGTGGGCCCGTCGAACTGGTCCTCCTCGTCCAGCACAAGAAAAACCGAGTCGTATTCCTCAAACTGCCCGGCGCAGAGCTTTTCCCGGGAGATGCCGACCCCCACCTTGCCCAAAAAGATGACCGCCTCAGAGGGGGAACGCTCCAATTCCCGGATAGGGGCTTCCATATCAAAAAAGTCCTGGATGCGCAGCGCCGTCTTGACCCAGACGATGCGGCAGGGGGGCAGCTGGTGCAGGCTCACGGTGTCAAAAACCGATTCCTGTGCATCCCGCAGCTGAGCAAGACGGTTATCGATCTTGCGCTCGATCCGTTTCAATTCCCGGACCTTGTGGGCCAGGATCTGCTTCTGCTGGCGCAGCTTTTCTTCAATGAGCCCCACCTCCCGGTCCTGCAAAAAACCAGCGATCTCGCTGAGGGGCATGTCCAGCGCCCGAAGATACCGGATGGTATTCAGTACCTCAAACTGCCGAACGCTGTAATAGCGGTAGCCGGTGTCCGGGTCAATCCGCTCCGGCGTCAGCAGTCCCAGCTGCTCGTAGTGGCGCAGGCTGCTGGCGCTGGTGTGGAAAAGCTGTGCCACCTGCCCGATGGAAAAGAGTTTTGGCTGGTCCATGCGGTTTCTCCTTTTATCGAGTGACGGGCTCCCGGGTGATGGCTCGATAGGCGATCAGACAGACGCAGACCGAGAGCAGAGAGCCTGCCGCCGTGGCAAGCCCCATGGGCAGCAGGGTGGAAGGGAAGAGGGCCGAAGCAAGATAGGCTCCCGGTACCCGCACCAAAACGATGGAGAGGAAGTTGTGCAGGAAGGAGAGGGAGGATTTTCCGCAGGCACAGAAGTAGCCGCTGAAGCTGAAGTGCATCCCGGCAAACACACAGTCCCACACATAGCCCCGCAGGTACTGCCCGCCCCCGAGAATCACCTGGGCGCTGTCTGCCGAATCGGTAAACAGGGCCACCATGGGCTCGGCGCACAGCTGCACCAGCAGCGCGATGCACAGCCCGTAGACCCCGGCGATGCACAGCGCATACCCAAGGGTCTGGCGGGCCCGCTGGGGCTTGCCTGCGCCGAAGTTCTGGGCGCCCAGCGCCGAGACGGTAGAGAGCATGGAGGAGGGCACCAAAAACAGAAAGCTGATGATCTTCTCCACAATGCCCACCGCCGCTGCATCGCTGAGGCCGCGGCCGTTGGCAATGACCGTGATGATGAGGAAGGAAATCTGGATGAATCCATCCTGCAGGGCCACCGGCACACCCACCCGCAAAATTTGCTTCATCACCGGGGCACAGGGGCGGAAGTTCTGCTTTGAAAGCCGGATGCCGCTCTTGCGCCGGAGAATCACCGCCAGGGAGAGCAGAACGCTGAAGGTCTGGGAAAGGGTCGTGCCCAGCGCCGCGCCCATGGGCCCCAGCCCCAGCCCGCCGATGAAGAGGTAGTCCAGCCCGATGTTGGCAGCGCAGGCCGCCGCGATCAGAAACATGGGGGTTTTGGAGTCCCCCATGCCCCGGAAGATGGAGCTGATGATGTTGTAGGCCGTGATAAAGGGGATGCCCAAAAAGCAGACGGTCAGGTAGGCCGCCGTTCCCTCCACCGCCTCTTCCGGGGTGCTCATCAGGGCCACAATGGGGTCTACCAGGGCCAGCAGCAGCCCGGTGAGCACCACCGACAGGGAGAGAAACAGGGTCACCGTGTTGCCGATCTGCTGCCCGGCCTTTTTGGTGTCGTTGGCGCCGATGGCCTGCCCGATGGAGACGGTGGAACCCATGGCAAGGCCCACGATCACCACGGTCAGCATGTGCATCAGCTGACTGCCCACCGATACGGCGGTGGTACTGGCGACCCCCTCATATTGGCCGACGATGAACAGGTCCGCCATGCCGTAGAGGGTCTGGAGAAAATAAGAGAGAAAGTAGGGCAGCGAAAAAAAGACCACAGTCTTGAAAACGCTGCCGGTTGTAAGATTCTTTTCCACCTCGTGTTGGCTCCTTTCAAAATTTACCACTCTATTTTAAACCTTACAATTGCTGCAAAGTCAAGAACTTCTGCTGGAGAAAAGGAGCGGAACTTGCAGATGGGGACGGATCTGGTATAATCGGAGCAGAAAAGGAGGGGGCAGGATGAAACCATTGTCCGAGATGAGCCTGGAAGAATTGTGGCAGCTTTTTCCGATTTTTCTCACCCCGCACCAGGACTGCTGGGCGGAGTGGTACCGGGAGGAGGCCGCGTTTCTGGAGGAGCTTCTGAAAGGGTTTTCCCCCCGGCGGATCAGCCACATCGGCAGCACCGCGGTACCCGAAATCTGGGCGAAGCCGATTCTGGACATCCTGGTGGAGCTGCCGTCAAAGGCGGACCTCGCAGAGGCCTCGGCGCTCCTGACTGCGGAGGGCTATATTTGTATGAGCCAAAATGAGGAGAGGATCTCTTTGAACAAGGGGTATACCCCCGCCGGTTATGCCCAAAAGGTCTTTCATCTCCATCTGCGCCGCTGGGGGGACAACCCGGAGCTTTACTTCCGGGATTATCTGCGGGAGCATCCCGATTGTGCGGCAGCGTACCAGCGGCTCAAGCTGGGGCTCTGGCCGCAGTTTGAGCACGACCGGGACGGATACACCGCGGCAAAGAGCGATTTTGTGACCGAATGCACCCGAAAGGCCCGGGCGCTTTATCCCGACCGGTACAAATGAGAACGCTTCTTTTGAAATGGAATAAAAAACGCAAAAGAATTGTATAATTTGCACGAAATTTAAGAAAAACAGTTGATATTATCATAACGATTGTTGCTTTTTTGTGAACGTTATGCTATATTGGAACCATCGAAGTTCAGAATACATTCTGCGTGAGAGTTGAGAGACGCTGTGTTGCCCCTGCCGGGACACAGGCGTCTTTTTGTTTTGCTGCGCAGCCTGGGCTGAACGCTTTCGTGCGCATGGAGGATAAGAAACGAGATAAGACCGGGGAGGATGGCCGCCTCCGCCGTGCCTTATGGAGCATGAGCAGAAAAGGAGAAATCGAGATGAAAAAGATCTCCCGCAAAAGCTTCCTGAAAATTGCCGCTGCTGCTGCCGCTGGTGCGGCCCTTGCCCCGACTCTGTCGGCCTGGACCTTCCCCAGCGCAGAGGACTATACCCAATATAAGGGAGATATTGTCCTTCTGCTGAGCAACGACATCCACTCCAACCTCAGCACCTCCAAAAAGATGAATCCGGACGGCTCCACCAAGGTGATCGGAGGCGTTCCCCGCATGGCCGCCGCACAGGCGAAAATCCGGCGCAAAGCCATTGGAAAATCCCTGACCCTGGACGGCGGCGACTACTCTCAGGGCACTCCTTATCAGGATGGATACCAGAAAGGCTGGGAGATTCTGGCTTTGGCTGAAATGCAGGTGGACTTCTGCACCTTGGGCAACCACGAGTTCGACGTGGGAGACCAGGCCATCGAAAATTCCTGGGTCAATGCCCGCAGCAACCGCTGGCATTACGGCGTTTACCGCAGCCTGCCGCAGCTTCTGGTGTCCAATATGTTCATCAAGTACGACGCAGCGGGCAATGAGATCCCCTATACGGCGGCGGACATCGACCCGGACAACATCCAGACCAATGCCTTTGGGTATGGTGAATATGCCCAGACCGGTGCAAAGAACTACGCCATCAAGCGGGTGAACGGGTACAAGGTGGGCCTGTTTGGTCTTGTGGGCGAGGAGGCTTACGGCTACTGCAAGAATTCGGATCTGACCCGGATGGACTGCATCGCCGTGGCCAATGTCTATGCAAAATTCCTCAAAGAGAAAAAAGGCTGCGATCTGGTCATCGCAGTGAGCCACTGCGGCAACGAGGAGGACCTGGCTCTGGCCGCCGCCTCGGAGGGCTATCTGGATGTGATCCAGAACGCCCACGGACATGTCCGCTACGAAAAACCGGTGGTGGAAAATGGGGTCATCATCCTGTCCACCGGCTGCTATGCCCAGAACCTGGGCGTCCTGAGCCTGGCCCGGACCGGTTCCGGCTGGAGCTGGGTCGAAGGGGAGAGCGGCTGCTATGAGCTGGGAGAAGAGTATGACTACGACGAGCCCTTTGATCTGTCCGCCGAGGCGCTGGCTTACCGCAGCCTCAGCGATCTGCTGGAGCGTTACGACGCGGATCTGGTGGCAGACGGCGGCTATTTCTCCAAACTCGGCCTGGAAGGCGTTACCCCGGATACGGTGATCATGACCATCCCCAACGGCTATGACTACATCCAGTATGAGGACGGGCGTGCCATTGGCTACACCTACATCCAGTCGCCGGTCACCGGCTTCATCTGCGATTCCTTTATCTATGCCTCCGGCTCGCAGGTCTCCTTTGTTTTCGGCGGATATGTCCGCTCGGCGCTCTACCAGGGGGATTTCACAGTGGCGGATGCATTCAACGAGCAGTCCACCGGCGAATCGGCCATCGACCACAGCGCGGGCTCCAGCCTAATCGTCTGCGATCTGTCCGGTTTGCAGCTGGCGGCGATTTGTGCCTTTGATGCGATGTGCTCGGGCGCTACCGAAAAGGGCACCCCCTATGGCGGCGCGGGTACCCTGCACACCGGCAACATACGCTACCGCTATACCGTCTCGGGCAAAAAGATCTCCTGCGATATTTCGTCCATCGAGGTTTATTTCCCGGAGACCGGCAGCTGGGAGCCGCTGGATTACAACAAGGCTTACTCCAGCTCCTTTACCTTTGAGTCTTCCCAGAATCTGGTGGGGCTGCTGCCCGCAGTTGCCCAGAGCATCAGCGGCACAAAAGTTCCCTTTGCACCCTACGATGAGGCCAGCGGCACCTACGCCGCAGTGCCTGCGGATAACACCTCGGATGAGTATTATGCTTTCTGGGCACCCTATTGCTGCGGCAAAGGAGTTCTGGAAGGAACGGATTATGAGCTGAAATCCTGGACGGCGCTGTATTATTACGCGGACAGCATGGGCGGTGCGATGTCCCAGCAGTACAGCCCGGAGAATCTGGTTCAGACGCGTCTGCCTGGTTAAAAACCACCTGCAGCCGCAGGACGGAAAGAAAGGCAGGGTGGGCGGCGCCGCTGAGCGCCGCCCGCCCTGTACCTGTTCCGGGTGGAATTGACGCACTGCAGGGAGTGTGCTATTATACTCCAGGAGTATCTTGGGCAGGATGTGTCCCTGGCCGGGATATATTCCAGAAAATGTGTTCCGGGAACAGAAAAATTGCGTTAGGAGAGTATGAGAAAAGCGCAAGGCAAGCCGCACAGGCCTGCATTGTGCTTTTTATTTTGGGTAAACCGGACAAGAGGAGGACCTTAGTTGAGCGCAGAACATTTATTGACCATCCTAAGCGATCAGCCGATCATAGCATCGGTCAAAAACGATGCTGAGCTGGAACGGGCGCTGTCCAGCGAGGTGGGAGTGATTTTTTTGCTCTACGGCAGCGTTCTTACCGTAGCCGAGCTTACCGCCCGGGTGCATCAGGCGGGCAAGCTGGTTTTTGTGCACCTGGATATGATCGAGGGTCTGGCTGCCAAGGAGATTGCCGCCGACTTCATCGCCCGATACGCATCGGCGGACGGGATCATCTCCACCAAAGCCCCGCTGACCCGCCGGGCCCGGGAACTGGGCCTGATCGCAGTACAGCGTTTTTTCCTGCTGGACTCCAAGGCCATGACCAGCATCGAGCAGTTCAGCCGCAGCGCTGCAGATGTGGTGGAGGTGCTGCCCGGCCTGATGCCCAAGATCGTCCGGCGGGTGGTTTCTCTCACCAACCGCCCGGTGATCGCAGGCGGGCTTATTCAAGACAAGGAGGATGTCATCACGGCGCTGTCCGCAGGGGCAGTGGCGGTTTCCACCACCAACCCCCAGGTCTGGGAGATGTAAAAAAATCACAGCAAAGCCCGGCCGCCGCTCCTTTTCAGGAACGGCGGCCGGGCTTTTGGTTTATGGCTCCTGTGGAAAGAAGCCGGGCCTTATGTTACATCTGATAGTAGATGGCGGTGTTGGCCAGGGTCATGGTGGTCATGAGGATGGCATTCAGGAAGGCCGGAGTCCACACGTTGCCGGTACGCTTATACAGTGCGCGGGAGAAGCAGGCGGCAATCGCCAGGGTGGGAACCATCGCGAACAGCAGGATGGCGGACAGTGCCTGGGTGGGATGAGCCGCGGTGCCGGTGGCAAACAGGGTGACATACTGGCGGATGAGGAAGAGGGTGATGCCGCCTGCATTGAGCAGCATGGCCACCAGATAACCCTTGATGCCCTGGAGTTTTTCGGTGTTGGTGTTGATGCAGATGGCGGTGCTGCTCACCAGGTAGTACAGCAGGAAGATGGGCAGATACCGCGCCACCACCGGCAGCACAGTGGGCTCGAAGGTCTTGAAGGCAAAGACCCAGATGCGGAAGTCGGTCTTAAAGACGGCGTCCACTGCAAACAGGATGCCGTAGCCCACCAGCACAGCGATGACAGCGGTGCACAGGGCGGCCAGGATGCTCACCGGCTTTACCTTGAGGCCGTAGGCAGTGAGGCCGACCCCCTGGGAGGCTTTGCTCACCAGATAGACCATGCTCATGATCAGGGCGCTGAGGAAGGTGCAGACCACGGTCCAGTAGGCGATCTGGTTGACCGCCGGGGCAGACCAGAAGGGGGTGGTGTTGACCAGGAAGTTGTGGCTGGAGGTCCACATCAGACCAAAGCCGGAGACAGCAGCCAGGATGCCGCCGATCCGCAGAGCCTTGGCGTTGGCGTTCGCCTTGCCGGCCCAGACGATGGCCGCCAGACCTGCCACGCCAAAGACGGCGCCTGCGTCGGTGAGGATCATCATGGGTTCAGCCGAAGTGTTGCCATCCATCAGGGCGGGGAAGAAGACCGCCGGCAGCAGGATGCAGCAGAGCATCAGCGCAAAGGTGCCGATCTTGGCGGGGACAGCGGTAACGCTGGGGGCAGGCTGCAGCGCCTCGGTGCGGGCCTTGGACAGGAAGGGCAGCCGGGTCAGCAGCATGACCAGCGGAACGAACATCAGCACAAAACCGATCAGGGCCACCAGCTCGAACAGCTCCTTGAACTGCCAGATCTGGTCATCCGGCCCCAGCAGGTTCAGCCCCTCGTTGTATCCCTCGAAAGCGGTCTCATAGAAGCTGATGGCATAGCCGGTAGTGGTCTTGGAGAAGTGGTTCCAGGGGTGGGTCTCGCTGGGCTGGTAGACGATTCGCCGTCCGCCGTCCGAGGTGTCATACCACACGCCGGCCTCGGGGTTCTCCTGCTCCAGGAAGGTCTTGCCCGCAGTGGTGGAGACCCAGTCCTTGCGGATCACAGTGCCCTGGTTTGCATAGTCGTCCGGCAGGAAGAAGAACTCATCGTACTCGGCGCAGACCTTGCCGATGGTCCGTCCGCCGCCGGTGGCAGCCGCCACCTCAGGGGTCAGGCCAAGATAGCTGGTGTACATGTAATCCGCGCCCTCGGACAGGCCACAGTAGATCATCCGGATGCCGGTGGTCTCGTAGGCGGTTTCATCCATGTACAGGGCCATGGCGGTGGAGAAGCCGCCCATGGAGCGGCCGGTGACGCCGATGATGCCGTTGCCGTTTTCGTCCTTCAGCACATAGGGCTGCTGGTACATATAGCAGACCGCATCATACAGCGAGGAGGGCCAGAAGTTGAAAAAGCCGCCGGTGTTCTCAGCATTGCCCATAGAGTGGCCATGGTCGTACATGTCCAGCGCCAGCACCACATAGCCCCGGCGGGACAGCTCGATGGCGTTGGCGTCCTGCATCTCGCTGGAGTTCAGGTAGCCGTGGGTGACCACAACGGTGGGCCGGGGATCGGACTCCGAGGCCCCCTCGGGCAGGTAGAGCAGTCCGCTGAGCACGCCCTTATCGGTTTCAAACCGGATGCGGTCGATGGAAACGCTGTAACTGGAAGAGTGGAACAGCTGCGCCAGGATGCTGCCCACCAGGATGAGCGCGAGGGAAATTGCCAACAAGATCAAGGGGCGTTTCTTTTTGTCGGTCATAGTACATTTTACCTCTCTTTATCCATATACTTCTGCTGCACTGGCATACAATTGGATCTTCTCGCCCCCTTTTTAGCAGCAGACCGCAGCTGCAGATGGACTGTAGCCGCGGCCTGTTCTCAAAATCTCTTGGCCTATTTTATTTTTCCGCCCAGCCCAGACTGCGCTGAACGGCTTTGTGCCACTGGCTCATGAGGTATTCCCGCTTTTCGGCGGACATCTGGGGTTCATAGACGATGTCGCACTCCCAGAGCTTCTTGATCTCCTCCAAATCCTTCCAGACCCCTACCGCGAGCCCGGCCAGATAGGCGACGCCCAGGCCGGTGGTCTCCCGGATGGCCGGGCGGCGCACCTTGCAGCCCATCACGTCGGCCTGGAACTGCATCAGGAAGTGGTCGCGGCTGGCGCCGCCGTCCGCCTTGAGGGAGGTAAGGGTCAGCCCGGTATCCGATTCCATGGCCTTCACCAGGTCTGCCACCTGATAGGCGATGGACTCCTGGGCGGCCCGGATGATGTGCTCCCGGCGGGTGCCGCGGGTGATGCCCACGATGCAGCCCCGGGCGTACATGTCCCAGTTGGGCGCCCCCAGTCCGGTGAAGGCGGGCACAAGGTACACACCGCCGTTGTCCTTGACCTTCTGGGCGTAGTATTCCGCGTCCCGGCTCTCGTTGAAGAACCGCATCTCATCCCGCAGCCACTGGATGACCGCGCCGCCCACAAAGACGGAGCCCTCCAGCGCATACTGGACCTTGTCTTTCAGGCCGATGCCGATGGTGGTCACCAGGCCGTTCTTGCTCTCATAGGGCTGGTCGCCGGTGTTCATCAGCAGGAAGCAGCCGGTGCCGTAGGTGTTTTTCGCCTCGCCCGGGGCAAAGCAGGTCTGGCCGAACAGCGCGGCCTGCTGGTCTCCGGCAATGCCTGCGATGGGCACCTGCACCCCCAGGATTTCGGTGTGGCCGTAGACCTCACTGGAGGAGCGCACCTCGGGCAGCATGACCCGGGGAATGTTCAGGGCGTTCAGCAAAGTCTCATCCCAGTCCAGTTTGTGGATGTCGTAGAGCATGGTGCGGGAGGCGTTGGTGTAGTCGGTAACATGGACTGCGCCGCCGGTGAGCTTCCAGAGCAGCCAGGTGTCCACCGTACCGAAGAGCAGCTCGCCCCGCTCGGCCCGCTCCTGGGCTCCCTCCACATGGTCCAGAATCCAGCGGATCTTGGTGGCGGAGAAGTAGGCGTCCGGCAGAAGGCCGGTCACCGCCTTGATGTGGTCCGAAAGCCCCTTTTCCACCAGCTCATCCACCAGCGGCGCGGTGCGGCGGCACTGCCAGACGATGGCGTTGTAGATGGGGGTACCGGTGGCCTTGTCCCAGATGATGGTGGTTTCCCGCTGGTTGGTGATGCCGATGGCGGCCAGGTCCGAGATCTGGATGCCGCTCTGAGCCACCACCTCCATCATGACCGAATACTGGGAAGACCAGATCTCCATGGGGTTGTGCTCCACCCAGCCTTCCCGGGGGTAGATCTGGGTGAACTCCTTCTGGCTGATGGCGATGATGTTCTGCTGTTCATCAAACAGGATGGCCCGGGAACTGGTGGTCCCCTGGTCCAAAGAAAGAATGTATTTTGACATGGATCGGTCTCCTCTCAAGGCTCAGTTCAGATGTTCTTGGTGGCGACGATGTCCGCGCCGGTGCCGCAGACATTGGGGATCACCACCTGGCCGATCTTGATGGGGGCCTGCAGATCCACTGCATCCAGCGCGGCCACCACCTCAAAGATCTTATCCTTGGGGACAGGGGCGTTGGTCTTGACCGGGCAGCGGGGACGGCTGCCGCCGGAGCAGCGCACCGTGGAGGTCACCACCCGGGTGGGGTGGATCAGCTCGGCCTTTCCGTAGGCTTCGCCCCGGGGGCAGCTGTTGCCGGTGACGGCGTAGCCGTTCTCCTCGTCCACCTTCAGGTGGCAGCCCTTGGGGCAGGTAATGCAGATCAGTTCTTTCATCTCGATTACACCTCCCGGATCGAAACGGTCAGCTCATCGCCGGCCTTGTCCAAAAGCACACGGGGCAGGGTGATGTTTTCCATCTCGCCGGGGGCCAGATGCTCCCGCTTGAAACGGGCGATCAGCTGCTCGCCCGAATGCACCAGGATCTCGGAATCGCCGCAGATCCGGTTCACCCGGAAGAAGATGCCGCAGCTCTTGTCCACCCGGTCGGGGCGGATCTTCTGGGGCACCGTATAGGTCACGCCGGGGCCGTTCTTGACCGGCAGCACCCGGCCTTCGGCCTCCTCGCCCTTGAGCACATAATCCGCCGCTGCTGCGCCGGCCCGCTGGCTCTCGGCGCTGACAAAGTCCACCAGGTCGTGCACATGGCAGACGTTGCCGCAGGCAAAGACGCCGGGCATGGAGGTCTCCATATTCTCGTAGCCCGCCGCGCCCTTGGTGCGGGGGTCGATGGTGATGCCTGCCTGCTGGGTCAGCTCGTTTTCGGGCAGCAGACCCACCGACAGAAGCAGGGTATCGCAGTCAAAGACCATCTCGGTGCCGGGGACCGGCTTGCGGTCGGGGCCGACCTCGCTGACCACCACCTGCTCCACCCGGTCCTTGCCGCGGATGTCGGTGACCGTGTGGGAAAGGTAGAGGGGAATGCCGAAGTCCTGCAAACACTGCACGATGTTGCGGTTCAGGCCGCCGGAATAGGGCATGACCTCCACGCAGGCCAGCACCTTGGCGCCCTCCAGGGTCATGCGGCGGGCCATGA
>CALXGY010000128.1 GCA_944387955.1 uncultured Faecalibacterium sp. | reverse complement strand
GCCACTATTACCGCTGGCTCAAGGGCGAAAAGACCTCCACCAACCCCATGGCCACCATCTTCGCCTGGTCCGGCGCCCTGAAGAAGCGGGGCGAGCTGGACGGCCTTTCCGACCTGGTGGCCTTTGCCGAGGCGCTGGAAGCCGCCAGCCTCCAGACCCTCAACGAGGGGGTCATGACCAAGGACCTGTGCTCCCTAGCTGAGGGCATCACCCCCACCGCCGTGGACAGCGAGGGCTTCATCAAGGCCATCCGCCAGCGCCTGGAGGCAAAGCTGGGCGCCTGATAAGCCGGCCTTCGGGCTGAAGCAAACCCGTAAAAAGAACGCCCCGCCCGCTGGATGGCCAGAATGGGAGGGGCGTTCTGTGCTTTGGGGACAGGCGGTTGCAGCGGCGGCGGGCGGTGTGGTACAATGGCAGAAAGAACCAGCCTGCCCGGCAGAGAGGAGGAACGGATATGTGGATGCGTTTGGTTTCGATGGCGGCCGGGGTGCTGACCCTGTTTTACATGCTGCGCCCGGCGGCAGTGCCCAAGAATTACACCCAAAAGGTGGAAACCGGCGGCGAGATCGAGCAGGCCTATCTCCAGATGGGGGAATACGAGGTGGAGCGGCTCTGGATTCCGACATTGCAGAGCTTTGAGGCCTATGAGATCTTCTTCCCGGCGGAGCTCATCGGCTCGGACCAGACCTGGCCGGTGGTGGTGATGTGCAACGGCACCGGGGTGCCTGCCTCCAAGTACCGGCCCATCTTCGAGCATCTGGCCTCCTGGGGGTTCATCGTCATCGGCACCGAGGACAACTACGCCTGGAACGGCTTTTCCTCCGAGATGTGTTTGCAGTATCTGTTCCAGTGCAACAGCGAGGAGGACCACCTCTTTTATCAGCGGGTGGACCGTGACCGCATCGGCATTGCGGGCCACTCCCAGGGCGGGGTGGCGGTGGTGACCTCGGCCACCGAGACCGATTACAGCGGCCTGTACAAGGCGGCCTACATCATCTCTCCCGCCTCGGAGGAGCTGTCCGACCTGCTGGACTGGAAATACGACCCCTCCCGGCTGGAGATCCCGGTCTGCCTCGTGGCGGGCACCGAGGCGCTGGACGCCGACCTCATCAGCCCGCTGCACGGACTTTTGAGCATCTACGAACAAGCGGAAGATGCGCCGCTGCGGGTGCTGGCCCGCAAGACCGGCCGGGACCACACCAACACCCTCTATGAGACCGACGGGTATATGACCGCCTGGTTCTGCTGGCTTTTGCAGGGGGACGAGCGGGCAGGGAAGGCCTTCACCGGTCAGGACCCCGAGATCCTGCGCAATCCCCTCTATCAGGATCAGCGAATCGACGCCGCGGCATAACGGAAGGAGGCGCCGGCTGTGAAACTCTCGTCCTTTGCCTATTTTGCCCGGTTTGGGGTGCGCACCATCCTGCTGCACAAAAAAGATCCCATCCTGGGCACCATCATCCTCACCGACCGGTGCAACCTCCACTGCAAGCACTGCTCGGTGAACAACATCTGCTCGGTGCTCTATCCCTACCGCCAGATCCGCCGGGAGATGGAAGCGCTTTACCGCATGGGGGTGCGCATCCTCTTTTTCTGCGGGGGCGAGACCTTTTTGTGGCAGGAGGGGGGCAGGACCCTGCGGGATCTGGTGATCGAGGCCAAAGAGATGGGCTTTCTCATCGTCAACGTGGTGACCAACGGCACCTTTCCGCTGGATCTGCCCGAAGCGGACCTGATCCTTCTGAGCCTGGACGGGGACCGGGAGCACCACAATCAGATCCGGGGGGACACCTACGACACCATCCTGAAAAATGTCCGGGAAGCCACGGCGGACAACATCTGCTTTTACATGGCGGTGAACCAGCTGAACAAGGGCTGCATCCCGGCGGTCTGCCGTCTGGCCCAAAGTCTTGAGAATGTGCGGGCGGTCTCCTTCAACTTCCACACCCCCTACCCGGACACCCGGCAGCTGGCCCTGACCCGGGAGGACAAGGTCCGCTGCTGCCACGCCATCGCCCGGATGAAGCGGCAGGGGGCCCCGGTGTTCAACCTCACCAGCGCCTTCCCCTTCATCATCCGGGGGGATTTCCCCACCCCTTGCTATCAGTGCGTCGTGATGGAAAACGGCAAGCTCAGCACCTGCGGGCGCTGCATCTCGGTGCCGGGGCTGTGCAGTGAGTGCGGCTATTTCTTTGTGGCCGAGTATACCCTGCTGTTTGGGGGCAGGCCGGAGATCCTGCTGGAGATGCTGGCCACCTACCTGAAATACATCTGAGGAGGGGAGAGCATGAGCCTTGCCACCACCGCCACCCGGGTCTGGCTGACCCGGTCGCTGCGGCCCTTCCTGTTTCAGAGCGAATACGACCCGGCGCTGGATTACGCCGGATGCGAAAATCTGGGGCTTTACGTCCACATCCCTTTCTGCCGCAGTCTCTGCGATTTCTGTCCCTACTGCAAGGTGAAGTACGACCCGGCCCTCTGCAGCCGGTACATCGACGCCCTTTTGCAGGAGATCCGGCAGGTGGGCCGCCGGTGTCCGGGCCGAAAGAGGGTCACCAGCCTCTATTTCGGGGGCGGGAGCCCGGCCCTGGCGGCGGACCGCATCGGGGAAATCATCGCGGCGCTGGAAGAGCACTTCGAGATCACCGAGGGGGTCGGCATGGAACTGCACCCGTCGGATCTCACCGAAAAGACCCTGCGCACCCTCAAGGCTGCGGGGGTGACCAAGATCAGCATCGGGGTGCAGTCCTTTGGGCAGAAGTTTGCCTCCCTTTTGGGGCGCAGGCCTCCCGACCCCAAGGCCATGGCCCGGGTGCTGCAGAAGGTGCCCTTCGAGACCGTCTCAATGGATCTTATCTTTGCGCTGCCGGGGCAGACCTTCCCGGACATCCGGCGGGACATCGACACCGCCTTTGCCTGCGGCGCAAACCATGTGGCCATCTATCCCTTCATCCACTTCACCTTCACCGGCAGCAGGGTTCAGCCCATGCCCAAGGGGCAAAAGCGGTTTTTGCTGGACGCGGTGACCCGCTACTGCCAAAGCCGCGGCTATCTTCGGGACTCCATCTGGACCTTCGGCAAGCCGGGGGCAAGGTATTCCTCCATGACCCGGGACAACTTCCTGGGCTTCGGCTGCTCTGCCACCACCCTTTTGATGGATCAGTTCAAGATCAACACCTTCTCGGTGGAGCAGTACTGCCGCCGGGTAGGCTCCGGGCATCTGCCTACCGCCCTGACTCTGCGGTTCACCCGGCGGCAGCGGATGGTGTATTATCTCTTCTGGACCGCCTACAGCACCCGGGTGGACCCGGCGGGCTTTGAGCGGTTTTTCGGGGTGCCGCTGGAGAGGATGTACGGCGACGCGCTGGGGCTGGCCCGGGCGCTGGGCTTTGCGGAAAAGAAGGACGGGATCTACCAGATGACCGGCAAAGGGGCCTTTTACTACCACTACTACGAGAACTTTTATACCCTGGCCTACATCGACAAGATGTGGGGCATCCTGCGCAAAGAGGCCTTCCCCCGGGAGATCCGGCTGTGAGGGGGAGACAGACCCGGGAGCCGCTGCAAAATGCCCCGGGCCTGCGCCCCTTCCAAAATTTTATTCTGTGCCGGGCGGGATTTTGGGTCTTTTGGCTTGACCGGCGTTTGCTTTTCCGGTATTCTCTTTACAAGAACAAAGCACGGGCCGGGGTGCGGCTCCGGCGCTCTTTCGATGAAATAAGGAGGATCATCATGAAGCATCTGAAACGCTGGCTGGCGCTGCTGGTGACAGCGGCCCTGGCCCTCACCCTGCTGGCGGGGTGCAATACGGGGGGGGGTATACACTCCAACCTTCTTCTTAACCTTTTGATGGATCAGGTCGGGAATGTTTCGGTGGAGACAAACTCGGCCTTTGACCGCGCCCTGAAAACCGCGGTCCAGCAGGGCGGCAGCGACCCCGAGGCGGTGCTCTCGGCCCTGGCTGAGGAGCTGGGCAGCTCCGCGCCCCTGAGCTTTTCCATCTCGGCCCTCAGCGGCGGCAAGGCCGGGCAGCAGAGCCTGGACGTGGTCTTCCAGCC
>CALXGY010000127.1 GCA_944387955.1 uncultured Faecalibacterium sp. | reverse complement strand
CTACATTCATCCGGTTGTCATGCGCAGGAGTCATGATATAGAGATGATACTGTGCAAAGCGGATGGCCAGCTGGTCAAACGGATCGGCGGCCTGGATGGTCACGGGCACATTGTTCCAGACCTTGTCCGCCCAGACTTTTGCGCTTTCTTCCAGAAGGCTGTCGTATCCCTGTGCGCAGACCTCTTTCTGACCTGCCAGGGCTTTTGCCTGGAGAGCAGCCAGATCAAGGCCCTCGTTCTCACGATCCCGGGAAGTATAGACGGTAGAGAGCTTCTGAACGGTCAGGGTACTGCCTGCGGGGATCTTCACCTGGAACTCCTGCTTGATGATCCGGCGATCCATAACAATAAAGCCCTTCTCTTCCTGAGCGGCTCCATCCATCGCAAAGGAAAAGCTGGTGTGGAAAACGAAATGGATGGCGGACTGTCCGGTGGTTTGGTTGTACTGCATGTGACGTCCATCAAACAGCCGCTTGTCTCCCTCCGAAAAGTGCTGGCTGCCGCTGTTGTTCATCTGTCCGTTGATGCCGCCTGCAATATCCAAGGTCATGGGGCCGTCCAGAGGGGTAACGTTGATTTTCTGCGCAATGAGGTGCAGCTGAGCCATCGAGACAAAGCGGCAGAACTCCAGCTGATAGCGCTTGCCGTTGGGAGCAGTCCAGACCACCCGGCGAATCGTTTCGCCGGTCTTGAGGTTCAGGGTACGATCGTAGCTTTCCACCTTGCCGGTCAGCAGACTGAACCGGATGCCGTCCAGACGCAGATCCAAACGGGAAATGTCGGCTGCATTGGGCAGTTCGGTAACCTCGTTGTCATCAAACTTGTTGAAGGTTCCAGCCACAAAGAGATCTCTCTGTTCACCGGGGTTAAACTCATCGGTGGCATTGCGCAGGCAAAGGTAGCCATTGCCCTGACACATAATGGACTCGCATTTGCCCAGATGCTCCGGGTCAAAGGAGTTTTCAGCCACGATCCAGTCTGCTGCACGAGAATAATCCATGCTCATAAAATAACCTCCTCATGTTTTTCGCTCATTTATGATTTGTACGGTACACGCCGCACAAGCGAAAACGTTTTTGAAATAGGGTTGAAAAAAAGCCCGTTTCACGGGCACTTACGGGAAACTCCCGGTAAGTCATCAATGATAAAAATAGTAGTTCGAGATCCAAATCATCACAATAAACCCGCACAGCTGCGCACCTACAGCATAAAGCAAAGGCAGACCCAGCAGCCAGAAGAGCAAGCCTCCGGCGAGAGCCAGCGGAAGATACAGCCGGATGCTCTTTTGGATGTCGTTCGTGTCCGAATAGCGGTGCACACAGAACCATCCCATCAAAATTGCTGTTAAAATACATCCGCCCAGAAGCAGGGGACTCGCCATAACCAGGGGATCGTCGGGATGAAGGTTAAAGATATCATCGAGATTCATGGCGGCCCTCCAGTTCAGCATCGGTGGGCTTTTCTTCCCAGCGGAAGATCACCTGGGTATTTCCAGCCATGTCGTGCAGGGTGGTTCCCCGAACAAACAAAAGCACCGCACTGATCAGCCCCACAGCCCAGCCCACAACTGGGATCAGGTACATGGAGCGAATCAGCTCCCGCAGACCCACGTAAAGGAGAGTGGGTTTGCCTCCGGATTTGTCCACCACCTTGAGCCGTCCTAGCATCTTGCCCAGTGTTGCGCCCTGGTTATACTCTATCAGCAGGACGCCGTAAACGGCAAACAAGAGCCTGAAAAGAAAATCGGCCGACAGAGTATTGGCCTCGATCCAGAACAGCAGAACCAGCTGTACCGGAAGCATCAGCAGCAAATAATCCACCAGCGCACACATCAGGCGCATGGCCCCTCTTACAGCTTTATGATCGCGCATTGGAAGCCCTCCTGCAAAGAACGAAAACGTTTTTGACGAGCTTAGAATAACATACTCCCCGGCATTTGTACATTCTCAGAATCTACAAACATGCCGGGGAGCTTTTGTACACTCTATCCAGTTTTACAGTTTTCCTCGGGCACTGCCTCGGATCACCAGTTCATACATCATGTTGTCCACCTGGACATCTTCCTTGCCTTCGATCCTCTGATAGATGGCCTTGCCGGCCATATAGCCCATCAAATAAAAATCCTGGCGTACAGTGGTCAATCCGCCGTAGAGATAGCGGGCAACCGGAATATCATCAAACCCAATCACAGCAATTTCTTTGCCTACGGTCAGGCCTTTTTCTTCAATGGCCTGGCAGGCGCCCAGAGCCATCAGATCGCTGGCGCAGAAAAGCGCATCCACCTGGTGATCCTGTGCCAGAAGCTGCTTGGTTTTCTCGTAGGCCATTTGCGTATCAAAATTGGCGCTGACCATCCGCTCAGCGCGGACAGGAAGACCTGCTTCCTCCAATGCCCAGCGGTAGCCGCTGCCTCGCAGGATCGAGACATCTGCATCCAGTCCGCCGTTGACCAGCGCAATATTTCTCCGACCGTTTTTGACAAGAAAAGAGACCGCTTCATGTGCAGCCCGTTCATTGTCCATCGTAACATCCAGAACATCCGCTTTCTCGGTTCGGATGTCAATGCAGGCGCAGGGAATGTCAATCTCATCCAGCTGATGCAGATACGGATCGTTGAGGCGGAATCCTGCAAAAATCAGTCCGGTGAGCTGCTTGCGCAGACACAGCATCTTAAGCGGCCGCTGTGTTTGCTGCTTGCCGTCTGTGGTCATCAGAATGAACTCAATGTTGTTGTCCTGGCAGGCATGGCAAACCCCGCTGAGAATGCCGTAAACCGATCCGGAGGGGTCCATGGGACGCAGATCGTTGATCAGCAATCCAATCACCTTATCCACCCTTCCTCCCATGCTGCGTCCTGCCACATTGGGAACATAATTCATCTGCCGGGCAATCTCCTGGATGCGCTTGCGTGTTTCGGGATTCACATCGGTATAATCGTTCAGCGCCTTGGAGACGGTCGTAATTGACACGCCGGCCTTTTTTGCCACATCGCGGATCGTTGCTCTTTCCATTGAGTCCATCACCTTTCCAAAATCTACCGAAAAAATCATACCACAGGATTCGTATTTTTCCAAGAGGAACAAACCGGGTGCAGACAAAAGCAGTCAAAAAATATTTTCTCTAAGTTTTATGAAATACAGAGAACTATTCGGGCAGAATCCCGCTTTTTATTGCATTGTATTCAAGAAGCAAAGCGGATATTTTTGCCGCACTATTCCGCGGATTCATCTGCCTGCACGCAGTTTTTTGCCGGGAGACGCCTAAATTATAACGCAACCATAAAAAATCCCTGTGCCGGGATCGGCACAGGGACTGAATCTTTGATAAATCAATTACTGCTTGGACTTGATGTACTCGTCGATGGCCTTTGCAGCAGCCTTGCCGGCGCCCATTGCCTTGATAACGGTCGCTGCGCCGGTAACCGCGTCGCCGCCGGCATATACGCCCTCGCGGCTGGTGTTGCCTTCGTCGCCGCCGGTCACGATGCAGCCATGACGGTTGGTTTCCAGACCCGGAGTGGTGGAACGGATCAGCGGGTTGGGGCTGGTACCCAGGCTCATGATCACGGTGTCCACATCCATGGTGAACTCACTGCCCGGTTTCTCAATGGGGCGGCGGCGGCCGGACTCATCCGGCTCACCCAGCTCCATCTCGATGCAGGTGATGCCGCGGACAAAGCCGTCCTCACCGCCCCGAATTTCCACCGGGTTGCACAGAGTCTTGAAGATGATGCCTTCTTCCTCGGCGTGCTCCACCTCTTCCAGACGGGCGGGCAGCTCCTTCATGCTGCGGCGGTAAACAATATAAACCGTCTCAGCACCCAGACGCAGCGTGCTGCGGGCAGCATCCATGGCCACATTACCGCCGCCGACAACGGCCACCGAACGGCCCACATGGATGGGAGTCTTGCTGGTGGGCAGGTAAGCCTTCATCAGATTGGAGCGGGTCAGGAACTCGTTGGCCGAGTAGACACCCTTCAGGCTCTCGCCCGGGATGTTCATAAACCGGGGCAGACCGGCACCCGAACCAACAAAAACGGCCTCATAGCCGTATTCACCCATGAGTTCATCAATGGTCAGCACCTTACCGATGACCATGTTGCATTCAAAGTCAACGCCCATCTTCTTGAGCCCGTCGATTTCCTGCTGCACAATGGCTTTGGGCAGCCGGAACTCAGGAATGCCGTACATCAGAACGCCGCCTGCCACATGCAGCGCCTCATAGACCGTGACCTTGTAGCCCAGCTTCGCCAGATCTCCGGCAGCAGTCAGGCCAGCAGGGCCTGCTCCGATCACAGCCACCTTGTGCCCGTTGGAAGCGGGGACAGCCGGGTCCGTGTGGACGTTCTCACGGTGCCAGTCGGCGACAAAGCGCTCCAGACGGCCGATGCCCACCGGCTCATTCTTGATGCCGCGGGTGCACTTGCCCTCGCACTGGCTTTCCTGGGGGCAGACGCGGCCGCAGACTGCGGGCAGGGAAGAGTCACGGCTGATGACCTGGTAAGCCGCCTCGAAATCACCTTCTGCAACCTTGGAGATAAAGCCGGGGATATCAATACCCACCGGGCAGCCCGACTGGCAGGGCTTGTTCTTGCAGTTGATGCAGCGCTTGGCCTCATTGATGGCCATCTCTGCGGTATAGCCCAGAGCCACTTCCTCAAAGTTCTTGTTGCGGACGTTGGGGTCCTGAGTGGGCATCGGGCACTTTTTGGGGTCCATATTGAAAGCCATGATTACTGTACCTCCTTGTTCAGCAGGTTGCATGTTGCTTCACGGGCGTGTGCCTCAAAGGGACGGTACATTGCGCCGCGGGCCATTGCTTCATCAAAATCAATCAGGTCGCCGTCAAAGTCCGGACCATCCACGCAGGCAAACTTGGTCCTGCCGCCCACAGTCAGACGGCAGCCGCCGCACATGCCGGTGCCGTCGATCATGATGGGGTTCATGGAAACAATGCTCTTCAGGCCGTATTTCTGGCAGGTCTTGACCACAAACTTCATCATGATCAGCGGGCCGATGGTGATAACCAGATCATACTGGTTGCCAGCATTCACCAGCTCCTCCAGGGCAGCGGTGACCACGCCCTTGGTGCCGTAACTGCCGTCATCGGTCATGACCCGCAGCTCATCGCTGCAAGCCTTAAACTCATCTTCCAGGATCAAGAGATCCTTGGAACGGAAGCCGACCACGCTGTGCACAACGCAGCCCTGCTCATGCAGCTTACGGGCTACCGGCAGTGCAATGGCGCAGCCCACACCGCCGCCAACAACGCAGACCTTCTTCAGGCCCTCGGTCTCGGTGGCGCGGCCCAGAGGACCAACAAAGTCATGTACGCTGTCACCGGCGTTCAGGCTGTTGAGTTCCATGGTAGTGCCGCCTACGATCTGGAAGATAATATCCACTGTACCTGCCTCACGGTCATAGCCGGCGACAGTCAGGGGAATGCGTTCGCTGTCCTCAAAAGGACGTACGATAATGAACTGGCCCGGCTCTGCTTTTTTAGCGATCAGCGGCGCCTCAATGACCATTTTTGTCACGGTGGGATTCAACGCGACCTTTTGGATGATCTTGTACATTGCGTTCTGCTCCTTCTTAAAACCTGTTGGATTCCTCCATTAAATTTTATGCAGTCCGACGCACATCTGGCTGCATACTGAGGGGTGCTCATCTCATTATACATGCTTTTCCAACACAATGCAAATTTTTTCTTGTTTTGTGCCTTGGAAGGAAAGCTTTTGCCGCAAGAAAAAAGGTTCTGACAAAAATTTTCAAAAAACTGTTGACAATCAGCCCGACACGCGGTATAATCTCTAGCGTCGCCGGTCGAATGGCCCGGCGCCCCATATGGAGTATGCGGCCGTAGCTCATCTGGTAGAGCGCCACCTTGCCAAGGTGGAGGTAGCGAGTTCGAGCCTCGTCGGCCGCTCCACTTATGGAAGTTTAGCTCAGCTGGGAGAGCATCTGCCTTACAAGCAGAGGGTCAGCGGTTCGAGCCCGTTAACTTCCACCATATGGCCCGGTAGCTCAGTTGGTTAGAGCACCAGCCTGTCACGCTGGGGGTCGTCGGTTCGAGCCCGATCCGGGTCGCCATTATGCCTCTGTAGCTCAGTTGGTAGAGCAGGGGACTGAAAATCCCCGT
>CALXGY010000126.1 GCA_944387955.1 uncultured Faecalibacterium sp. | reverse complement strand
CCGCACAGCTGCAGGGACAAAACGAGCTGGTGGCCGAGGTCGCCGGCGGCTGGGCCGTGGGCTGCTTTGTGTTCACCCGCAAAAACCGGGTCTCCGCCGACCGGCAGGCGCTTTTGCTGGAGCTGCGGGTCTGGTACGAGGACGGCACCACCCAGGTGTTCGGCACCGACGAGAGCTGGCAGGTCTCCACCGACGGCCCGGTGCAGATGGCGGACCTCTACGACGGCGAGACCTACGACGCCACCGTGACGCCGGAACAGATGCACTGGCACGCCGCCGCAAAGGAGACCCTGCGTTGCAAGCCCGCCATCCGGGCCGCCTATGGCGCCATGGTCAAAGCCCACGAGCAGATGCAGCCCGTCAGCTGCACCACCCTGGCAGACGGTACGCTGGTTTATGATTTCGGCCAGAATTTTGCAGGGGTCATCGACCTGCAGATCCAGGGCGTCAAGGGACAGGTCATCCAGGTGCGCCACGCCGAGATCCTGAACCCCGACGGGACCCTGAACACCGCCTTCCTGCGCAGCGCCAAGGCCACCGCCACCTATACCTGCACCGATGGCAAACAGCACTACTCCCCCCGGTTCACCTACATGGGCTTCCGGTATGCGGCGGTCACCGGCGCGAAGGCGGAGCAGATCACGGTCAGCGCCCGGGCCCTCTATTCCGACCTGGAGCAGATCGGTTCCTTTGCCTGCTCCAACGAGCTGCTCAACCGCCTGCAGCAGAATATCCTCTGGTCTGCCAAGTCCAACCTGATGGACATTCCCACCGACTGCCCCCAGCGGGATGAGCGGATGGGCTGGACCGGCGACATCGCGGTGTTTGCGCCCACCGCCTGCTACAACTTCGACATGAGCCGGTTTTTGGACAAGTGGCTGCTGGACGTCAAGGCCGAGCAGCTGCCCACCGGCGGCATCCCCAACACGGTGCCGGTGCAGGGCTACGGATTCCCGGCCACCATGCCCACCATGGCCATCGACTTCTGGGGCGACGCCTGCGTGCTGGTGCCCTGGGCGGAATACCAGGCCCGGGGGGATGTGGAGCTGCTGCGCCGGATGTACCCCACCATGAAAAAGTACGTCAACGCCTGCCGGTTCTGGGCAGGGTTCGGCCTGGGCAAAAAGCGGTACATCTGGCACACCCCCGCCGCCCTGCACTTCGGCGATTGGGTGGCCCCCGATGTTCCCAAGATGCAGCAGTGGCAGGCCCGCAGCCAGTGGACCGCCACCGCCAGCCTCAAAAACACCAGCGGTCTTGTGGCCCGCATTGCGCAGATCCTGGGCGAAACTGCGGACGCCCAGCACTACGGCGAGCTCAGCGAAAAGGTGGCGGATGCCTATGTCTCGGTCTTTACCGACGGCGAGGGCAGGCTGAAAGAGGAATTCCAGACCGCCTATGTGCTGCCCCTGTATCTGGGCATGTTCCCGGAGAAGGTGCGGCGCAAGGCCGCCGACAACCTGGTCCGCCTGGTGGAAAAGGGGGACTGGTGCATCGGCACCGGCTTCCCCGGAACGCCCTACATCCTGTTCGCCCTGGCGGACAACGGCCATCTGGAAGAAGCCTACCGGATGCTGCTCAACACCAAGTGCCCCAGCTGGCTGTACGAGGTCCGGATGGGGGCCACCACCATCTGGGAGCGGTGGGACGGCCTGGACGAAAACGGGGTCTGCCCCATCGGAGACGACGGCACCGACCTGATGATCTCCTACAACCACTACGCATCCGGCGCGGTGGGGGCCTTCTTCTACCAGCGCATCCTGGGTCTTGAACCCGAGCAGCCCGGCTACAAGGCCTTCCGCTTTGCTCCTCAGCCCGGCGGCAAGCTGACCTGGGCCAAGGGCGAGCATCGCACCCCCTACGGTTTGATCCGGGCGGGGTGGACCCTGAGGGACGGCGTGTTTGAAGCCGAACTCACGGTGCCGGTGAACACCCGCTGCACCGTGACCCTGCCGGACGGCACCGACCGCATCTGCGGCAGCGGGCAGTATGCCTTCCGCTGCAAACTCTGATGAAAGGTGAGTATGAATCATGCATGAAACCAAACAAGATTTTTGGAATACACCGCTGACCCGGTCGCTGGTCAGATCCGAAGAGGTAAAGCTGCCGGAAATGCTGATGGGATATTTCATCGGGCCCTTCGGTGCGCTGCTTTCCTCCGGCATCTTCACCAGCATCCTGCAGAACTATTTTACCGACGTATTAAAGCTGAATCTGACCTTCCTGACCACCCTGCAGCTGTTCTCCACCATCCTGATCGTGGCGGCAAACCTCATCGTGGGCCAGCTCATCGAGCGCACCCGGGCTCTGGCCGGCAAGGCCCGCCCCTGGATTTTACTCTCGGCTCTGACCCTGTCGGTGGCCAGCGTGCTGATGTTCATCGTCCCCTTTGAGGGAGCGGCTAAGATGGTCTGGGTGGCCGTGGCCTACAACCTCTACTATGCGGTGGCCTACCCCATCTACAACACCGCCAACTCCACCCTGATCCCGGTCTCCACCCGCAACAGCCAGCAGCGGGGCGCGCTGGCCTCCTTCACCAACGTGGCAGGTCTGGGCGTCATGGGCTTCGGCTCCATGATCTTCCCGATGCTGGTCTCCTTTGCTCTGAAAGAGAACCAGGGGCTGTGGTTTATGGCCATGCTGGCCGTCGCCATCTTCACCGCCCTGACCATCTTCCTGCAGTTCAAGTTCACCCGCGAGCGGGTCACCGAGGAAAACTTCGGCCAGGAAGGGGACGCGGGCGCTGCCCGTCAGACCGTTTCCCTGGGAGCGCAGCTCAAGGCGGTCACCAGTGAAAAATGGTGGTGGATCGTTATGCTGTTCTATCTGGCCTTCCAGTGGAGCGGCGCCATGAAGAACGGCTCCATGGCCTTCTTCTGCAAATGGGTGCTGGACAACACCTTCTTTGGCTCCGCCGATGCCTGGGGCGCTTCTCAGTCGCTTTTGAGCCTGCTGGGCGCCATCCCCATGGCGGTGGCCGCAGTCTTTGTGGTTCCTCTGTGCAATAAGTTCGGCAAGCGCAAGGTAGTCTTTGCGGGTATGATCGTGGGCGCGGCCGGCGGCGTGATCGCCGGTCTGGGCAACGGCAGCATTGTGCCGGTGGCGGTGGGCGTGGCCCTCAAGTGCTTCGGCTCCTCTCCCGCCTGCTATGTCATTCTGGCCATGCTGGCCGATGTCATCGACCACATCGAATACAAGAGCGGCATCCGCACCGACGGTCTGACCATGTCCATTTACAGCTCCATCATGGTGGCGGCTACCCCCATCTGCAACTCCATCTTCAGCGCCATGCTCAGCGCCAGCGGCTATGACCAGGCTGCGGACGTGGCCCTGGGCACGGCCGCACAGAGCGCCGCCGTCCAGACCACCATCTCCATCAGCTACATCTGGATCGAGACCATTGCTTACCTTATCTGCGCGGTGCTGATCTTCCTGTTCACGGTGGAAAAGAATCTGCCTGAGGAACAGGCCGCCATCGCCGCGCGCAAGAAGAACTGAGCCGGAATCACAGCGGCATCCTGCGTTCCGCTGTGTCGATAGAAAAGGAGGATATACATGAACAAGACAAGTGCAAAACGTGCGCTGTGGCGCGGTCTTACCGCCACCACAGCCTCGCTGTTGGCGCTGACCGTGACGGCCACCTCGCTGGTCAACGGCTTCCGCACCGACATCGACAAATTCCTCGGTACCAAAAGCCAGATCATCGTGACCGATGCAGAAGGGGATACCGGGGAGCTGTACACCTACACCTCGGATTATGCCAACACCACCGAGCTGGTCCAGGCCATTGCCGACCTGGGCGAGCGCATGAGCGAGGAGGGCAGCGTCCTGCTGAAAAACAACGGCGCTCTGCCCCTGACCCAGGATGAGACCCAGAAGATCTCGCTGCTGGGCTTCTCCAGCTACTATCCGGTCATGGGCGGCGATATGGGCAGCAGCCTGACCGCCAACCAGGGCACCGACGCCGACACGGTGGACTTTGTGCAGGCTCTGGCCGCCAAGGGTTTTGCCATCAACCCCACCCTGCAGGCTCTTTACAGCAGCCTGGAGCCTACTTTCAAGACCGAGGTCAACAAGTGGGGCAGCATCGTCGAGTATTACAACATCACCACCCCCTCAACCACCGGCTACTTCACCAGCAAGGAGCCTTCCCAGAGCGCCATGGCCCAGGCCCAGGCAGACTGGAAGGACAGCCTGAATGAGTACAATGTCATGGTGGTCACCCTGGCCCGTTCCGCTTCCGAGAACGGCACCTACCTGCCGGGTGAAGCAGGCGTGGACCCCAGCCAGGACCTGAACCAGAGCGACGCCCTGGGCCTGTCGGACGATGAGCGCGACCTGATCCAGGCAGCTGTGGACGCCAAGGCGGCCAACGGCGGCAAGGTCATCGTGCTGCTGAACAACGCCAGCCCCATGGAGATCGAAGAGCTGGAAGCCAACGCGGGCGTGGACGCCATCCTGCAGATCGGCCTGCCCGGCGGCTACGGCTTCTACGGCGTGGCGGATCTGCTGTCCGGCGCGGCCAATCCCTCGGGCCATCTGGCGGACACCTACGCGGTGGACAACTCCGCCGCTCCCTCTGCCCAGAACTTCGGCAACTTCCCCTGGACCAATGCCGACGCATCCATCAATGCCAACTCCGCTCTGGTGGAGGCCGAGGGCATCTACATCGGCTATAAGTACTACGAGACCCGCTATATGGACAGCGTGCTGGGCCAGGGCAACGCCGACAGCGCCACGGGCAGCTCCACCGGCAGCGTCTGGAGCTATGACAGCGAGGTCACCTATCCCTTCGGCTACGGCCTGAGCTACACCACTTTTGACCAGACGCTGGACAGCCTGGAGGTAAATCTGGCCGACGGCACCGTCACCGCACAGGTCACCGTCACCAACACCGGCGATGTGGCCGGCAAGGATGCGGTGGAGCTGTATGTCAGCCTGCCCTACACCGACTACGACAAGCAGAACAATGTGGAGAAGGCCGGCGTGCAGCTGCTGGACTACGCCAAGACCGGCCTGCTGGAGCCCGGCGCTTCCGAGACCGTGACCATCACCGCAGACGCACAGTACATGGCCAGCTGGGATTCCAGCCGCGATAACATCGCAGGCACCAAGGGCACCTACATCCTGGATGCCGGCACCTACTACTTTACCATCGGCAACGGCGCCCACGAGGCAGCCAACAACGTGCTGGCCGCCCAGGGTAAGACCATGGCGGACGGCATGACCGCCGAGGGCAACGCTGAAAACTGCAAGACCTGGGAACTGGCTGAGCTGGACGACGAGACCTTCGCCCGCTCCAAGAACGGCACCGTGGTGGAAAACCAGCTGGAAGACATGGATCTGAACTACTGGATGCCCGGCACCGTTACCTACATGACCCGCAGCGACTGGGAAGGCACCTTCCCCAAGACCTACGAGGGCCTGACCGCCACCGATGAGATGATGGAGTATCTGGACTGCGATGTCTATGAGATCTCGGCCGACAACGGCGATCCCTCCTCGGTCACCTTCGGCGCCGACAACGGCCTGACCCTGGCCGATCTGAAGGGCGTGTCCGATCTGGACGATCCCCGCTGGTCTGCTCTGATGGACCAGATCACCCTGGAAGAGTGCATGATCCGCACCGCCTTCGGCGGCACCAGCACCAAGGCCATTGAGTCCATCGTCAGCCCCGAGGTCATCCAGAACGATGGCCCCAACGGCATCTACTCCTATCCCCTGGGCCAGTACGCCAACACCGATGCTTCCACCGGCGATCCCTGCGCCATCAGTGAGGACGATCCCAACTACAACTATAAGGCAGGCGTCCTGCCCTCCCCGGTCATCATCGGCCAGACCTTCAGCAAAGAACTCGCCAGAGAGTACGGCGAGACCATGGGCAACTACTCCCTGTGGAGCAACCTGACCATCTTCTGGGGCTGCGGCAACAACATCCACCGCTCTCCCTACAACGCCCGCAACCACGAGTACTACTCTGAGGACGCCATGCTCACCGCCTACCAGGGCAGCGCCTTTGTGGAAGGCGGCCTGGAATACGGCCTCATCATCGCTCCCAAGCACTTCGCCTTCAACGACATCGAGATCAACCGCACCGGCATCAGCGTCTTTATGACCGAGCAGCAGGCCCGTGAGAACGAGCTGCGCGGTACCCAGCCCATCATTGAGGACGCAGGCGCTCTGGGCATCATGACCGCCTACAACCGGGTGGGCGTCACCACCTCCAATGCCCACACCGGCCTGCTGCAGAACATCCTGCGGGGCGAGTGGGGCTTCAAGGGCCTGGCCACCGAGGACTTCATCCAGGATGCCCTGTACACCTCTCTGAAGGAAGCCGTTATGAACGGCATCACCATGAGCTGCAACACCGGTGACAACTCGATGGAGGCTGTCAGCGCCAAGTTCACCTACTGGACCGTGGAGAATGTGAGCCAGGATGCCCAGCTGATGGCCGCTCTGAAGCAGGCCATGACCTGGCAGAACTACGCTCTGGCCAACTCCAACGCTCTGGATGGCCTGAGCAGCAACAGCCACCTGGTCAGCGTGCGCACCTGGTACGACAATGCTCTCACCGGCGCAGCAGTAGCCTTCGCCCTGCTGACCGTCCTGGGCGCCGTCATGTACATCCGCGCTGCTCAGCGTACCACCAAGAAAGAAGAAGCCTAAGGAGGTCCCTTTATGAAAAACAACGGAATCGGGTTTTATGCTACGGGCCTGTCCTTTGTGGCCGGTGCAGTCGCCCTGGTTTTCTACATCATCAATACCGGCACCGATTATTTCGCCAATCTGGGGGTCAACCCGATGGTGGCGGGCTGTGCCGCTGCGGCGCTGATCGCCCAGCTGGTGCTGCTGGTGCTCTCCCGCAAGGAACAGCCGGTTTGGCTGGATCTGCTGGCGGCAGCCGCTCCGGTGCTGCTGATGATCGCCTTCGCCAGCCTGATCGGCGCTCGGGTCAACGGCATTGCTTCCATCATGACCTTTGAGAACAACGCACAGACCATGGCGGATCTGTCCAGCGCCATTGTGAGCCTGGCAGCCTTCTTCCTGGCCTGGCTGATTGGTGTCATTTCCTCCTTCTTCAATATTCGCAAGGCCTGATCGCCCTGCGCGCCAAACCCCGGGAGCATCCCTAGCCCCCGGGGTTTAGGTGTATTTAAGGAACGATCCAAGGAGGCTGTTTGTCATGAAACTGCTGTCACTGCTGTGGGCTGTGCTGCTGCTGGCAGCCTGCAGTGTCCCGGCCCCGGAGCAGCCGGTCTGCCGCCTGGTGCTGGAGCAAAGCTCCGCCTACACGGCACAGCAGACCGTGGCAGAGGTCCCGGTGGGCGGAAAAGCGGAATTCCGCCTCACTCCCACGGAGGGCTACATCCTGACCGGGACCGATTGCTCCGGCGGCACCCTTGCCCGCACGGCGGAGGGGTGGCTGCTCACGGTGGAGGATGTGCGCTATTCGGCGGTGGTGCGGGTGGGGGCCCGGCAGAGCGCCCGGAGCCTGACCTACTATGCCAACGGCGGCCGGCGGCTGGACGGCGGCGACGAGCAGGCCGCAGTCACCCTGCCGGTGAGCGAAGCTCATCTGCGGGTGAACTCTTCCCGGGGCAATGAGCTCTTCCAGCGTCCGGGGTACACCCTGGAGAGCTGGAATACCGCCCCGGACGGCAGCGGACAGCGGGTGGGCCTGGGCAGCCGCACCGAGCCCGGAACCGTGCTCTACGCCCAGTGGGCCCGGTGGACCCCGGAAGAGTATTTTTCATGGGAAGATGGGTCCGGCGGGGCGGTCATCACCGGCTATACCGGCAGCCAGGACTGCCTGGTGGTGCCCGGAGAGCTGGGCGGGCTTTCGGTGGTGGGCATCCAAAGCGGAGCCTTTCAGGGGGCTGTGTGCACCCAGGTCATTCTGCCCGACACCCTGCGCACCGTGGCGGTGGACGCTTTTGCGGACTGCGGGGTGGAGACCTTGACCCTCTTCGACAACATCCAGTCCATCACCGATCACAGCTTTTCCGGCTGCAAAGGGCTGCGGACTTTGTACATCAACGCCCGGGAGGATCCGGTGTACAGCGGCAGTTACTACGATACCTTCCCCGACAAATACGACCGGCTGCTCTCCCTGCGTGAGGAGAAAAAGCTGGTGCTTTTCTCCGGCTCCTCCACCCGCTTTGGCTACGACAGCGGGATGCTGGAGACGGGGCTGCCCGGCTATGCGGTGGTGAACATGGGTGTGTTTGCCTATACCAATGCTTACCCCCAGCTGATGCTGATTTTGGACTGCATGCAGAAAGGGGATATCCTGCTGGTCTCCCCCGAGTTCGACGCGGCCAAGCGGCAGTTCTGCACCACCAACGAGCTGGACGATGACTTTTTCTCCATGGTGGAGTCCAACTACGATCTGGCCGCCGGGCTGGATCTGCGGCAATATACCGGGGTGCTGTCCGCTTTGCAGAGCTACCTTCAGACCAAAGCAAACCTCACCCCCCGCAGCTACGACCTCAGCCCGGCGGAGTTCGATGAGGACGGAAACCCGGTGGATACCCCCAGCTACAACGAGTACGGCGACTACTGCCTCTACCGGCCCAACGCCGCCGACGATGAACCCATCTACGGGCTGAAGGTGGAGTACAGGGTGGAGGCCTTCCCCAAGAATCTCTTCATCGACTCGGCCAACCGGGTGTACCAGCAGTTTCTGGATGCCGGGGTCTTTGTCTATATGACCTACAGCCCCCGCAACCGGCTGTGCATCTCGGCCGACAGTACCCCGGAAGCCCGGCAGGCGCTGGATGCCTATTTCCGGGAAAACCTCATCATCCCGGTGATCTCGGATCTGGAGGATTCGCTGGTGCCGGGGCGGTATCTCTATGGCACCGACAACCACCTGTCCACCGAGGGGGCCGCCCTGCGTACCCGGCAGGTGCTGGAAGAACTGAAAGACCAGATGCAGCACGACGGCATCCGGTCCTAAAACAGAAAGGGGCAAACGCTGTATGCTGTGCTATCTTTTGGCCGCGGCGGCCGGTGTGCTGGGCTTTCTGGCCCGGCGCCGCCCGGGGCTGACCTTGGCGGCGCTGCCGCTGGCCTCTCTGGCGGTGCTGGCGGGCCTTGTCCAGGGGGTGGAAAACCAGCGGCTTTTGCTGGCGCTGCTGGCCGCGGCCGCCCTGGCTCTTGTGGGGAGGGTAGAGAGATGAACTTTACTACCCTGGAATTCGTGCTCTTTTTCCCGCTGGTGCTGGCGCTCTACCGGCTGCTGCCGCCCCGCTGGCGGTGGGCGGAGCTGCTGGCGGCCAGCTACTGCTTTTACGGCATCTTCAACCCCTGGACCATGCCGCTGCTGGCGGGTACCACCCTCCTTACCTGGTTCTCTGCCCGGAAAATCGCCGCCGCCGACCGCCCCAGGGCCAAAAAGGCCTGGCTGGCACTGGCAGGCGCGGCCTGTCTTGGGTGCCTGGGGGTGTTCAAATACGGCTCCTTTGCGGTGGGGTCGGTGAGCTTTCTGCTGACGGGGGAGTGGCGGAGCCTTTCGCTGCTGCTGCCGGTGGGCATCTCCTTTTATACCTTCCAGACCCTTTCCTATGTCATCGACGTCTACCGGGGGAACTTCCCCTGCGAGGAACATCTGGGCTATTATGCGCTGTTCATCAGCTTTTTCCCCCAGCTGGTGGCCGGGCCCATCGAGCGGCCGGGCAATCTGCTGCCCCAGCTCCACACACTGAAAAATCCTACATCCGAGCAGCTGGCCCAGGGGGGCTGGCGGATGGCCCGGGGATACTTCAAAAAGCTGGTGCTGGCGGACTGCCTTGCCCCCATTGTGGATGCGGTCTACGGGATGAAAACCCCCGGCGGGCCGCTGATCCTGCTGGGTACCATCGGGTTCGGGATGCAGATCTACTTTGACTTCTCGGCCTATTCGGACATCGCCATTGGCGCGGCAGGGCTTTTGGGGGTGCGCCTGATGGAAAACTTTGACCACCCCTATCGGGCGGACTCTCTGCGGGAGTTCTGGCGGCGGTGGCACATCAGCCTCACCGGATGGTTCACCGACTACCTTTATATTCCGCTGGGGGGCAGCCGCTGCGGGGTGCTGCGGCGCTGGCGCAACCTGCTGGTGGTGTTCCTGGCCAGCGGGTTGTGGCATGGCGCCGCCTGGCACTTCGTGCTGTGGGGGGCCTTCCATGGTCTGGCCATGGTGGCCGAGGATATGGCCCGCCGTCTGGGTCTCCGGCTGCCCCGGCCGCTGGCCCGGGGGCTGACCCTGGCGGCGGTGGTCTGGGGATGGGTGCTGTTCCGCGCCCAGGACGCCGCCCAGGCCCTGGCCTTCTGGGCCGGGATGTTCACCGGCTGGACCCCGGCGGGACTGCTGGAAGCGGTGCAGCTGCCGGGAGTGCTTTTCCTGGCCCGGCTTGTCCTGGCGCTGGCCGTTTACCGCCTGCTGCCGGAGCGCTGGCCCGAGGAGCGCCCCGATGGCGCGGCAATGGGCCTCTTTTATATGGTGCTGCTCACGGCGGTAGCCTGGACCGGGCTGGCGGTGAGCGGGCAGCAGAGTGCATTTTTGTATTTTCAATTCTGAGGGAGAGCATGAAACGATACGGAATTACCGCGCTGGTCAGCCTGCTGCTGATCCCGCTGGTGCTTCTGGTCTGGGGGTTTTGCCTGCCCAGCCAGTATGCAGAGACCTTTCTGGGAGAACTCAGGGTCAAATACAGCCTGCTTCGGCAGCCGTCGGAAAAGTCCCGCCTGATTTTGGTGGGGGGCAGCGCCGCGGCCTTCGGTGTGGACGGCGCGCTGCTGGAAGAGCTGCTGCCCCAATATCAGGTCATCAACTTTGGCATGTATGCCGCGCTGGGCACCCGCCCCATGCTGGCCCTCTCGGAGCCGCAGCTGCGGGAAGGGGATCTGGTGATTCTGATGCCGGAGCAGCAGGCCCAGAGCCTCTCGGATTATCTGGGAGCGGAAGCCCTCTGGCAGGCGTCGGACGGTGCGCCGGAGCTGCTTTCCGCAGCCCGGCGGCAGGATGCAGGGGCACTTCTGGCCTGTTTTCCGCGGTTTGCCGGGCAGAAAGCAGCCTATTTTCTCCGGGGCGGCCCCGAACTGCCGGAGGTCTACCGGCGGGATTCCTTTGACGAAGAGGGCAATCTGCGCCCGGGGCTCTGCGAAGCCAACATCATGCCCGGCGGCGTGGATACCACCATGCCCGTTTCCTTCGACCCGGCCCTGCTGGGGGAGGAATTCTGCGCCATGGTCAACCGGTATGTGGAGGCGGCAGAGCAGGCGGGCGCCACCGTGTGGTATCATTTCCCGCCCATGAACAAGGCCGCAGTGGAGGCGGGGGCCGACCCCGACGCCTACTGCGACCGGCTGCGCAGTGCGCTGGATTGTGCGCTGGCGGGCAGCCCCCACACCAGCACGATGGAAGCGGGCTGGTTCTACGATACCAACTTCCATCTGAACGACAGCGGACGCCAGGTGTTCACCGCGCTGCTGGCCCAGGACATCAAGGCCATGCTGGGGGATGCCAGCCCCACCGCTCTGCCGGAGGTGTCCATGCCTGCCCTGGCTTCAGGCTCGGTTTATCAGGGGGATGACCAGGACGCAGACTGCTTTGCCTATGAAGCGGTGGAAGGCGGATGGAAGATCATCGGCCTGACCGAGCAGGGAAAGGAGCGCACCCGGCTGACCCTGCCCACCCGATGGGAAGGGCAGCCGGTCACCGCCTTTGCGGCCGGAGCCTTTGCAGAGGCAAAACAGCTGCAAACTTTGGTGATCCAGCCCAACATCACATCCCTGCCGGACGGCGCTTTTTCCGGCTGTACCACGCTGCAGCAGGTGGTGCTTTTGCAGACCGACCCCGCCGCGCTGCTGGTGGGGCAGGAGCTTCTAAAGGGCGCTTCCTGCCGGATCGAAGTTCCTGCCGAGGCCTACGACCGCTACTGCCTGAGTTACAGCTGGTCCCGCTATGCAGGGGAGATTGTGGCCTCTTCCCGCTGAGTAGAAAGCGGATTTGCAGCATGCAGACCGGGACTTTGCCCGGGGGGCACTTTGGCTGGCCGCGGCTTCTTGCGGATTTTTATGGGATTGTTCGTCAAAATGGTCGCCTCTCTTATGGAGAAGCGGCCGTTTTTGATTCACGGTTCGATTGCGGCGGCCGTCCCAATTCCAGCCGCCATGATTTAATTATAATAGAAGAAGGGACTGCTGCTCACGTTCGTTTTGCAGCAGTCCCTTTTTGTTCTGGATAAAAGATCCGCATTCGCTGCGCCCTTTCAGCTGGCGCTGGTTTGCTCCATCCAGTTGGCGCGCTTATAGTAAAAGAAAAATACGATGGAACTGAGCGCCCAGGTCAGGGGATAGACCACATACACCATCTGAATCGAATGGGTCAGCGGGATGCTGATGGAAAGAAAGGTCACCCGGATCACACACCAGCAGGACATCATGATCAGCATGGGGACCACCGCTTTCCCGGCTCCGCGGAGGATGGAGGCGACCGAATGAGAGTAGGCCAGCAGACAATAGAACAGCGCAGCGGTCCTCGCTTTTTCCACGCCGAAACGGATCACCTCGGGCGTGGTATCAAACGCAGCGATGAGCTGGGGAGCCTGCAGGAACACCACAATTCCAATGAGCTCCGCCAGAATGACCGTGGTGAGGATTCCGAATCTCGCCCCGTTCCGGGTGCGTTCCTTCTGTCCGGCGCCCAGATTTTGCCCCACGAAGGTGGTCATGGCCAGGGTAAAGCTGTTGATCGGCAGGAAGGCAAAACCCTCGATCTTGCTGTAAGCGCCGTAACCCGCCATGGCCATCTCGCCAAATGCATTGATATTGGACTGTACGATCACGTTTGCAAAGGCGATGATGGAGTTCTGCACCCCGGAGGGCAGGCCGATGCGCACGATCTGACCCAGCATTTTGAGATCAAACCGAATCTTTGAGATCTGAAGGCGATAGCAGTCCCTGGTCCGCAGCAGCTGAAAAAAGCAGAGGGCCGCACTGAACAGCTGGGAGACCACCGTAGCCAGGGCCGCACCGCCGACGCCGGTATGAAAGACCGCAATGCACAAAATGTCCAGCACCAGGTTGATAAAGGAAGAGGCCATCAGATAATACAGCGGATGCCGGCTGTCGCCCACCGCCTGAAGGATTCCCACGAAGATGTTGTACATGACAAATCCCAGAGAACCGCAGAAGTAAATTTGTAAGTACGCGACGGATTCTGCAATGACGCTGTCCGGCGTTCCCATCCATATCAGAATCTGCGGGGACAGCAGGACCCCCACAATGCTCATGAACACACCGGCGGCCAGGCCAAAGGCTACCATGGTATGGACGGCGCGCTGCACATCTTTTTCATCCTTTGCCCCGAAGTACCTGGACACGATCACGCCGGCGCCGGAGGAAATGCCGCTGAGAAAACCGATCAGCATGGAGATCAGACTTCCGGAAGAGCTGACGGCAGCCAGCGCGCTGCTTCCCAGAAAATTGCCGACGATCAGCGAGTCGACGGTGTTGTACAGCTGCTGGAACAGGTTTCCCAGCAGAAGCGGCAGAGCAAAGAAGAGCATCCGCTTGAAAATGGAACCGGTCGTCATCGGTTCAACGGTTCTTGTCATGAAATTCCTCCCCGTCCATCAAAACAGAATGGCCCGCCTGGAAAATGCAGGGCGTTTTGTATTATATACCTGTTTTCGGGCTCCAACAAGTGTACAGAGATTCTTTGCAGGAAATGGGATTCGGCGTTTCCGATGCAGAGGGAATGCAGCGGGCAAAAAGAAAACCGGACAGCTGTTGCTGTCCGGTTGGTGCGGATAAGAGGACTTGAACCTCCACCGAGTTGCCCCGATTAGAACCTGAATCTAACGCGTCTGCCAATTCCGCCATATCCGCATATTCTGTTTTTGTTCTCTGCTGTGTCGCTCGGAACGTTTGTTATTATACCACGTTTTCGGCGGTTGTCAACAGGAAATTCAAAATTTTTTGCGGATGGAATAAAGGCGGGGATTTTGGCAAAAAAGGCAGCCCCCGCCCAAACGAGCGGAGGCTGTCCGAATGCTTTTGAAAAAGGGGGAAGACGCTTTTACTGTGCGCCCTCCACTCCCTCGAACTGGCTATTGTAGAGCTTGGCGTAGAAGCCGCCCTGGGCCAGCAGGGTATCGTGGTCGCCCTGCTCCACAATGTGGCCGTCCCGCATCACCAGGATGACGTCTGCCTCTCGGATGGTGGACAGACGGTGAGCCACAATGAAGCTGGTGCGGCCCTCCATCATCCGGGCGAAAGCGGCCTGGATGCGCACCTCGGTGCGGGTGTCGATGGAGCTGGTGGCCTCGTCCAGAATCAGCATGGGAGGCAGGCAGAGCATCACCCGGGCGATGCAGAGCAGCTGCTTTTGGCCCTGGCTGATGTTGCCGCCGTCCTCAGCAATCACCGTGTCGTAGCCGTTGGGCAGACGGCGGATGAAGCTGTGGGCGTGGGCGGCCTTGGCGGCGGCGATGATCTCTTCCTCGGTGGCGTCCGGCTTGCCGTAGGCAATGTTCTCCCGCACGGTGCCCGCCCGCAGCCAGGTCTCCTGGAGCACCATGCCGTAGCTTCCCCGCAGCGACGCGCGGGTCACATCCCGGATGTCCTTGTCCGAGACGGTGATCCGGCCGCTGTCCACGTCATAGAAGCGCATCAGCAGGTTAATAAGGGTGGTCTTGCCGCAGCCGGTGGGGCCCACAATGGCGATCCGCTGGCCGGGCTTGACGTCCAGGTTGAAGTTTTCGATCAGTGGCCGGTCGGGCAGGTAGCGGAAGCTGACCTTTTCCAGATGGACATGGCCGTCCGGGTGCAGCTGGGCTGCATCGGCGGGCTCGGGGATCTGGTCCTCGGCGTCCAGCAGCGCAAAGACCCGGGCCGCGCAGGCCAGAGCGTTCTGCAGCTCGGTGACCACCCCCGAGATCTCGTTGAAGGGTTTGGTGTACTGGTTGGCGTAGTTCAAAAAGATGCTCAGCTGACCGATGGTCAGCCCGCCCGCCACGGCGTACAGAGCGCCCACCAGACCCACGCCTGCATAGACCAGGTTGTTCACAAAGCGGGTGGCGGGATTGGTCATGCTGGAGAAGAAGATGGCCTTCAGGCTGACATCCTGCAGCCGGATATTGATTCGGTCAAAGGCTTCCAGGCTCTCGGCCTCGTGGCCGAAGGCCTGCACCACCTTCTGACCCTCGATCATCTCGTTGACCAGGGCGGTCTGCTCGCCCCGCACCGCGGTCTGGCCCTGGAAATAGCGGTAGCTGCGCTTGGCGATGAATCCGGCCACCACGAAGCTCAGCGGGGTGATGCAAACCACCACCAGGGTGATGGGCACGTTCTCCATGAGCATGAACAGAAGGGTGCCGAAGATGGTCAATACGCCGGTGAACAGCTGGGTGAAGCCCATCAGCAGGCCATCCGAGAAGGTGTCCACGTCCGCGATCATCCGGCTGACGATGTCGCCGGAGGGGTGGCTGTCCAGATAGGAGAGAGGCAGGGACTGAATCTTGCGCAGCGCGGCGTTGCGCAGATCCCGGGAGACCGAGAAGGCGATGCGGTTGTTGCAGACGCTCAGGGCCCACTGGGCCACGGCGGCCAGGGCCATGACCAGCAGGATGACCCAGATCAGGTTCACCACCCCCGGCAGGTCCACCTGCCCGGGGCCCAGCATCAGGTCGATGGCGTTGCCGCAGAGGATGGGGATATACAGCTGGGCGGCCACGCTGGCGGCGGCCACCACCAGGCTGCACACCACAAAGAAGGTATAGGGGCGGATGTGGCGCAGCACCCGCATCAGGGTGGTTTTGCTCTGTTCGGGGGTCAGGGGACTGGATTTCTTTGCGGCCATTACTGCGCGCCTCCTTTCTTAAACTGGCTGGCGTAGATCTCCTGGTAGACCGGGCAGCTGTCCAGCAGCTGGGCATGGGTGCCGAGGCCCACCATGTGGCCGTCGTCCAGCACCAGGATCTGGTCGGCGTGCTGGAGGCTGGCGGCGCGCTGGCTGACGATAAAGACGGTCATGCCGCCGGGCAGCGCGGCCAGTGCCTTTCGCAGCGCCGCATCGGTGGCATAGTCCAGGGCGCTGGCGCTGTCGTCCAGGATCAGCACCCGGGGCTTGCCCACCAGGGCCCGGGCGATGGTCAGACGCTGTTTCTGACCGCCCGAGAGGTTGCGGCCGCCCTGTTCCACCGGCTCGTCCAGCCCCAGGGGCTTGGAGCGCACGAACTCGGCGGCCTGGGCGGTCTCGAGGGCCTCCCAGAGCTCGGCGTCGGTGGCGTCCTTGCGGCCCCAGAGCAGGTTGGAACGGATGGTGCCCTCAAACAGCTGAGCACGCTGCATGACCACGCTGACCATGCTGCGCAGCTGCTGCCGGGGATAGGCGGCGGCCGGACGGCCAAAGATCTCCACCTGGCCGCCGGTGGCGTCGTAGAACCGGGGAATCAGGCTGATAAGGCTGGATTTGCCGCTGCCGGTACCGCCGATGACGCCGATGGTCTGGCCCTGCTTCGCGGTGAAGGAGATGTCGGTGAGGCTGGGGGCGCCGGCTCCGGCGTAGGTCAGGGTCACATGGTCGAACCGCACCGCGTCCCCGGCCTTGTCCGCGGACACTTCGCCCTGGAGCGAAGCGGGGAACTGCATGCCGGGCTTTGTATCCAGCACCGCCTGTACACGGCCCGCACAGGCCAGGGCCTTGCTGACCTGTACGATGAGGTTTGCCAGCTTGACCAGCTCAATGAGGATCTGGTTCATATAGTTGACCAGGGCGATCACATCGCCGGAGGCCATGGCCCCCGCCTTGATCTGGAGCGCGCCGGTGTAGAGCAGCGCCACAATGGCCAGGTTGATGACCACATAGGTCAGGGGGTTCATCAGGGCGGACAGGTGGCCCACCTTGAGCTGCAGGGTGGTCAAAAGGGCGTTGGCGTCCTCGAACCGGCTGATCTCCTCCTGCTCCTTGCCGAAGGCCCGCACCACCCGTACGCCGGTGAGGTTCTCACGGGTGAGGCCCAGCACCCGGTCCAGACGGGTCTGAACGGTGCGGTAGAGGGGACGGGTAATGACCATCACTCCGAACACGATGACCGACAGCAGCGGGATGGCCACCACAAAGATCAGCGCGGCCTTGACGTTGACCGTAAAGGCCATGACCATGGCGCCCACCACCACGAAGGGGCTGCGCAGGAACAGCCGCAAAAACAGGTTCAGGCCGTTCTGAACCTGGTTCACATCGCTGGTCATGCGGGTGATGAGGGTGCTCACCCCCAGGGTATCCATCTCGGAGAAGCCCAGCTTCTGGATGTGCTCAAAAAGGGCGTGGCGCAGCTCGGTGGAATAGCCCACCGCCGCCTTGGCCGAAAAGTACTGTGCGGTCAGACTGCAGCTCAGGCCCACCGCGGCCAAAAGCAGCAGCACACCGCACCGCACCAGAATGTAGTGAGTGTCCCCGGAGGCGATGCCGATGTTGACGATGTCTGCCATCACCAGGGGGACGAACAGATCGAAGATGGCTTCCAGCATTTTAAAAAGGGGCGCAATGACGCTCTCCTTTTTGTATCCGCTCAGATAGCGGAGCATTTTGTTTGACACGGTCAGACTCCTTTCCTATTTATCGCTTTCACAGTATACATCCGATGCCAAAAAATTTCCATATGGAGGCTGATGAAAAATATGCCGGTTCTGAGCAAAAAACGGAGATTCTCCCCGCCGGACATCCTTTGGAACGATTGAGAAAACCGCCGTTTCCTGCTATACTAAGAACCGGATAAACCTGGAATTTTGGGAGGAAAGTATGGCAAGACATGCATCGGGACGCATTCGGTTCCGTCCGGTGGGAACAAAACAGCGGCGGGCCTCTGCGCTGGGGTATGGCCCCACCTCCACCGGCTGCCCGGCGGTGGAACAGGCGGTGGAACGTCTGTACGACTCCAGCGGTACCGAAAGCATGGACCGGTTTTGGAGCCTGATGAGCGCATTGAACTACGCGCTGGAGATCGAGACCGAGGTGCTGATCCCGGTGGAGCTGGCCCCCGGCGTCCATGAGACCGCCGGGCCCTGGGCCGACCACCCGATCCCGGCGGAAAAGTCCAAGGGGCTGCGGTGCTGGGTGCTGCGCACCGACAAGGGGCGGCGCTTTCTGCCGCTGTTCACCCGGTCGGCGGCGCTGCGGGACAGCCGTTCCACCGCCGACCGGCCGGTGCTGCAGCGCCGGATGGAACAGGCGATGCTGGAGGCGCTGGAATCGGAAGAGCTGGACGGGGTGGTGCTCAACCCCTGGGGCCGTTCGGCCACCCTGGACAAATCCCTGCTGCGGGGGCTGCTGAAGGCGGAACCCGGGGAGCCGGAGCCCGGCGAGGAGGCCGCCCGCAAGGGTATGGAGGCCGCCGAGGCCGGGAACTGGCCCGAGGCGGTGGCCCAGTATCAGGCGGCGTCCGAAGCGGGACTTCCGGCAGCCGGGCGGCTGCTGGCGGAGTGTCTGTACACCGGACGGGGCATCCCGCAGGACATCCCCGGCGCGATGCAGCTGTGGCGCCAGGCCGCCCAGGCGGGGGACGTGCTGGCCCAGCTGGCCCTGGGGGACCGCTGCGCCGAAGGCAGGGACGGCCGCCCGGGGGACACCGGCGCAGCCCTTTTGGCCTACCGGAAGGCGCAGACAATGGCTTTGCAGCAGCCGGACATCGAATACCAGCCGCTGCTCTGCCTGCGCATGGCCCAATATGAAGCACGGTACACCTCCCCGCGGGAGGCGCTGGCCCTGGCCGCCGAAGCAAAGCAGGGCTTTGCGGTGCGGATGCGGGCAGGGGACAAGGAAGCGGAGAAGCATCTGGCCGAGACGGATGAGCTGATCCGTGTTCTGTCCGAGGAACCGGCCCCCAAAGCTGCCTATGAAACAGAAGCTTTACAAATGAGCTAAGATTTTGCCACATCCGGAGAATAAGATAAGCTGGAAATCATTTGGCGCCCGCATGCTGCGGACGGAACAGAGAGGAAAACAGGCATGAGCAAAGTGATCGGGATCGATCTTGGAACGACCAATTCCTGCGTGGCAGTGGTGGAGGGCGGCAAACCGGTGGTCATCGCCAATGCCGAAGGAGAGCGCACCACCCCCAGCGTGGTGGCGTTTGCAAAGGACGGGGAGCGTCTGGTGGGCGGCCCGGCCAAGCGTCAGATGGCGGCAAACTCCGGCCGGACCATCTCCAGCATCAAGCGGCATATGGGCAGCGATTACCGGGTGCGGATCGACGGCAAGGAGCTGACCCCCCAGGAGATCAGCGCCATGATCCTCACAAAGCTCCGCCGGGACGCCGAGAGCTATTTGGGCGAATCGGTCAGCGAGGCGGTCATCACGGTGCCCGCCTACTTTGACGACAGCCAGCGCAAGGCCACCCAGGACGCGGGCCGGATCGCCGGATTGAACGTGCTGCGAATCATCAACGAGCCCACCGCCGCCGCCGTGGCCTACGGCCTGGACAACGAGGCGGCCCAGAAGGTGCTGGTCTACGACCTGGGCGGCGGCACCTTCGATGTCTCCATCATCGAGATCGAGGACGGCACCTTTACGGTCTTGGCTACCGGCGGCGATACCAAGCTGGGGGGCGACGACTTCGACAGCCGGATCGTGGATTTTCTGGTGCAGGAGTTCAAGCGCAGCGACCGCATCGACCTGACCAAGGACCCGGCGGCCATGGGACGGCTGCGGGAGGAGGCGGAGAAGGCCAAAAAGGAGCTTTCCTCTGCGCTGTCCGCCCAGATTAACCTGCCCTTTATCGCGGTGGGCAAGGACGGCCCCCATCATCTGGATGTAAACCTGACCCGGGCCCAGTTTGAGATGATGACCGCCGACCTTCTGGCCCGCACCGTGGAACCGGTGCAGCAGGCCCTGCGGGATGCAGGCATCGCGGCCTCCCAGCTGGGCAAGGTGCTCTTGGTGGGCGGCAGTACCCGGATGCCGGCGGTGGAACGGCAGGTGCGGGACCTGCTGGGCAGGGAGCCCAGCCGCAGCCTGAACCCGGACGAGTGTGTCGCCATGGGTGCGGCGGTGCAGGGCGCACTTTTGCAGAGCGGCGGCAAGCTGGCCGGAGCCACCGGCGCAGCGGCCCAGGGGCTGGTGCTGATGGATGTCACCCCCCTGACCCTCTCCATTGAGACGCTGGGCGGCGTGGCCACCCCCCTCATCACCCGCAACAGCATGATCCCCACCCGCAAGAGCCAGATCTTCACCACCGCGCGGCCCATGCAGACCTCGGTGGAGATCAACGTGCTGCAGGGCGAGCGCCACTTCGCCCGGGACAACAAGTCCCTGGGCAAATTCAAGCTGGGCGGCATCCGGGCCAGCTTTTCCAGCCGGCCTCAGATCGAGGTGACCTTTGACATCGACGTGAACGGCGTGGTCAAGGTATCGGCCAAGGATCTGGCCACCGGCCGGGAACAGAACATCACCATCACCGGCAGCACCAACCTGTCCGAGAGCGAGATCCAGCGGGCCATGGCGGACGCTGCCGCCTACGAGGCGGAGGACACCCGCCGCAAGGGACGTCTGGAACTGCACAATCAGGCCGAGATCCTCTCTTATAAGGTGGATGAAGCCCTCTCCAAGTGCAAGAAGGAGCTGGACCCCGCCGAGAAAAAGACGATTCAGGCCGACCTGGCCGGGCTGCGGCGCTGCCTGCGCAAGGATAAGCCGGAGCGGATGAACGAAGCCGAGGAGCAGGCGCTGCGGGAGGCCAAACGCCGTCTGGAGGCCAGCGCCAACCACCTGATGCTGCTCTATTCCAGCAAGGAAGAGCAGTCCTGAGCATAGAATCCCATGAGAGCTTGAAAGGAGAAGCAGTATGGGCTACTTTTTCTACGGCGGCTGGTTTGAGATCCTGTTTTTCCTGGTCTTTTTCCTGATTTTGGGCACCATCGTGGTGCGGCTGATCCAGGGGCTCCGAACCTGGAACCAGAACAACCACTCCCCCCGGCTGACGGTGGAGGCCACGGTGGTGACAAAGCGCGCCCAGGTTTCCCGCCATCACCACACCGGCGGCACGGCGGGACAGGTGCATCATACCACCGCATCCACCAGCTATTATGCCACCTTCCAGGTGGAAAGCGGCGACCGGATGGAGCTGGAAGTCTCCGGGCCGGAGTATGGCCAGCTGGTGGAAGGGGACCGCGGGAAGCTGAGCTTCCAGGGCACCCGCTATCTGGGATTCAACAGAATATAAAAAGTGAATGGATTTGTCCTCTCTGTGATAAACGGTGGGGACAAATTTGTTATAGTATTACAAAATCTGCGCCAGAGCGCGCAGAGGGAAAAGGAGAGAATCTTTGCATGGAAAACACCACCCGTTCTGCGCTGATCCTCATTGACATGGAGAACGGCTTCATCGACCCGGCCAGCGCCCACTGCATCCGCAATGCAGCGGCCACCGTCCCGGCCTGCTGCCGCGCAGTGCAGGCGGCCCGGCGCAAGGGCATCCCGGTCTTTTTTGTCAAGCGCATCTACCGTGCCAACGGCAGCGATGTGGAAATGACCCGCTACCAGGGCTGGAAGGAAGGAGGCCGGGCCATGGCTCCGGCCTCCGAGGGCTGTTCCAGCGCCGAGGCCCCCGAAGGACTGCGGCCCCAGCCCGGGGATTACAGCATCATCAAGCCCCGGTGGAGTGCCTTTTTCCACACCGAGCTGGACCTGATTCTGCGGCGTCTGGGGGTGCGGACGGTGATCCTGGCGGGTACCACCACCCCCAACTGCGTGCGCACCACCGCCTACGACGCCAACGCCCTGGAATACAATGTGGTGGTGCTGGAGGACTGCTGTTCCTCTCAGACCGAGGAGATCCAGCGGGTCAACATCGAGGACATGGCCCGGATGGGGGCGGTCATCCTCAGCAGCGCCCAGTTCGAGGACTACGACCAGAACACCGTGCCCGACCTCAGCGAAGCCATCCGGGGCGAGGTGTACGGCTGCGGCCTTGCGCCGGAACCCTTCGGCCCCCACGGCTGGACCGACCGGTGGTAAGCGGCATTTTGCAAAAAGCGGTTTTCAGAAGTATTGGGTAAAAAATGAAAAATACAATCCAATGGCGTTTGATAAATGCTGTTGGATTGTGTATTAAAAGGCGACAGAACAGTATGCTATTGGTGTTGCTTCAACACAACAGCAGAAAAGAGGTCGCCATGGATTTTTTATTTGGTCAACGTTTGAGAGAACAGCGCAAGGCGAACGGATGGACCCTGGAACAGTTTGCAGAGCGGGCCGGGCTGTCCGCAAATTATGTGGGGGACCTTGAACGGGGCAAAAAGTCCCCGAGCCTGGAAACTTTTTGCCGCATTGTGGAGGTTTTAGGAATCTCGGCGGATGTGCTGATCCGGGATTCCGTTCCTTCTGCGTCCTATGTGGCGGATGACGAGCTGAACCGGAAGCTGAGTCTCCTTACCCCGAAACAGAAGAAAGCGGCGGTTGATATTTTAAACGCCTATATGGACAATCTCCCCTACATTATCGGCGAATGAAAAAAGGACAGCGACGAGAAATCATTGCTGTCCTTTCTTTTTTTGTCTGGATTGTTTATAATCAACACATATAGCGTTTGATAAACGCTGATTGATTGCAACAAAGAAAAAAGGAGAATCCAATGGAACAATACAGCATTTTGCAAGACTTAAATGAATGCATTGAGTATGCCCAAAAGGGACAGCTGAATCTGTATTGGCAGAGAAAAATAGAAAAAGAGTGTGCCGGTATGAATTTGAGCAGCGAAGAACAGGCGGCGGCCCTTGCTCTGCGGAATACGCTGAACGGCATTGCTCAATGGAGCGATGAAGAAGCCATCTGCTGGGAAGTCGAGAAGGCGGGGGGAAAAGTTCTCTTCTGCAAGTATTTTGCAGAGCATGACTCCTTTGCTGAATTGATTCAGGACTGTTTTGGAAAATATTCCATTGCCTTCATTCTGGATTGTGAAATTACAGCAGAACAAAGAAAAGCCGCTGCACAGCAAGTGCAGCAGCTTTTGATACAATGTGCAGAGGATTGGAAGATAGAACTTTCCAAAGCGCCTGTTCCAGAGAATGCAAAGTATGAATCTCTGGAGCAGGCTGCCTCTGCTTTGATGCAGGCTTTCGACCGGCCCGAAGAAATCCGGGGATGAGGAGTATTCCTCCCCAAAGATGCCGGGAGAAAAATCAGAGCATCTTGGACAGGAAGGCTTTCAGCCGGGGGTTCTTGGGGTTGGAGAACAGCTCCTCGGGGGGCTCGTCCTCCTGGATGCGGCCCTCGTCAATGAAGATGACCCGGTTGGACACCTCCCGGGCAAAGCCCATCTCATGGGTGACCACCAGCATGGTGATGCCGGTGTGGGCCAGTTCCTTCATCAGCTCCAGAACTTCGCCCACCATCTCAGGGTCAAGCGCGCTGGTGGGCTCGTCGAAGAGGATGACATCCGGGTCCATGGCCAGGGCCCGGGCGATGGCGATGCGCTGCTGCTGGCCGCCCGAAAGGCTGGCGGGGTAGACGTTCGCCTTGTCGGACAGGCCCACCCGCTCCAAAAGCTCCTCCGCCCGCTTTTCGGCGGCGGGACGGTCCTTGAGCTTGAGCAGCACCGGGGCCATGCAGAGGTTTTCCTTCACGGTCATGTGGGGGAAGAGGTTGAAGTGCTGGAACACCATCCCCATCTTCTGGCGCAGCTGGTCGATGTGGGCCTCGTTTACCTCGGTGCCCTCGAACAGGATCTTGCCGTCGGTGGGAACCTCCAGCCGGTTTAAGCAGCGCAGGAAGGTGGACTTGCCACAGCCCGAGGGGCCGATCAGGCAGACCACGTCCCCGCGGTAGATGTCGATGTCGATGCCTTTGAGGACATCCAGTTTGGGGGTCAGGCCCTTGAACCCCCGCTTTTTCTCGCCGCCATAGGTCTTTTTCAGACCGCGGACCTCCAGAATCTTATCGGTCACTTTGTGCCAGCCTCCCTTCCATGATGTTCAGCAGCCGTTCCATCAGCATAACGATGACCAGGTAGATCAGAGCCACCGAGATATAGGGGAAGAAGGGACTGTAGGTGCGGCTGCGCACGATGTCGCCCGCCTTGGTCAGATCCTGCAGCGCGATGTAGCCGCTGATGGAAGTCTCTTTCAAAAGCACGATCATCTCGTTGCCCAGGGCAGGCAGGACATTTTTCACCGCCTGGGGCAGGATGACCTTCCAGGTGGCCTGGGTGTAGTTGAGGCCCAGGCTTCGGGCGGCCTCCATCTGACCGGGGGAGATGCTCATGATGCCGCTGCGGAAGATCTCAGCCACATAGGCGCCGCTGTTGATGCCGAAGGCCAGGATGGCCACCGGCACCTTGTCGATCTTCACCGAGCCGAAGATGATGAAGTACATGATCAGCAGCTGAATCATGGTAGGGGTGCCGCGGATCACGGTCAGGTACAGCTTGCACAGCAGGTTCAGAAAGCCCAGTTTGCCGGTGCGGTCATGGGTGGTGCGCACATAGGCAATACAGAAGCCCAGCACGATGCCCAGCATTGCCGCCGCCAGGGTAATCAGCAGAGTGGTCTTCAAGCCGTTGAGGAACAGCATATACCGCTGTTCGGTGATGAAGGTCATCTCGAACTGGTTGACGAAATCTGCCGCCAGATTTTGAAAAAACTCCATGAAATACCTCCTTACAGGGTGGACCGGCCGCCTGCCGGCCTTTAATATGCATGAGAAAGAGAATTTTTATGCATATATGCACAAAATAAAAGGAACAGAGCCGGAATAGCATACCTGCTCTGTCCCTACCTCTTTATCAAACCACAAACGGAGCGGTTTGTAAAGAGTTTTTGATGAATTGCCGCAGATTATTTCAGCACGATGATGGACTGAACGCCGGTGCAGTAGCTGTCGGTGAAGTCGATGTTCTGCAGGCGCTCCTCGGTGACGGTCATGCCGGCCATGCCGAAGTCGGCCTTGCCGCTCTGAACAGCCGGGATGATGGAGTCAAACTCCATGTCCTCGATCTGCAGCTCGTAGCCCAGCTTGTCGCAGATGGCCTTGCCGAACTCAGCGTCGATGCCGATGACCTCGCCGTTCTCGATGTACTCATAGGGCTCGAAGGCGGCGTTGGTAGCCATGACCAGGGTGCCGTTGGGGTACTCGGTCCCCTCGGGGGTCACATAGCCGGCAGCGCCCTCGGTCTTGTTGATGTACTTGTCCAGGATGGCATCCAGGGTGCCGTCCGCCTTCAGCTCGGCAATGGCCTCGTTGAGGCTGCTGGTCAGGTCGGTGCGGTCCTTGCTGACGCAGATGGCGTAATCCTCCACAGCGTAAGCGGTGTCCAGGATGGTCAGGGTGTCGGGGTTGGCCTCGATGAACTTCTTGGCCACCTGGTCGTCGATGCAGACGGCGTCGATCTTGTTGCTCAGCAGAGCCTGCACAGCGTCAGCGGCCTTGTTGTACTGCTCCACAGCAGCGATGTCCAGGCTGCCGCCGATCTCATCGGACATGTAGATGTCGCCGGTGGTGCCCAGCTGGACGCCCACGGTCTTGCCCTTCAGGTCCTCCAGAGCCACGATGCTCTGGGTGGAGCCGGCCTCAGAAGCGGCGGCGGAGTCTGCTGCGGTGCTGGAAGCAGCAGAGGAAGAAGCGGCGGTGGAGCTGCTGGAGCAGGCGGACAGAGCCAGCGCAGCAACGGACAGACCGGCAGCGATCAGGACGCTGCGGCGAGAAATCATTTTCATATTCAAACACTCCTCAATACAAAACAAAACATATCAGCGGAACACTCCGGTGCACTTTGTGGGGGCCGGGGGTCCTCCTTCCGCTGGAACGGAAGCATTTGTAGTATAGTTTGTACAAAACCAAATGTCAAGTGTTGTGCAAAGAACCAGCCCATTTGATACCAATTTGCAACCAAATATGCGTTCTGCGGCCAAAATCCGATTTATATATGCATCGCCGGGCAGGGATGGCCCTGCCCGGCGGTTTTCCATTTGATGCGGATATTTTGGCGCTCAGAGATACCGTGCAATCTCTTCGGCGCTGCGCTTGGGCACGCAGTAGTTGCGCTCTTCATCCAGGTAATATTTGACTCCGGTCTGCTCGGTCATGGGCACCACCCGGGAAGTGTGGGAGGGGTAGCCCAGGGCCACCATGCTGTGGAGCACCATCCCATCCGAAAGGCCCATCATCTCGCTCAGCCGCGGGCGGTCGATGGCGCCCATGATGCAGCTGCCCACACCCTTGTCCCAGGCGGCCAGGGTCAGGTTTGCCAGCGCGATGCCGGTGTCGGTGGCAAGGTCCCCGGGGATGGCGGTGTCCTGCACCACCGCCACGAACAAGGTGGGCAGTTCTTCCGGCTTCGGGGTCCCCTGTTCAGGGGGCAGGTAGGCGGCCCACTTCACCAGCGGCTGGACCCGGGCCACATCCTCGGGCTTCTGGATGATGACCAGGCGCACCGCCTGGCGGTTGGCCCCGCAGGAGGACAGGCGCACGGCCTCGATCATATCCTCCACCACATCCTGGGGCACAGGGCGCTGGTCAAAGCGGCGGTAGGTGCGGCGGGTGACAAGGGATTCCATAATGGACATAGGGAAAGCTCCTTTCTCGGCGGGCGGTTCCGGCCCGGTTTTTGTGTTTGGTTTAAGAAAAGTATACCTTTCCCGGCTCCGGCCCGCAAGAGGGCAGGGGAGCAAATCAGGCCTCGCTCTTTGCCGGGCGCAGAAGCTGGGCCAGGGAAGGAACGGTGCGGCCGTTTTTGCCGGTGACCGTCTCGGCGTGGAGCAGGGAGCTGAGCACGCTCTCCTCCACCGCTTCGGCCACCGCCCGGAACACAAGGTTCATCCGGTCCTCTGCCAGCATCTGTACCGGCAGAATGGCCTGCTGGGGATAATGGGGGAGGCGGTTTGCGGTGGTGAAGGCCAGAACGATCTCTCCGCTGCCGTTGCCGCAGTAGGAGCCGGTGCGGCTGAGCCCCACAATGGCCCGGCGGGCGATCCGGCCCAGCTGCCGCTCATTCAGGGGCAGGTCGGTGGCCAGGATCGTGATGACCGATCCCTTGTCCTCGTGGGGCAGAAGCTCCGGCCGGATCAGCTGGGAAACGGGAACCCCCTGGATGACCAGGTCCTCGAAGGTGGCATGGTTGGTCAGCACCAGCGCGCCCAGGGTGTAAGAGAGCCCGTCCAGCTCCACCCGGCGGGAGGCCGAGCCGATGCCCCCTTTCAGCCCATGGCAGCGCATGCCCCGGCCCGCCCCCACCGCGCCCTCGGCAAAATCCGCCCGGCAGTCCGCCAGCGCGGCCCGGACATGCTCTTCTGTGATGTGCAGGCCCCGGATGTCGTTGAGGCCGCTGTCGTTGCACTCAAAGACCACCGGGTTCACACTGCCGGTGGTCTCGCAAATATCCGGGCATTGCTCCAGCATATATTTTACCAGTGCGGTGGAAGCGGCGCCCACGCTCAGGGTGTTGGTCAAAAGGATGGGGGTCTCGATGCTGCCCAGCTCCTCCACCTGCACCAGGCCGATGGATTTGCCGAACCCGTTGATGACATGGCTGGCCGCCATGACCTTGGAGTGGAACAGATCCCCCGGGTGAGGCAGCAGGGCGGTGACCCCGGTCTGCACCGGGCCGTCGGCCAGGGTGCAGTGGCCCACCGTCACCCCCGGCACATCGCTGATCTTGTTGCGGGGGCCCTTGTTCAGCTTTCCGATTTGAATATTCCAGCAGGCGTCAATGCCCATCCAAAACCCTCCTTTGAAAGTGCGCTGCAAGCTGGCTCTACCATAGCAGGAAGGAGGGAGTTTGTCAATTTTTTACAGTGAATGGCAGATTGCCGAAAATCTGTCGATGGGATTTGGCGGCTTCGCTGAAAAAGTCTGACTTATGCCGGAGGAGTTGACAAGGAGTGTAAAACATGGTATCGTAGGTGCAGAAATATTGTTGGAATGTTACCGGTAATGCGGGCTTGACCAACTCTGTACAGCGTGTTCCTGAGGGATAGGCCCCCCAGGGCGGGGATTGTATGGAGCTGGTCTGTTTTTTTGTAGGGGGCCAGCGTCTGTGCGGATCAAAAAGGTCATCAATAACAATATTCTCTGTACCATTGATGAAAAGGGACACGAGATGATCGTCACCGGCCGGGGGCTGGGCTTCCAGCGTAAGCCGGGGGAGTTTGTGGACACGGCCAAGATCGAAAAGACCTATTATATGGAGGACAAGGCCGCCGCCCGCCGTCTGCGGGAGCTGACAAGCCAGATCCCCCTGGAACATCTCGAACTCACCGAAGAGCTGGTGAAGCAGATCAAACAGCAGCTGTCCCAGCCCCTCAACGAGTCGCTGCTCATCACCCTGGCGGACCACATCAGCTTTGCCATCAAGCGCAAGGCCGAGGGCGTTTCCTTTGCAAACCCGCTGAAATCGGCGGTGAGCTGTTATTACCCCGCCGAATACCAGCTGGGCCGCCGGTGTCTGGAAATAATCCGGGAGCGCACCGGCGTGGAGCTGGCCGAGGACGAGGCCGCCTTTATCGCGCTGCACATCCTCAACGCCGAGATGAACACCAGCATGAGCGAGATGTACGACATCACCAGTCTCATCGAGGGCGCCATCCAGGTGGTGGAATACTATTATAAGACCAGCTTTGACCGGGACTCGCTGGACTTCAGCCGGTTTGTGATGCATCTGCGGTTCTTCGCCCAGCGTCTGTTCCAGGGCAAGATTCTGCCGGATACCGAGGACGAACACGACCAGCTGTTCCGCCAGCTCATCGCCCGCAACAGCAAAAAGCATTATAAATGTGCTCAGTGCATCTCTGAGTACGTCCAGAATACCTACCATAAGGAGCTTTCAGAGGAGGAGCGCATCTACCTGACCATTCATCTGCGCCGCATCAATCTGGGAGGCGCAGCGGAACCGGAACTGGATCTTTAAAACGCGCCGGCCTGTTTTATCTGAATAACCCCGCAAGGCAGACTTGCGGTAAGGGATCGTTACCACATCGGGCGAAACCCATACTCTGTGCACAGGCTTTTTCTGCGCGCAGAGTATGGGTTTTTTATATAGAGAACGGCCGGGCCTAGGCCGTTCATGGATAGAAGCACTCATTACAAAAGGAGGAATCAACTGTGAAAGACAAGATTTTTGGCGTTTTGCAGCGAGTCGGACGGTCCTTTATGCTGCCCATCGCACTGCTGCCGGTGGCGGGATTGCTGCTGGGCATCGGCAGCTCCTTCACCAATGCCACCATGCTGGAGGCCTACGGCCTGACCGGGGTCATCTACGAGGGCAGCCTGATCTACACCGTTCTGGACATCATGAACCAGTGCGGCAGCGCCGTATTCAACAACCTGGCCCTGCTCTTTGCCATGGGCGTGGCCATCGGTATGGCCAAAAAGGAAAAGGAAGTGGCCGCCCTCTCCGGCGCCATTGCCTACCTCATCATGAACACCGCCATCAGCGCGATGATCACCGCAGCCGGCGGCGTGGAGGCCATGGAGGCCAACTCCACCACCTCCATGCTGGGCATCACCACCCTGCAGATGGGCGTCTTCGGCGGTATCATCGTCGGTCTGGGCGTAGCGGCACTCCACAACCGGTTCTATAAGATCGAACTGCCCCAGGTGCTCTCCTTCTTCGGCGGTACCCGCTTTGTTCCCATCATTTCCAGCATTGTCTTCCTGGTGGTGGGCATCGTCATGTTCTTTGTCTGGCCGGTGGTGCAGCACGGCATCACCCTGCTGGGGGATCTGGTCATCCGTTCGGGCTATGCGGGCACCTGGATCTACGGCCTCATCGAGCGTGCGCTCATCCCCTTCGGCCTGCACCATGTGTTCTATATGCCCTTCTGGCAGACCGCGGTGGGCGGCAGCGCCATCATCGACGGCGTGACCATCCAGGGCGCTCAGAACATCTTCTTTGCCGAGCTGGCGTCCAAGTCCACCGAGGTCTTCTCGGTTTCCGCCACCCGGTTCATGGCCGGCAAGTTCCCCTTCATGATCTTTGGTCTGCCCGGCGCTGCTCTGGCCATGTACCGCTGCGCCCGGCCTGAAAAGCGGAAGATCGCCGGCGGCCTTTTGATCTCGGCGGCTCTGACCTCCATGCTCACCGGCATTACCGAGCCTCTGGAGTTCACCTTCCTGTTTGTGGCTCCGGCCATGTACGCCGTCCACTGCGTCTACGCGGGCCTGTCCTATATGCTGATGCACATCTTTAACGTGGGCGTCGGCATGACCTTCTCGGGCGGCCTCATCGACCTGACCCTCTTCGGCATTCTGCAGGGCAACGACAAGACCCACTGGATCTGGATCGTGATCGTCGGCGTGGTCTACTTCTTCCTGTACTACTTCACCTTCAGCTTCATGATCCGCAAGATGAACCTCAAGACCCCCGGCCGCGAGGAGGACAACGAGGAGACCAAGCTCTTCACCCGTTCCGACTTCAAGGCCAAGACCGGCGTCGGCCCGGACGGCGCTTCCTCCGCAAGCTCCGACCCCACCTCTGCTCTGATCCTTCAGGGCCTGGGCGGCAAGGCGAATCTGTCCGACGTGGACTGCTGCGCCACCCGTCTGCGTGTGACGGTCATCGACCCGGACAAGGTTTCGGACAGCCTGCTCAAACAGTCCGGCGCTTCCGGCGTGGTGCATAAGGGCAACGGCATCCAGGTCATCTACGGGCCCCAGGTGGCGGTCATCAAGTCCAACCTTGTGGACTTCATGGAGACTCCCGAGGCCGCCAAGGTGGGTGCAGCGGCTCCGGCAGCTGCGGCCCCCGCAGAGAAGGCTGCTCCCGCCGCCCCCAAGAAGGAGGATGCAGAGATGGCCGCCTATATGAACGGCCGGATGCTGCTGATGACCGAGGTGCAGGACGAGGCGTTTGCCTCCTGCGCACTGGGCGACGGCGTGGCCATCGAGCCCGCCGAGGGCAAGCTCTATGCACCGGCGGACGGCACGGTGGACAACATCTTTGATACCAAGCACGCCATCAGCCTTGTGACCGACAGCGGCGCCGAGATCCTGATGCACATCGGCATCAACACGGTGGAGCTGGGCGGCAAGTACTTTGAGACCCACGTCCAGGCGGACCAGAAGGTCAAGAAGGGAGATCTGCTCATCACCTTCGACATCGACGCCATCAAGGCTGCGGGCTATCTGTGCACCACCCCGCTGATCGTCTGCAACACCGACGAATACAAGTCCATCAAGCCTCTGGTCACCGGCCAGGTCAAGGTGGGCCAGCCGCTGCTCTCCCTCCGCGGCTGAGCAAAAACCGATTCTCCTCGTCTTTGTCCTGATCTCTGAATAAACAAATAAGGCGCGCAGCCTCGGCTGCGCGCCTTGTTTGTTTTTAAAATCAGTAGGCGATGCCCCAGTACACCATCGCCTTGGCGGGCTTGCCGCAGCAGGGGCAGACATCGCTGAGCTGCTCCTGTTCGAAGGGCATGCACCGGCTGGACAGGCCAGCCTCTTCCTTCATCTTCATCTCGCAGGCCAGGTCTCCGCACCACATGGTCTTGATGTAGCCGGTGTTGGCGGCGGCCAGCTCCTTGACCTCCTCGAAGGTGGTGGCAGCCCAGGTGCGCTTTTCGCGGTTGGCCAGGGCCTTCTGGTACAGCGCCTTGGTCAGGGCTTCCAGCTGCTGGGGGATAGCGGTCTCCAGCTCATCCAGGCTGACAAAGACCTTCTCGCGGGTGTCGCGGCGGACCAGCACGCACTGGTTCTTCTCCAGGTCCTTGGGGCCCAGCTCCAGGCGCAGAGGCACGCCCTTCATCTCCCACTGGCTGAACTTCCAGCCCGGAGCGTTGTCCGAGTCATCCAGCTTGACCCGGGCGAACTTTGCGATCCGTGCGGCCAGCTCGGCGGCCTTCTCGGAGACGCCGGGCTTGTGGGCTGCGATGGGCACCACCACCACCTGGAAGGGGGCGATGGCCGGAGGCAGCACCAGGCCGTCGTCGTCGCCGTGGGCCATGATGATGGCGCCCACCAGACGGGTGGAGACGCCCCAGCTGGTCTGGAAGGGGTGATGGAGCTTGTTGTCCCGGCCGGTGAAGGTCACGTCGTAAGCGACGCTGAACTTGTCGCCGAAGTAGTGGCTGGTACCGCTCTGCAGCGCCTTGCCGTCCTTCATCATGGCCTCGATGGTGTAGGTGGCCTCAGCGCCTGCAAACTTCTCCTTGTCGGTCTTGCGGCCCTTCACCACGGGGATGGCCAGATCGTTCTCGCAGAAGTCGGCGTAGCAGTTCAGCTGTGCCTGGGTTTCGGCCTCGGCCTCGGCGGCTGTCTCATGGATGGTGTGGCCCTCCTGCCACCAGAATTCCCGGCTGCGCAGGAAGGGGCGGGTGGTCTTTTCCCAGCGGACAACGCTGCACCCCTGGTTGTCCTTCATGGGCAGCTCACGGTAGCTGTGCAGCACCCGGGACCAGTGGTCACAGAACATGGTCTCACTGGTGGGACGCACCGCCAGCCGCTCTTCCAGCTCGTCGCTGCCGCCCATGGTGACCCAGGCTGCCTCGGGGGCGAAACCTTCCACAAGCTCGCCCTCCTTCTTCAGCAGGCTCTCGGGGATCAGCAGGGGCATGGCCACGTTCTCGTGGCCGCTGGCCTTGAAGCGGGCGTCCAGATTCTTCTGGATGTTCTCCCAGATGGCCTGGCCGTAGGGGCGCAGGATGGTAAAGCCCTTCAGGCTGGAATACTCCACCAGTTCGGCCTTGAGGCAGATGTCGGTGTACCACTGTGCAAAGTTCTCTTCCTGGCTGGTGATCGCCTGCACAAGCTTCTTGTTGTCGTTTGCCATTTTAACAGTATCCTCCTTAGGCCGTGCGCCAAACGCCGGGCGTTCCGCACGAACCAAAATAAAACAAAACCCCCGTCCGGCTCGGTTTGCAGCAGAGCCAGAAGGCAGGGGCCTGTTACGTCGCTCAGGGGCGGCGCGGCCCGCCGCCCCGGGGGAAAATCAGTCCTTGTGGCTGTCCACGAACTGCACGATGTCCCCCACCGTGTGCAGATTCTCGATGGCGTCGTCCGGAACCTCGATGCCGAACTCGTCCTCCAGGGTCATGACCATATCCACCATATCCAGGCTGTCGGCCTCGAAATCGGCCAGAATGTCGCTGTCCATGGTGATGCGGTCGGGCTCGATGTCCAGCTGTTCCGCCAGCAGGGCACGGATCTTCTCAAACGTATCCATAACAAGATCTCCTATCTGTATTTCGTTCCCTCCCGCACGCCTGCGCCGCGGCCGGAAAACCGCTCTCCCAGCTGCCAAACGTGCGGAAATCTCTGTATTTTTTATATCCTATGGATACAGCCTTGTCAAGCCCCGTTTTATAAAGCTTGGTCGGTTTTCTTCCCGACCCTTGGACGGAAATTGTCCAAAAGGGGCGCGGAGTGCTTGCCATGGGGCATCGGGCACATTATAATAAGAGAGGCGGCGGTCGGAAAGCCTGCGGGCCCCCCGCCGCCCGACCGATACAGAGGGGAGCGTTTGACCGATGAAACTGAATTTTACCAAGATGCAGGGCTGCGCCAACGACTATATCTATCTGGACTGCCGTACCACCGGCCTGCCCGGGGAGATCGAGGCTCTGGCCCAAAAGCTCTCGGCCCGGCATTTTTCCATCGGGGCGGACGGCATCATCTGCATCTGCGCACCCCAGAGCTCTGGGGCGGCGGGCATGATGCGGATCTTCAACGCCGACGGCAGCGAGGGAAAGATGTGCGGCAACGGTATCCGCTGCGTTGCCCAGTGGCTGCGGGATCACGAGCCCGCCTGCGCCGGGAAGGACCGGCTGCTGCTGGACACCCTCAGCGGGCCGAAGCTGCTGCGCTGGCAGGGCGAGGGCCGCTGGCAGGTGGAGATGGGGCAGTACAGCGCCATGGCTGCCGACCTGCCCGCCGAGAACATGGGCCCCGGACCGCTGGTGAACTGCACCCTGGAAGCGGCCGGGAAAAGCTGGACCGTCACCTGCATCAGCGTGGGCAATCCCCACTGCGTTACCGTAGTGGAGGATGTGGACGCGCTGGAGCTGGAAAAGATCGGCCCCGCCTTTGAAAAGCATCCGAACTTCCCCCAGCAGGTCAACACCGAATTCATCCAGGTGCTCAGCCCCACCCACCTGAAGATGCGGGTCTGGGAGCGGGGCAGCGGCGAGACCTGGGCCTGCGGCACCGGCGCATGCGCCAGCGTGTCCGCACTGACCGAGCAGGGCATCTGCCCCGCCGGGGAGAAGATCCAGGTCAGCCTGCGGGGCGGAGATCTGACCATCCAGATCCTGCCCGGACAGCAGGTGCTTATGACCGGCCCCACCGAGACGGTCTGCGAGGGCGTCACCGAAGTCTGAACGAGCCGCCCTTTTGCGGCTGGAACCATAAACACAAGAGAGGGAACACTACTATGAAGATGAATCAGCATTACAACGAGCTGAAAGCCAGCTACCTGTTTGTGGACATCAACCACAAGGTGGCCGCCTATCAGGCCGCACACCCCGACAAGGAGATCATCCGCCTGGGCATCGGCGACGTGACCCAGCCCCTGGCAAAGTGTGTGGTGGACGCCATGCACGCCGCAGTGGACGAGATGGGCACCAAGGCCGGTTTCCACGGCTACGGCCCCGAGCAGGGCTACGGCTTTTTGAAGCAGGCCATCCAGGGCTATTATGCCTCCCGCAACACCCAGATCGCCGAGGATGAGATCTTCATCAGCGACGGCGCAAAGAGCGACCTGGCCAACGTGCTGGGCCTGTTCGATACCGACAACACGGTGCTGGTCCCGGACCCCGTCTACCCCACCTATGTGGATGACAACGTCACCGACGGCCGCAAGATCATCTACGGCCGCACCAGCCAGGAGGGCGGGTTCCTCTCCATGCCGGACAAGAGCGTCAAGGCGGACATCATCTATATTTGCAGCCCCAACAACCCCACCGGCGCAGCCTACACCCGCGAGCAGCTGAAGGAGTGGGTGGACTACGCCAAGAAGAACAATGCCATCATCCTCTACGACGCAGCCTACGAGTGCTTTGTCTCGGACGAGAACCTGGCCCGCAGCATCTTTGAGGTGGAGGGCGCCCGGGACTGCGCCATCGAGATCTGCTCCTTCTCCAAGATCGCAGGCTTTACCGGCACCCGCTGCGGCTACACCGTGGTTCCCCACGACCTGGAGCGGGCGGGCATGAACCTCAACAAGCTCTGGCTGCGCCGCCAGACCACCAAGTTCAACGGCGTGCCCTACATTGTGCACCGGGGCGCTGCCGCCGTCTTTACCAAAGACGGCATGGCCGAGATCCAGGCCAATCTGGACTACTACCGCCGCAACGCCAAGGTCATTGCCGACGCGCTGGACGAGTGCGGCGTGTGGTACTGCGGTGGCAAGAACAGCCCCTACATCTGGCTGCGCTGCCCCGGCGGCATGACCAGCTGGGAGTTCTTCGACTGGCTGCTGAACACCTGCGGTGTGGTGGGCACCCCCGGTGTGGGCTTCGGTGAGTGCGGCGAGGGCTACTTCCGCCTGACCGCCTTCGGCGACGCCGAAAAGACCAAGGTGGCCGCCGCCCGCATCAAGGAAGCCATCCTGGCCCTGAACAAGTAATTTCCGGCATTTGTATTCCGGCCCCGTCCTTTCCAAAAGGGCGGGGCCTTTTTGCGTCCAAACCCTTGACAAAATCGTATCTACTGTATATACTGTTTATACACAGATAACGCGGGGAGGTGAGAACCGGTGAATCTGTTCATCGACAACAAAAGCGGTGCGCCGATCTACGACCAGATCTATACCCAGATCAAAAACCAGATCCTCAGCGGAGAGCTTTGCCCCGACGAGGCGCTGCCCTCCATCCGGGGGCTTGCCCGGGATCTGCGGATCAGCGTCATCACCACAAAACGAGCCTACGACGAGCTGGAGCGGGAAGGGTTTCTCTACACCATCCCGGGCAAAGGTTCCTTTGTGGCGGCTCGGAACACCGAACTGATTCGGGAGGAAAATCTCAAGCAGATCGAAGAACACATTGCAGAAATTGCCCGGCTGGCCGCTGCCTGCGGCTTGAGCCGGGCCGAGGTGGTCGAGATGTTCGGCCTGATTTGGGAGGAGGGCGCTGTATGAACGCGCTGGAAATTCGCGGCCTGACCAAACATTATAAGGATTTCACTCTGGGGCCTCTGGATCTGACCCTGCCCGGCGGCTGCATTATGGGTCTCATCGGGGAGAACGGCGCAGGCAAGAGCGCCACCATGTCCCTGCTCCTGGACGCCGTCCGGCGGGACGGGGGCGGCGTCTCGGTGCTGGGAATGGACAACCAGACCGAGATTCAAACCATCAAAGAAGAGGTGGGGGTGGTGCTGGGGGAGGCCGGCCTGCCCGACTGCATGACCGCCAAACAGACCGGCCGGGTCATGAGCGGCATTTTCCACCACTGGGACCAGAAAGCCTATGAGGAATATCTGCGCCGGATGGACCTGCCGGAAAATAAGCCCTTCAAAGAGCTGTCCCGGGGCATGAAGATGAAGCTGGGCATCGCGGTGGCTCTTGCCCACCACCCGAAGCTCCTGCTTTTGGATGAGGCGACCAACGGCCTGGACCCGGTGGCCCGGGATGAGCTGGTGGACCTGCTGTGCGACTTTGCCCGGGAGGAGGACCACGCGGTGCTCATCTCCTCCCACATCGTCAGCGACCTGGAAAAGCTCTGCGATTACATTGCCTTCCTCCACAAGGGGCGGCTGCTGCTCTGTGAGGAAAAAGACGCTCTGCGGGAGGAATACGGGGTGCTGCACTGCACGCCCGCCCAGCTGGCGGAGCTGGACCCCGGGGCGATCCTGGGGCGGCGGGAGACCCCCTACGGGGTGGAAGCTCTGGTCCGGCGGGAAGCGTTTTGAGTGCGGTGAGCATCGAGGACCTCTTTGTGTTTATGGTAAAGGGAGGGAAGAAGGAATGAAGGTAAAAAGTCTGATCCTCAAGGATCTCTATATGGCC
>CALXGY010000125.1 GCA_944387955.1 uncultured Faecalibacterium sp. | reverse complement strand
TTGGTGCGGATAAGAGGACTTGAACCTCCACCGAGTTGCCCCGATTAGAACCTGAATCTAACGCGTCTGCCAATTCCGCCATATCCGCATATTCTGTTTTGTTCTTTGCTGTGTCGCTCGGAACGATAGCTATTATACCAGATTCGGCGGGATTGTCAAGGGATTTTGCAAACTTTTTTCCGGCTTTTCCGTCTCAATTCAGAATGAGCGCAGGCTCGTTTGTTTTGATGCCCTTTGAAACAAAAAATCAGACGGCGCCGAGGAAAGGAAGGAAAACGGCGCCGCCTGTATGAAAACTCCTGCAGATGCGGGAGAGGGTTGGTTGTCTGTCCGCGCCCGGCTGTTGCCTCGCATGGGCGTTGGGGACAGGGAGAAAGGGTCGGATACCGCCTGCCCCTGCTGGGCGCCAGCGCGGTATGGTCTGCCTGGTCAGCAGCTCTCCGGGGGACGGAGTCTTGCGTTCCTGACTGCGCTCTTATTCTAGCGGAAAGATGTGGCAGTTTTATGGCGGTTTTTTGAGATGAATTTGAACCTTTTGCAAAAAGTCCGCGCCCCGCAACCTCAGTTCAAGGTATGCGGGGCGCGGTTTTTCTATGCATGGGAGCGGATGGGGCAGCGTTCCGGTTCGTTCAGACCGGTTTCTCACTGTACCCCGAAAAATTTCTTGGCGATGTCGGCGCTCTGCTTTGCGTCCTTGGCGTAATAGTCCGCGCCGATCTTTTCGGCGTAGCTGGGGGTCAGCACTGCGCCTCCCACCATGACTTTGCCCTGCCAGCCTGCGGCGTGCAGGGCGGCGATGGTCTCCTCCATGCTCTTGAGGGTGGTAGTCATGAGGGCGGAGAGGCCCACCAGCCGGATCTGCTGTTCCTGGGCGGTCTGCACCACCTTTTCCACCGGCACGTCCCGGCCCAGGTCGATGACCTCAAAGCCGTAATTTTCCAGGATGACCCGGACAATGTTCTTGCCGATGTCGTGCACATCCCCCTTGACGGTGGCCAGCAGGATGCGGCCCTTGGAGCCGCCGGCCTGGCCCTTGGCGGCAATGGCGGCCTTGATCTGTTCAAAGGCGCTCTGGGCCGCGCTGGCTGCCTGGAGCAGCTGGGGCAGGAAGAGGGTGCCCTTTTCGTACCCGCTGCCCACCATGTCCAGCGCCGGGATCAGCGCCTCATCCACCAGGGTCAGCGGGTCCTTTTCGGCCAGCAGGGCCTTTGTCTGGGCGGCGGCCTCCCCTTTCAGTCCCTGTTCCACCGCCTTGATGAGGGCGGCATACTCTCCCTCCGGGGCGGCAGGGCCGGTCTGGGCGGCGGCCGCCTGGGGAACCGGGGCGGAAGAGACGGTGCGCCCGGCATAGCGGGCGATATAGCGGGTGCTCTGTTTGTCCCGGCCGCAGAGGACGTTGTAGGCAAAGACCGCGGCCATCATCTCCTCGCTGGCCGGGTTCATGATGGCGAGATCCAGCCCCGCCGTCATGGCCATGGTCAGGAAGGTGGTATTCAGGTAGGGGCGGCAGGGCAGCCCGAAGCTGATGTTGGAGACGCCCAGCACAGTGCGCACCCCCAGCTCCTTTTTGCAGGCGGCCAGGGCTTCCAGCGTGGCCGGCACATCCTCCTGCTGGGCGCTGACCGTCAGGGTCAGGCAGTCGATATAGATGTCCTCGATGGGAATTCCGGCAGCCAGGGCGGCGTCCCGGATGTGGCGGGCGATGGCTACCCGCTCGGCGGCGGTCTTGGGGATGCCCCGCTCGTCCAGGGTCAGGCCCACCACCGCTGCGCCGTACTTTTTGCACAGGGGGAGGATGCGGTCCAGCACCTTCTGTTCCCCGTTGACCGAGTTGACGATGGGTTTGCCGTTGTAGACCCGCAGGCCCCGCTCCAGGGCCTCGGGGTTCGAGGAATCCAGCTGCAGCGGCAGGCTGATGACGCTTTGCAGCGCCTTGACCGTCCGCTCCATGACGGCAGGCTCGTCCACGCCGGGCACGCCCACGTTCACGTCCAGCACCGCCGCGCCGCTCTCGGCCTGGCTCACCGCCTGTTCCAGAATATAATCGGTGTCACCCTCCCGGATGGCCTGCTGGAACCGCTTTTTGCCGGTGGGGTTGATCCGCTCGCCCACCACCGTGATGCCGTCCACCCGCACACAGTCCACCGGAGTGCAGAGCACCGACGCCATGGCGTGGGCCGGGCGGCCGGGAGCGCAGCCTGCAAAGGTGCTGCCCAGCATCCGGATAAAGTCGGGGGTGGTGCCGCAGCAGCCGCCCGCCGCAAAGAGGCCCAACTCCCGGTAGGGCTTCATCTGCATGGCAAAGAGCTGGGGGGTGATGTCGTAGCCGCTGCCGTCCGCCCGGGGAAGCCCTGCATTGGGCTTGACAAAAATAGGGAAATTGCCGGGCAGCGCCGCCGCCAGGCGCTGGGCCATGGGATAGATCTCCTTGGGGCCAAGGCTGCAGTTGATGCCCAGCGCGTTTGCCCCGAGGCCCCGGGCGGTAGCCGCAAAGCTTTCCACCGTACAGCCGGTGAAGGTGCGCCCCCCTGCCTCAAAGCTCATACTGGCCAGGATGGGCAGGCGGCTGTTCTCTTTGCAGGCCAGCAGCGCGGCCTTCAGCTCGTACAGGTCGGTGAAGGTCTCCAGGAAGATGAGATCCGCTCCGGCCTCGGCGCCCGCCCGGACGATGCGGCCAAACTCCTTTACCGCATCCTCAAAGGCCAGGGTCCCTGCGGGCTCCAGCAGCTCCCCCAGCGGGCCCACGTCCAGGGCGGTCAGGGCCCCATAGGGCGCGCCCGCCCGCTTTGCGCAGCCGATGCCCGCGGCGATGACCTGCTCCACCGTATAGCCGGTGTCCGCCAGCTTGTGGGCCGAGCCGCCGAAGGTATTGGCGTTCAGGATGCGGCTGCCCGCCTCGGCGTACCGGGCGTGGATGCTCTCGATCAGTGCGGGGTTCGTGAGGTTGAGTACCTCCGGCTTTTCCCCGAGTTTCAGCCCCTCGGCCTGCAGCATGGTGCCCATGCCGCCGTCCAGAAGGATGGTATTGGTCTGGTGGAATAGTTGCTCAGCCTTCACAGCTCTGCCCTCTCTTTCGGTATTCACAGGTTTCCCGCAGCGCACAGTGGCCGCATCCGGCCCGGTAGCCGGTCACCGGCTGCCCGCTGACCCCCAGCACCGCAGTCACGCTCTTGCGGGGAAGCATTAAAAAGCTCTCGGTCACGCACATTCCCATACGGCGCGGGGTGTCCAGCGCCTGGGCCAGCAGCGGCTGCACCGAGATGGGCCAGTCCCCGTATCCCGGAGAAAACCTCCCGGTGAGATAAAGTCCTTCTGCCTTGAGCATCTGCCGCAGCGTCTGTTCCGCCCCGTCGCAGACCTGCTCGGCCAGGGCGCTGCCCAGGGCGTCCGAGGCCACGGCGGCGGCGATGTCCCCCACCCCGGCCCGGCGGATCTGGGCATCCAGCCCGGGGCCCAGGGTCACCGCCAGCAGGATGCACTCATCGCAGCCCGCCAGGTGTTTTGCGGCGTCCTTGCCCTGGATGATGCCCAGCTGCTCCAGCTCCTGCCGCCCGGCCCGGAGCCAGACCGCCCGGGGCAGGGCGGCGGCCAGCAGCGGCCCTGCACACCGGGCAAGCAGCGCCCGGGTGCCCGAGTCCAGCTCCCCTCTCGCCCCAAAATACCGGGCGGCCTGATCCAGGTCGATCTCCGCGGGCTTGTCCACCGGCAGCGGACGGCTTGCTCCGATTCCCATTTGCCCCACCTCCTGTGCAGATTTGTCTTATTATACAGCGCGGCCCGGTACAAATCAACAAGCGCCCTGCGCCGCAGCCTTCGGGCTGCAGCGCGGGGCGCTGAAAAATCGGTTTAAAAGGTTCAGCCCAGACAGTTGGAGCAAGGGGTATACCCTGCCGCAATGGCCTCGTCGAAGCTGGAGAAAAGCACCTGGTTCTGCTCGGCGGGCAGGCTGGAGCAGGTGGGCAGATGCAGCTTTTTGGAGTTGATGTTGCCGATGTAGGTCTGGCTCTGGGAGCCGGAAGCATTCTGGCCGCCGCCGTCGGTCAGGGTGGGGTTGAGCTGCTCGTCCGGGACATAATGTTCGCTGCCCACCGTGTAGTTCGCGCCGTCGCTGGAAATGGTGATGGTGCCCATCAGGTCGGTGCGGTATGTATCCACCCCGGCGTCCCGCAGACGGCTCAGCGCCGCTTCATGGGGGTGGCCGTAGCTGTTGCCCGCTCCCACCGAGATGATGCCCATTTCCGGCAGCACCGCATTCAGGAACACATAGCTGGAGCTGGTCTCGGAGCCGTGATGTCCCACCTGCAGCACGTCCACATCCAGGTTTGCGCCGCTTTCCAGCAGGTCCTTCTCGGCGTCCGACTCCATGTCGCCAGTCAGCAGGAAGCTGGTCTCGCCGTAGTCGATCCGCAGCACCAGAGAGGTGTCGTTGGTGTCGTCGTAGCTCTTCACCGGGCCCAGCAGCTGCACCGTGGCGCTGCCCAGCGCCCAGCTGGTGCCCACCGCCGGGACCTCCACCGCCAGGCCCTGCTGCTGGGTGTACTTGACAAAGTCCTCAAAGCAGGCGGTGTCGTTCTGGGTCACCGGCGCGTAGACGTGGTTTGTGGGGAAATAGGCCAGCGCCGCGGCAAGGCCGCCCACATGGTCCTCGTGGGCGTGGCTGCAAAAGACGTACTCCAGCTGCTCCACTCCCTGGCTGTCCAGGTAGGAGACCACCAGACTGCCGTCCGCCACGTTACCGCCGTCGTAGAGCATGTACTGGCCGTCGCACTCCACCAGAACGCTCAGGGCCTGGCCCACGTCGATAAAGTGCATCTGGAATGCTGCATCGCCGGTCTCACCGGTGCCGATGGTCTCGCCCTGGGCCGGGGCTTCCCCCTGTCCGCCGGAGGGCAGCATCCCGGCGGGGATGCCCGCACAGCCGGTCAGGGCCAGGGCCGCGGCCAGAGCCAGCCCCGCCAGCCGGGCCAGAAGGCCGGGGCGTCTTACTTTTTCTTGTTGGATTTTGTATTCCTGCATTCGGATTCCTCCCTGTGGGCAGAACTGCCCGGCTTGTTGGTTTTGATTTTTCCGCGGGGGGCAAAGCGGGCTCCCGGAGAGGGCGCCCGGCCCGCCGGAGTGCCGCCCTTTTTGGGCCGCACCGAATAGCTGCCGTCCTGATGGATGGTGACCTCGGCCTCCATCTCCTTTTTCCGGGCGCTGCGCTGCACGGCGCGGCGGCCTTCCGCCGGGACCAGCAGCGGGATCAGGTCCTCCCGGTGGGTCATCTTCAGGGCCTTGACCACCTTTTCGGCGTTGCGGGGCTCATAGTATTGCAGCAGCGCCCGCTGCAGCGCCTTGCCCTCGGGGGTCTTTTCCACAAAGACCGGCTTGAGGGTATAGGGGTCGAGGCCGGTGTAGAACATGCAGGTGCTCACGGTGCCGGGGGTGGGGTAAAAGTCCTGCACCTGCTCGGGGCGCATGTGGTTTTTGTAGAGGTATTCGGCCAGATAGACCGCATCCTTGAGGGTGCTGCCCGGGTGGCTGGACATGAGGTAGGGCACCAGATATTGCTTTTTACCCGCCTTCTTGCTGAGCTCGTAGAACTTGTCCTTGAACTTGTTGAACACCTCGATGGGGGGCTTGCCCATATAGGCCAGGGTGTTGGGGGCGCAGTGCTCGGGGGCCACCTTGAGCTGGCCCGAGACGTGGTATTCCACCAGTTCCTTGAAGAAGGTCTCGTCCGGGTCGGCCATCAGGTAGTCGAACCGGATGCCGCTGCGCACGAACACCTTTTTGACCCCGGGCAGCTGGCGCACCCGGCGCAGGATGTTGAGATAATCCTTGTGGTCCACGATCAGGTGGGAGCAGGCATTGGGGGCAAGGCAGTGCTTGCCGCCGCTGCACATGCCCCGCAGCATCTGTTCCCGGC
>CALXGY010000124.1 GCA_944387955.1 uncultured Faecalibacterium sp. | reverse complement strand
GGGTCGGCAGCGACTGAACATCCGGGCAGGCCAGATCCCGCTCCCACTTGGAAACCGCCTTGTCGGTCACCCCCATTTTCCCGGCCAGTTCCAGCTGGGTCATCCCCTTTTCCCTGCGGGTCTGTGCGATCAGCGCGCCAAGGGTCTTTTTCATCGCAGTCTCTCCTTTGCCATTTTTTCTGCTTTCATTGTATCCCTTTGGCCGGAATTCCTCAACCGAAAGCTGGTTTCCCCCTCTCGACCAGCAGTTCAGGAGGAAAAAAGCTGCACCGTATCGTCTATTCATCAAAATTTTCTTTTTTGCTCCAAAGATTATACACCTGTTTTCCCTTGTTTTTAGCCTCCGCTGCAAATTGAGCTGCACCACCCCAGGGATGGGTCACATATGTCACCACATAATCTGCATGCTTCAGCATCCATCGATTACGCCAGCAAATGGCGAATCTTCGTGGAACTTTTTCAATTCCTTCTGGAAGCATCGTATATAAACCGCCATCTTCTTTTTTTCGCGGTATATATGCCAGAACAATGGTATATGAAATTTGGGGATACAAAAGCTCTAGTTCTTGCAGAACAGATTTTACCATACTATCAAAGCTTCCTTGACTGCCGACATAAAAGGTTGTAACCCCTTGATTCTCTATTAAATCAATCAACTGCGCCCGTAATTTAGGTTTGACCGATGTCGGGCAATCCCGATGTCCAAAAAAGGTACATCCTCGCTCTTTCATTTTTTCCCTCCAAAATAGTCTATGTATAGCCTATATAGTAGCACGCATAGCCTATATTGCGCAACCGGATTGTTTATCTTAAAAGAAAAACTCCGGGAGGGAAACGCATGGACACCGTTGCAGCAGTCCGAAACCGAATTCTGGTTCTCTGCGGAGAGCGTTCCATCAGCATCAACAAACTGGCCACCCTCTGCGCTTTGCCGCCGTCCAGCATCAAGAACATTCTGTATGGCAAAAGCCAGAATCCTAAACTCTTGACCATCAAAATGATCTGCGACGGTCTGGGTATTACACTGGGAGAATTTTTCTCCACACCGGAATTCGACGCACTGGAGCAGGAGATCCGATAGAGACAGAAACCGCCGCCGGGAAGATTTGGCTCTTCCCGGCGGCGGTTTAAGTTTGCTTACGTTACGATATCATAGGGCCAGGTGCTGATGCCGCCGAACTCATAGATGCCGGTATACCCCAGCTCGGCCAGAGCTTTGGCGGCCTTTTTGCTGCGGTTGCCGCTGCGGCAGTAGACCAGCACCACCGTCTCCTTTTCCGGGATCACAGCGGCAGCGGTTTCCTCATTGATGCTCCCCAGCGGCAGCAGCACCGCACCGGGGATGTGGCCGCCGTCGTATTCCTCCTGCTCCCGAACGTCCAGGATCAGGACCTCTCCGGCGTCCATCATCTCTTTTGCTTCCTCCTGGCTGATTTTTGTATAGCCATCGGAGGAAGCCGCGCCGCAGGCGGTCAGCAGCATCAGAAGAGAGAACAGCGCGGCCAGAATACTTTTTTTCATGGAAAAACCTCCTTGTACAGACCTTCGGCAAAGGCTTTGTGCCCCTGTTCGGTGAAATGGACGCCGTCGTACGCCAGAGCGACGCCCCAGGGCCCGGCGTCCGCAAAGCGAATTCCCAACCGCTCCGCAAGTTCCCGGTAGAGCAGGGCCAGCCGGGCCGAAGCGTCGATTAAACTTTGCTCCTGCACCCACTCCCCAAATCTCAGCGGCGGCGGGGTGATCAGCAGGATTTTGTCCCGGGCAAACCCAAGGCCGGTGAGAAACTCCTCCATCCGACCGGCCGCGGCTTCCGGCGAAGCGCCCTGCAGCAGGTCGTTTGTGCCCAGCATCAGGATCAGCAGCTCCACATCCGCCGGGATGCAGATGGGCCGCCGGGGGATCTCCCGCCCGTTTGAACCGTGGTTTTGGATTTCCCAGCCGGTTTTGCCCGCCAGAAGATCCACCCACCGGCTGTCCGGGGCGTACCGTTCCCCCAGCCAGGAACGCGGGTCATAGCCATAGGTGTTGGAATCCCCGAAACAAAGTACCTTCATCTTTTTTCCTCCCGGCGGGCAATCCTTTTTATGGCGTTATTATACCACGGCCGCTCTCCTTTTCACCGTGACCGACGCACAGTTTCCCCTCAGAGGGCGGGAGCGTTTTGTTCTGTCCGGCAGAATTCAAGAAATGCTTTCATGGACGCAGTCAGATATTTTTCCTTGTGCCAGGCCGCCACATGCCTGCGCACCAGAGCGCGGCCGGAGATGGGCAGCATGCAGACCCTGCCGGCCTGCACCGTCTTCTGGACCCGGGAGGCAGGCATCACCGCCACCCCCAGCCCTTCGGCGGCCGCCTGGAGCAGCGCCTCGCTGCTGACGCTCTCCCAGACTGCCTGCAGCTGCAAGCCCTCCATTTCCAGCGCATTCTGCAGCACCGTGCGGGCGGTGCTCCCCTGTTCCCGCACCAGCAGCGGCTGCTCCGAAAGCTGCTGCAAAGTGACCGATTTCTGCAAGGCCAGCGGATCGCCGGGCGCCATCACCGCGTACAGCTGGTCGGCGCCGATCTCCTCGGTGCACAGATCCGGCAGATGGGGGCTGTTTTCCAGCAGGGCCAGATCCAGATCATTTTCACACAGGGCGGCGGTCAGGGTGTCCCCGTTTGCCACCCTGACCTGCAGCAGGATGCCGGGATTCTGTTCTTTGAACCGGCGCACCAGCCGCGGCAGCAGCGAACTACCCAGCGTGACCGTTGCCCCCACCCGGATCAGACCGATGGAATCCCAGTTGCGCAGGCCGGTCTCGATGCGGTCGAACACATCCAGCAGATGGAGCGCCTGGGGATAAAGGCGGCGGGCCGCCTCGGTGGGCGAGAGCCGCCGGTACATCCGCTCAAACAGGCATACGCCGTAGTACTGTTCCAGCTCCTTGATGGCGCGGGTGACCGCCGGCTGGGTCATATGAAGTTCTTCTGCCGCATGGGTCACATTTTCGCTCTGATAAACCGCAACATAGATGCGCAGGTGACGAATCGTCATGATGGTTCCTGTCCTCTCAAAAAAGTTATCATTGATATAAAAAAATGGCATTTCACGCGGAAGGCCGGATGGAGTATCATAGAGACAACGAAAACAAGGAGGCAGATCATGGAACAATCCCAGCCCATGAGCCGCGCAGCCCGGCTGCGCGCGCTTTTCTTCAGCACGCTGTACATCAGCGCCTTCACCTTCGGCGGTGGTTTTGTCATCGTCACCTTTATGAAACGCAAATTTGTGGATGAGCTGCACTGGATCAGCGAGCAGGAAATGCTGGACATGACCGCGCTGGCCCAGTCCAGCCCCGGAGCCATCGCGGTCAACGCTGCCATTCTTGTGGGCTGGCATGTGGAAGGGCTTCTGGGTATGGTGGTGGCGGTCATCGGCACCATCATTCCGCCTATGGTTATCCTGTCGGTAATCTCCTTTTTCTATACCGCCTTCGCCACCAACGTCTATGTCGCAATGGTGCTCAAAGGCATGCAGGCGGGCGTTGCGGCCGTGATCCTGGATGTGGTCTGCGGGCTGGGCAGTAATGTTGTGAAAACCAAATCCGCTGTCTACATCGGGCTGATGGTCCTGGCCTTTATCGCCAATTTCTTCCTGGATGTGAACGTCATCCTCATCATTTTGGCTGCGGCCGCCTTTGGAGTCGTGCGCGCATTGTTCCAGCTCAGAAAGGAGAAAAAGGCATGATTTATCTGCAGCTGTTTCTCAGTTTTTTGCAGGTGGGCCTGTTCAGCGTGGGCGGCGGATATGCTGCCATCCCGCTGATCCAGAGCCAGGTGGTGGAACTGCACCCCTGGCTGACCCTGCAGGAATTTACAGACCTTGTCACCATTGCCGAGATGACTCCCGGTCCCATCGCGGTCAACTCCGCCACCTTCGTAGGCATCCGCATCGCCGGCCCGGCAGGCGCCATCATCGCTACGCTGGGCTGCATCACCCCTGCGCTGATCCTGGTCTCGCTGCTGGCGTACATTTATGACAAGTACAAGAACATCTCGGTGCTGCAGAACGTTCTGACCTGCCTGCGGCCGGTGGTGGTGGCCCTGATCTTGGGCGCAGGCTTGTCCATCCTGTCCATGGTGCTGTTTAACGACCAGGCCCCCGCGCTGAACGTCATCGACTGGATCGGCGCAGCAAGCTTCGCCGTGGCCTTCGTACTGCTGCGCAAGTTCAAGTGGAACCCCATCCTGACCATGTGCCTGTGCGGTGCGGCCGGGCTGGTGCTCCATACGGCGCTGGGCATTGCCTGAGCAGCAATTCGGCGTTATGTCCATTTTACACAAACCTTCCGCCTCATTCAATGAGAAAATCCATTTGAACCCTATTCTCTCAAAAGGGCGGTGAGAAACAGAACATGTTCCGGTCGGCAGTTACAAGCTGCCGACCGCTTTTTTGTGCAAAAAGACAGTGTATTTTTTCTTAATTTTTTGTTTCCAGCATTTGGCGCGCTGTTTTCAGGCTTGACAGGGGAATAATTGTGATGTATGTTATCTTATAACAGGTTTTTGAAAACCCGATAAAAAGCTATCTGCAATCTTTACCGTCGGAAATTGTCGAATGCTCCGGCACCTTCCGGTCCGATTGTGCATAGAACAAAGCATCACGCACAGGAAAGGATGATCAAATTCATCACTCTGTCCGCTGCATCTTCCCGCGAGCCCAATCCGCTCCGCCGTCACACTCTGTATATCAAGGACCCGGTCAGCGCCATCTCCCACTTTATCGGCGCCATTGGTTTTGCATGGGCAGGCATTCCCCTGCTCATCAAGGCGGCGCAGTCGGGCAAGCCTCTGGCCATGGTGTCCATGATCGTCTATTCCCTCAGCCTGGTGGCCCTTTACAGCGCCAGTGCCGCCTATCACACCATTTCCCCTGCCAACCCCCGGGAAACGCTTCTAAAAAAGATCGACCACATGATGATCTTTGTGCTGATTGCAGGCAGCTACACGCCGGTCTGTCTCTTGGCGCTTCCGCGGCCGTCCGGCCTGATCCTTCTGGGTGTCATCTGGGGATGCGCCATTCTGGGAATCGGCTCCATGCTTTTTTTCGTATTCTGTCCCAAATGGGTTTCCTCTGTTTTCTATATTGCCATGGGCTGGGCCTGCATTTTTGCGCTGCCCCAGCTGCTGGACTGCCTTTCTCCGGCCTGTTTTGGCTGGCTTCTGGCAGGCGGGCTGCTGTATACGGTGGGCGGCGTGATCTATGCCCTCAAGCGTGTGGAGTTCGAGCGGCGGCATCCGAACTTCGGCATGCATGAGATCTTCCATCTCTTTGTGATGGCCGGCAGCCTGTGTCATTACATCGTTATGTACGCCTATCTGCTGGCTTGAGTTTCCCGCAAGGGCATCAAAGGGGCCTGTGCAAAACGCTGATTTTGCACAGGCCCCTTTTGTCGTATACTTTCTTCCTGCAAATTATGATGCCGAACCCACAGAACAAATCCGCTCGATTGTATTTCAAAGCGATTTCAGCTCTGTCGGTTGGTATTCTCATTGTCAAACAACGGTATAATCAACCATGAGAATATCATCTGATTTGCTATCCTGATAGTGTGGATTGCTGAGGATCGTATTTTTCAAAGAAGATTTTAATTTGTCACAGCAGGGCCCAAAAGACAGGAAGGTAATCCCACCTCCCAGTACACCGCCAATCACCGGGATTGCCTTTTTAAAAAATCCAGCAAACACCTCTTTTGTCATTTTCATTCCAAACCATTTGGATACGTTCTTTACAATGGGATAAATCGTTCCCTTGGTCAACGCACGGCGGAGCAGCTGCTTTTCCACGCCAGAACCGAGTGCTTTTGCTATAGTCTTTAGGGCATTACTGGCTCCCGCAACACCATACATAACGCCCAGACAGATGATCATCAGATTCATTGTTTCCGAATCAAAGACCGGTCCATCTTCCTCTATATCAATCTGAGGAAATCCATATAAATACATCAGTTTTTGCGCAGCGCGCAGCATGTAACCATAATACTGTGCAATGTCTGTTGGAATAGTGGCCGCCATGACAGCACCACCTGGCATACTCAAAGCAGCAGATATTCCCGACACGCATACCCGCTCATATTTAATTACTTCATCCGCCACAAAATCAATGATATCTTGCGAAATACCAGCGTGCAGCGGATTGGTTGAAATCGCCTTTTCAATGGTTTCCGGATCACATTTGCTCTGCAGTTCTTTGCGCAGAAATTGTTCTCTTTTGATGCAAACACCAGGAACTTTAAGTCCCATAATGATAATATCCTCAATATCGACCTTTCCATCGCCGTTTTGATCCAATGCATGATAAACTGCATCTTGAGATCTTTCGATCACTTCTTTGCCTTTTCCTGCAACGGAAACCGCGGCTTTTCCTACATTGTCAGCTGCCGCAGCTGCTGTTTTTCCCATCTCCTGTGCCATTTGTCTGATATCAATTTTTTTGTGGGTATTATCATTTTTTTCTCGCATGAAATCAAGCTTCCTTTCCTATCCTATATAGATTCATAAAAGACTCTGAAATTTTCGCGTAAGAAGCCAAAACCATTATAGTTTATCCGCCTAATTCCCGCAAGAAGCAATGACACTCTCTTATTTCTCTGTTTTTGATATCTCTTTATGATGCAGCAGGCACGCTTTTTTCACCCAGTCCGCCTCCTCACCAGTTTTTTGACTTCATCCCAGCAATGGCAGAAAACCATTTTCCCCTGCCCCGTGGTCGCGCTCTTTTGCAATTTCTGCCCACAAGAAAGGGGCTGCCGCTCCACCTTCGTTTCGCAGCAGCCCCAGGCTGAAAATGATTTTTTCTGAAAGAGCGGAAGAAGCTCGCTTACTTCTTCTGGACGTACTTCAGGCAGTCCAGCATAACAGCCACCAGAATGATGATGCCGGAGAAGACGAACTGCAGGTTCGCGTCGATGCCCAGAGTGGTCAGGGAGTAGGTCAGTGCGGTGAAGATAAAGACACCGACCACCACGCCGGAAATCTTACCAATACCGCCGGTGAAGGACACGCCGCCCACGACGCAGGCTGCGATGGCGTCCATCTCCCAGCCCTGGCCGTACGCTGCGGAGCCGGAACCGAACATACGGATGCACTCCAGCCAGGAGCCGAAGCCGTACAGGATACCCGCCAGCACAAAGGCGCCCACGGTCACCCAGAAGACCGAGATACCGGAGACAGCCGCTGCCTCAGCGTTGCCGCCCACGGCGAACAGGTTCTTGCCAAAGGTAGTCTTGTTCCAGATAAACCAGACGATGACCACCGCTGCCGCCGCCCACAGAATGATGGTGGGGAAGCCGCCGATGCGGGGAATGATCATGTTGGGGATGGTGGTGTCGATGGCGCCGAAGGAAACGCCCTTGGTGGAATAGGTCACCAGACCGAAGATCACCAGCATGTTGGCCATGGTGGAGATGAAGGGATGCATCTTGAACCGGGCCGTAAAGAAGCCTGCAATGGTGGTAAAGATGGTGCACAGCAGGATGCAGACCACCAGCGCCAGGAAGATGCGGACTACCACCGGAAGACCGGACAGGTCAAAAACCATACCGAACACCGAGCCGGTGTTGGGGCCCTGATGCATCACGATGGTGGCGGCGGTCATGCCCATACCCACCATACGGCCGATGGACAGGTCGGTGCCGGCCAGCAGGATCAGACCAGCCACGCCCAGCGCCAGGAACATCCGGGGCGAAGCCTGCTGCAGGATGTTCAGGATGTTGTTGACGGTCAGCAGCTGCACGCCCTTGACCATGGGGGTGATGACGCAGAGCACCGCAAAGACGATGATGATGGCGATGTACAGACCGTTCCGCAGGAAGAAATCCCGGGTGTTGAAGGTGTAGGTGTAGTTTTCCCACCGCTGGGCCATGCTCTCCGCAAAGGTGAACTTGGACAGCCGCAGCATATCCAGCAGATGATACTTGTAATCAAATGCTGCATGGCGGCGGTCCTTGATGGTCTGCAGCTCCTGGTCCCGCTTCATCTTTGCGTCAAAGAGGCGGTTTTTGTGGACGTACTTCTCGTCCTTGATCTCCTTGGCGTCGCTCAGCTTGCTCAATGCCGCCTGATGGGCCTTTTCCAGCTCGGCCACAGCCTCCTGGTATTTTTTCTGGGCAGCCGCCTTCTCCTGCTGGCAGCTGGCCACGATGGGCTGGAAGTACTCGGCGTCGTAGTGCGCCTTCAGGTAGGCCTCGGCATCTGCAATGAGCTTATCCACCTGGGGTTTGTTTTTCGCTTCCACATTCCGGGCGGCCGCCAGCTGCTCTTTGAGCTTGGCCTGCCGGGCAGCCTTTTCCTCTGCTGTATAAATGCGGTCCCGCTTGAGGTTGTCCAGGTCGTTCTGGATGTTTACCGCTTTCTCGGTGCCGTCGCGGCGCAGCTCATCGATCTGCGCCTGGATATTACCCACATACTCGTCGATGGGCTTGCGGAGCTCCAACTCCCGCTCCGCCGAAAGAATCGTACTTGTTGCCATATTCTATCCCCCGCTCACAGGTATTTCGCACTCAGACGTAAAAGCTCTTCCTGGTTGGTCTTTTTGGTCTCCACAATGCCGGACAGATGCCCGTTGGACATAACGCCGATACGGTTGGTAATGCCCAGAATCTCAGGCATTTCGGAGGAGACCACAATGATCGTCTTGCCCTGCTTTGCCATCTGGATGATCAGTTCATAGATCTCGTATTTGGCGCCCACGTCAATGCCGCGGGTGGGTTCGTCCATCATAAAGATCTGCGGCTCCCGCTCCAGCCATTTGCCGAAGATCACCTTCTGCTGGTTGCCGCCGGACAGGCTGGAGATCATATCATCCGGACCCATGCACTTGGTGTGCATGATCTTGATCTCCTTGTTGGTTGCCTTGACCATCTTGGGCTTGGACAGTGCCAGACCAACCTTGTACTGGTCGAGGTTGGCGATGGTGGTGTTGAAGGTCAGGTTTCCTTTCAGGAACAGGCCGTTGGCCTTGCGCTCCTCAGTAATGAGGGCGAAGCCGTGCTCGATGGCCTCCCGCGCGTCGTTGAAGTTCATCAGCCGGTTGCGGAAATACACCCGTCCGGCCGCTCGGGTCCGGACACCAAAGATGGTCTCCAGCAGCTCGGTGCGGCCTGCGCCCACCAGACCATACAGGCCGAAGATCTCGCCTTCCCGCACCTCAAAGCTGATGTCCTGCAGGTGGGGCGCATACTTGGTGGACAGATGCTGCACCGACAGGATGGGCTCGCCGGGGGTGTTGTCCACCGGCGGGAAGCGGCTCTCCAGGGAGCGGCCCACCATCGCGGAGATCAGCTCGTTCATGTTGGTCTCCTTGGTGGACTTGGTCATCACCAGGTTGCCGTCCCGCAGAACAGAGACCTCGTCGCAGATCTCGAAGATCTCATCCATCTTGTGGGAAATGTAGATCAGCGCGATGCCCTGGGACTTGAGCATCCGCATCATCTCAAAGAGTTTTGTGACCTCCTGCACCGTCAGCGAGGAGGTGGGCTCGTCCAGCACGATGACCTGGGCATTGTAGGAGATTGCCTTTGCAATCTCGCACATCTGCCGCTGGGACACCGACATGTTCCGCATGGGCTGGGTCAGGTTGACGGTCATGCCCAGCCGGCGGAACAGGTCCGCGGCCTTGCGCTTCATCTGGCTCTCGTCCACAACGCCCATACCCTTCACCGGGTAGCGCCCCAGGAACAGGTTGTCGGTCACGCTGCGCTCCAGGCACTGGTTGAGCTCCTGGTGCACCATTGCAATGCCGTTTTCCAGCGCGTCTTTCGGCCCGGAGAAATTGACCTCCTTGCCGTTCAAAATGATCTTACCTTCATCCTTTTGGTAGGTGCCGAACAGACACTTCATCATGGTGGACTTACCGGCGCCATTTTCGCCCATCAGCCCCATGACGGTGCCGCGTTTCACATCCAGATTGATGTGGTCCAGAACACGGTTGCGTCCGAACGACTTGCACATGCCGCGGATCGACAAGACCATGTCCTCTCTCGGTTCCGCCATTCTCGTTCCTCCCGTCTCTTACATAGGATCTTGCAGGGGCGGCCGCCGCCCCAAAAAAAGGCGCTATTAGGGAGAGATTCTTCTCCCAACGGAGAATCCCTTCTCCCTAATAGCGCATTACTAGGTTTTAGTGGGTTCCCGCTGGCGGTTTACTGACCGAGCAGGGCAGTGTAAGAGGTTGCGTTGTCGGTCTTCACCATGTTGATAGCAAAGGCGTCGTACTGGCTGGGATTGCCCAGACGGTTGGTGATGTTGGACTCGTTCTGGCCGTCGCCGCCGATGTAGTCGACCTTCAGGTTCATGAGATCGTCATACTTCTGCAGCAGGGGCTGATAGGTGGCGCTCAGGAAGTTATCTGCAGCGTTGTAGATGTCCAGCCACACGCTCTTCTCGGGGTGGGCGGCTGCATCCAGCTGGTTGGAAACCGGAGCGTAGGGAACGGTGGAGTCCAGGTAGTCCTCGTAGTTCTCAGCGGTGACCGCCACGTTCAGAGCGTAGTAAGAACGGGAAGCCTCGTCGTAGTAGTACACATCATCGCTCAGCACGTTGCCCGCGTCATCCTCGGTGGCGATGCCGGTGTTGATGTCCACGCCGTCCAGAGCATTGCGGATCAGGCGGAGGGTCAGGTAAGCCTGCACGTCGGCGTGCTGGCTGATGGTTCCGCCGTAGCCCTCTGCAATGGCTGCCACTGCGTCAGCGTTGGCGTCGTAGCCGAAGGTGGGAACCTCATTGGCGCGAGACCAGGCGTTGAACATTGCCATGCCCATGCCGTCGTTGTTGGAGACAACGATGTCGATCTGGTCGCCCAGAGAAGCAGCCCAGGTGGTGATGGCGTTGCCTGCGGTACCTGCATCCCAGGTAGCGCCGGCGGAGTTCTTCATCTCCTGGCTGGCCAGCTCGCGGACGGTGTAGGTGACGCCGTTCACTTCGATGGTGCCGTCCTTGACAGCGGTAGCGGAGCCGTCGGTGTTGACGCCCACGGGATCGCTGACGATGCCGTTGGCCTCGTCAACGGCGGTGCCCAGTGCGCTGCGCACGCCGCGGGTACGGGCGATGGAGTCGTTGTGGCCGATGTCGCCGATGGCCAGCACGTAGCCGATCACGCCGTCGCCGTTGCGGTCGATGGTGTCTATATGAGCCTCAATGTACTCCTTGACCATCTGGCCCTGCAGCTCTGCGCCCTGGTTGGCGTCGAAGCCGACGTAGTAGGTGTTCTCGTTGAAGGAGAGGGCCGCCATATCCAGCTCACCGGTGGTGGAGTTGGAGGGTTGGCGGTTAAACCAGATCAGGGGCTTATCCTTATTGGCCACCGTAGTGGTCTGGGCGGTGTCGCTGGTGCCGCCAGCAGTGGAAGCTGCGGTCGAAGAGCTGGAACTGCCGCATGCAGCCAGACTCAAGGTCATCGCGGCAGCCAGAACCCACGCAATTGCTTTTCTCATGTGAATTCTCCTTTTCTTCTTGGTGTGATGTGAGGTTCTTCGCTCGGAACCTCACCTGATGGTTTAATAGTACCGGAAATTTACTCCCAAAACAAGGGCAAAAATCACCGATTCACAGGGTAAAAAAACATCCGAACACGGCAAAATGTTTCCGTGTTCGGATGCAAAACTGGTGAATCTGCACAATTCAGGGTTATTGGAAGGCAAACAGAGCCTTTTGGCTGTCCACCGTAAAGAGGGTTTCCAGGGTCACCACCCGGGTGCTGGTGTCCATGGTCTTTGGCAGCTGCGCACCCTGTCCGGCCAGCAGCCGGTAGGCGCTTTCCACCCCAAGATAACCCATAGCATAGGGATTCTGCACCACCAGTGCATCCACGGCGCCGGTCTGCAGCGCCTCCACCGTGGCCACATGGGAATCGAACCCCACAAGGAACACCTGATCCGAAAGCCCCATCTGGGCTACCGCAGCGGCGGCGCCCACGCTGGTGGGCTCGTTGAAGGCCAGCAGCACATTGATCTCGGGGTGGGCGGCCAGCATTGCGGCGGCATCGGCCTGAGCCTGCCCGGCCTCGGCCACCGTGTTGACCGCTGCCGCCACCCGGGCCCGGCCGCTGTCCGCAAAGGCAGCCCGCGCTCCCTGTTCCCTCTCCTGACCATTGGCGCTGCGGACATCGTGGTTGACGATGCCCACCACCAGCTCGCCGGACACCTCGGCCAGCGCAGCCTCGGCGGCCATCTTCCCGGCGGCGTAGTTGTCGGTACCGATGTAGATCTGCACATTCTCCGACGCTACGTTGGAGTCGATGGACACGATGCGGACCCCTTTGGCTGCCGCAGCGTCAATGGCTGCGGCGTTGTTCTCATAGTCGCAGGCAGAAAAGACCAGCGCCTCCGCCCCATTTTCCACTGCTTCGGCCACCAGCTGATTCTGGGTCTCGTAGTCCTCCTCGGTCTCGGGGCTGAAGATGGACAGCTCCAGGTTGTATTCCGCCGCGGCGGCCTGGGCTCCCGCATAGACCGAGCGGAAAAATTCGCTGGTGGAGGACTTTCCCACCAGAGCCACCTTGTGGCGTACGCCCACCGGCTGCGGCCGGCAGGCCCCCAGGCACCCGGCCAGCAAAACGGCCGCCGCCAGCAGCGCCAGCACCTTATTTCGCTTCATAGCCGTCCTCCTGCCGCACCTTGGGCATCCGGATCTCCACACAGGTGCCCTCGTCCGGCACACTCTGGATGCGCAGCCCGTATTCTTTGCCGAAATAAATCTTCAGCCGGTCGTTGACGTTTTTGATGCCAATGCCGGTGCGGTCGCTGGGCCCCCGGTCCAGGATGGCCTGCACCTGTTCGGGGCTCATGCCCACCCCGTCGTCCACGACCCGGAAGAGGATGTCCCCGCCGTCGGGGCACACCTCCACCAAAATATGTCCCTCCTCCACCATTAGGTCCAGACCATGGTTGATGGCGTTCTCAATGATGGGCTGTAAGGTGATCTTGTTGCACAGATAGTCAAGGCACTCCGGGTCCACCTGAAAATCGTAGCTGAACCGGTTTTTGTACCGGTATTTCTGGATCTGCAGGTAGCTCTCGGCGTGCTCGATCTCTTTGGAGATGGGGATCAGCTCGTGCCCCTTGCTGATGCTGATGCGGAACAGCCTTGCCAGTGCGTGAACCATCTTGACCGCGTCGGCGTTCTGGCCCTGTTCGCACATCCAGGCGATGGAGTCCAGGGTGTTGTAGAGGAAATGGGGGTTGATCTGGGCCTGCAGCGCCTTGAGCTCGGTCTTGCGCAGGTTGATTTCCTCCTCCCGCACCGTGACCATCAGCTTCTGGATGCGCAGCACCATATGCCCAAAGGAGTTGGACAGCTCCTGTACCTCCCGGGTGCCGCCCACCGGCTGGTAAGCAAAATGATCGGCGTCCGATTCAAACCGCTCCATGGCGTCGGCCAGCCCCTGGAGCGGGCGGCCCAGCAGCCGGGACAAAAGCCAGCTGGTCAGCACCGCTGTTGCCAGCACCAGAGCGCCCAGCAGGACCGAAATGCCCA
>CALXGY010000123.1 GCA_944387955.1 uncultured Faecalibacterium sp. | reverse complement strand
GCAACACCACCTTTATGCGCACCATCTACCAGTTTTTGGACATTCCCAACCAGATGTATCAGGGCAGCCTGACCACCGAAAAGCGTTCCGACCGCCAGTACGAGGTGGAGTTCCGGGACGTGTCCTTTAAATACCCCGGCTCCAGCGTCTGGGCCCTGCGGCACCTGAACCTCAAGTTTAAGGTCGGCGAGCGGATGGCGGTGGCGGGCGAAAACGGCTCGGGCAAAACCACCTTTATCAAGCTGCTCTGCCGCCTCTACGACCCCCAGGAGGGGGAGATCCTCTTAAACGGCATCGACATCAAAAAATACAACTACCGGGACTACATGGCCCTGTTCTCGGTGGTGTTCCAGGACTTCCAGCTGCTGGCCCAGCCTCTCGGGGCCAACGTGGCGGGGGCGCTGCACTACGACCGGGCCAAGGTCCGGCAGGCCCTGACCGACGCGGGCTTTTCCGACCGGCTGGCAAAGATGCCCCAGGGCCTCGGCACCATGCTGTATAAGGAATTCGCCGAAGATGGAGTGGACGTCTCCGGCGGCGAGGCCCAGAAAATCGCCATCGCCCGGGCCCTTTACAAAAACGCCCCCTTCATCATCCTGGACGAGCCCACCGCGGCCCTCGACCCCATCGCCGAGGCGGAGATCTACGCCAAGTTCAACGAGATCGCCGGGGACAAAACCGCCGTCTACATCTCTCACCGGCTCTCCTCCTGCAAGTTCTGCGACGAGATCGCGGTCTTTGATCAGGGGCATCTGGTGCAGCAGGGCAGCCATGAAGAACTTTTGGCGGACGCTGAGGGCAAGTACCATGCCCTCTGGATGGCCCAGGCCCAGTATTACACCCCCTCTGCTGAAAAAGCATAATGGAACGCCGCCTCTGGTGCACAGGGGCGGCGCTTTTCTTGCTTTTCAGCCATTTTTCGCCCGGTTTTTCTCCGGCTTTGAAAACCCTCTGGAGTCGCCCCAAATTTCCATCTCCGGGAAAAGCTCTGGACGGCGGCGGCAGGCGGGGGTATACTGTATTTGTACATAAAATGTAAAATTCATGTCAAAAAGGCCCTCTTCGGGCCGAAAGAAAGGAAGTCTATCTGCGTTGACCGACGAAGCATTCCGCAAACAATACGACCGGATGGCCAATACCCCTATTCCCTCTCTTGTTACCACCCTTGCCGTTCCCACCATCATCAGCATGCTGGTGACCAACATCTACAACATGGCCGACACCTACTTTGTCAGCGGCCTGAGCACCAGCGCCTCGGGCGCCACCGGCGTGGTCTTCGGCCTGATGGCCATTATCCAGGCCTTCGGCTTTATGTTTGGCCACGGTGCAGGCAGCAACATCAGCCGTCTGCTGGGCGGCCAGGAGATCGAGACCGCCAAAATCTACTCCTCCACCGGCTTTTACCTCTCGCTGTTCTGCGGCTGCGGGCTGGCGGCGGCGGGCCTTCTGTTCCAGGTGCCGCTGATGCGGGTACTGGGCAGCACCGACTCCATCCTGCCCTACGCCATGGATTACAGCACCTTCATCCTGCTGGCAGCCCCCGCCATGACCACCAGCTGCGTGATGAACAACATCCTCCGCTATGAGGGCAAGGCCACCTATGCCATGGTGGGCCTGACCGCCGGCGGGCTGCTGAACATCCTCGGGGACTGGGTGCTGATCGAGCAGTTTCATCTGGGCATCGCCGGGGCGGGCATCTCCACGGCGGTATCCCAGTACATCAGCATGATCCTGCTGATGCTTCCCTTCCTGCGGGAGCAGGTGGAGAGCAGCCTGAAGCCCCGGTACTTCCGCCTGAAGCTCCAAATCACCGAGAAGATCCTCTCCAACGGCATGCCCAGCCTCATGCGCCAGGGCCTCAACAGCGCCTCGGTCATGGCCCTGAACCTCTGCGCGGCCCCCTACGGCGACGCGGCCATCGCGGCCATGAGCATCACCACCCGGATCGTCAACTTCATGTTCTGCGTCAGCGTGGGCCTGGGCCAGGGCTTCCAGCCGGTATCCGCCTTCAACTACGGCGCAAAGAAATACGACCGGGTGCGCCAGGCCTGCATCTTCACCTGTGTGAGCAGCACCCTGGTCATGACCGCGGCCGCCGCGCTGGGCGCAGCCTTTGCCCAGCCCCTGATCGCGCTGTTCCGGGACGACCCGGCGGTCATCGAGATCGGCGTCACCGCTCTGCGGCTCCAGTGCATCTCGATGATCCTCATGCCCATCTCGCTGTGCGGAAATATGCTGTTCCAGAGCGTGGGCAAGGCCGCTGTGGGCACCCTGCTGGCCGCCCTGCGCAGCGGCGTGACCTTCATCCCCATTCTGCTGATTCTGAGCCGCTGTCTGGGGATCTTCGGCATCCAGCTGGCCCAGCCCCTCTCGGACGCCGTTTCCTCGCTGCTCACCCTGCCCTTCCTCTTCCAGTTCTTCAAGGAACTGGCCGCCGAGGAAGCCCGGCAGAAGGCGCAGCCTGTCCGCTGAGAAAAGCCTTCAAACAGGCCGACCCTCCGCCCATACCAAGAAAAACGCGGGCGCACCCGGAACATGGGGTGCGCCCGCGTTTCTTTTTGCCTTTTGATTCCTCGCCCGAAAGAGACAAACAAAAATTATCCCTTCCGTGAGGAGGGTGACCGCTGGGCGCCTATCTGCTCAAATACCCCCAGCGATTTCTATCCACGCCCTCCGCGAGGAGGGCGACAAACAAGCCTAGCAACGGCGCAAGCAATGCAGGGCATTTCTATCCCCGCCCTCCGCGAGGAGGGCGACCGTCGGCGCTCACAATCC
>CALXGY010000122.1 GCA_944387955.1 uncultured Faecalibacterium sp. | reverse complement strand
GCTCCGGCGCTGCGGGCGGCGGCCTTCGGGATGCCCTTCCTGGGCTTTTCGGCAGTTGCGCGGGGGTTTTTTGTGGCCGGGCGGAAGGTGGTGCCGAATCTGGTCAGCCAGTGGGGGGAGCAGACTTTCCGGATCGGGGGCATCCTCTGGATGCTGGAAGGGGCTGCCGGGCTGGACCCGGCGGCCCGCTGTACCCGGGTGCTGGCGGTCACGGCGGCCAGCGAGGCTGTTTCGGCCATGGCGATGGCGCTTTTCTGCCGGGCAGAGGCGCGGCGGTGCTTCGGCCGCTGCGCCCCGGTCCGGCCCCCCGCCTCCGGCCGCCGGATCTGGGCCATCCTCTGGCCGGTGGAGGGGGGCCGGTGCCTGGCCAGCGGGCTGCACATGGCCGAAAATATGCTGGTGCCCGCCTGCCTTACGGTCTATCTTGCGGCGGCCGGGGGGCGCAGCGCGGCGGTGGAGCAGTACGGCGTGCTCAAAGGCATGGCACTGCCGCTGCTGATCTTTCCCTTTGGGCTGCTGGGCAGCCTCTCGGTGCTGCTGATGCCCGAGGTCACCCAGGCGCACATCCGGGGCCAGAAGGAGCGGCTGGCCCGCCTGCTGGAACGGATGCTGCGGCTGACCGCCTTCTTTTCGGTGCTGACCGGGGCGGTGTTCTGGGTCTGGGGCCAGGCTTTGACCGAGGCCCTCTACGGCAGTGCCGAAGCAGGATTTTATATCCAGGTATTGGCCCCGGCCATGCCGCTGCTTTATCTGGAAAACATGGTGGACGGCGCGCTCAAGGGGATGGGGGAGCAGAGGGCCATCTTTTATTACAGCATGTGGGATTCGGTGCTGCGGATCGCCGGGGTGGCGCTGCTTTTGCCCCGCTTCGGGACGAAGGGGCTGCTGTTTGTCACCTTTATATCCGCTCTTTACAGCTGCGGAGCCAATACCCGGCGGCTGCTGGAGCGGGCCGGAATCGGCCGGGCGGCGCTGGGCTGGCTGGCAGGGCCTGCGGCAGCAGCAGCGGCAGCCGTTTTTGCAGGCTGGGGGCTGCACAGCGCACTGGCACAGCTGGCGGCGGGGACCCGCGGGGCACAGCTGGCGGCGGCTGCGCTGGGAAGCGCCGGGATGGCGGCGGTCTATTTTGCGGCAGCCTGGCCTTTGGGGCTGAACCGCCAGCTAAAAGGCCTGCGCAGAACCAAAGAGGCAGACAAGACCGCCGCCTGAAGAATAAAACACAGCGCAGAAGGGCAAATTTTTTCCAGAACCAGCCAAAGTATCTGGACACTGGACCGGTTGCGGAGTATAATACAACAATATGAGCGTCGGGGCTTTTCTGCCCCGGCCGAACAAACTGCAGGGGCGCAGGAATGCCCGCACCCCGGGACCGAAAAAGAGGAACAACGTGGAAAAAAAGAAAAAAACACAGCTTGCGATCCTGCGCCGCCGGGCCATTCTGTTCCTGGTGGATGCGGCAATCGTGGCGTTTAGTTTCTATCTGGGATTGCTGATGCGGGCGGAAGGTTCGCCGGATCTCAACTGGTGGCCTCACAACCGCGCCTTGCTCTACCAGCACCTGCCCTGGATCGTCGCCATCTATATGGGGGTCTTTCTGGTGGGCGGTCTTTATTCCATTCTGTGGAAATATGCCGGGGAGCGGGATCTTGTGCGGCTGTGCGGGATGATCGGAGTCTCCACCGTACTGGTCTACCTGGTCAACCGCTTTCTGATCGACGGCGTGCTGTTCAACTCCGCCAACTGCATCGCCTCCATCCTGATTTTGATGCTGGTGGGCGGCAGCCGGCTGGCCTGGCGTGTCTTTTTGAACCATCCGCTGGGGGAGACGCTGCGGGGCGCCACCGGCAGCGATCCCAACCGCCCCATGCTGATCGTCGGTGCGGGCGAGGCGGGCGCCTGGGCCATCAACGTCTGCAAGTCCAACACCCGCTATGGCCGCCCGGTGGTGGCGGTGGACGACGACCCGGCCAAGCTCCGCCAGACCATCCACGGGGTACCGGTGCGGGGAACCCTGGAGGACATCCCCGAGCTGTGCGCCCAGTACAACATCTATGGCATCATCATTGCCATTCCCACCTTGCGGGGCAGCCGGCTGAACCACGTCATCGATCTGTGCATGTCCACCCACTGCAAGGTGCAGATGCTCAGCGACCCGCAGCAGGTGGGGGGCGCGGGCAGCCCCAAGCAGGCCTTCCGCGAGCTGAACACCGCCGACTTCCTCTCCCGGGATGAGGTCACCCTGGACACTGCGGGAATCAAGGGATATATTAAGGATAAAGTGGTCCTGGTGACCGGCGGCGGCGGCAGCATCGGCAGCGAGCTGTGCCGTCAGCTGATGCGGTTCGAGCCGGCCCAGCTGCTGATCTTTGACATCTATGAGAACTGCGCCTACGAGCTGGAGATGGAGCTGCGCCGCAAGTATGGCCGTTCGGCCAACATCCGGGTCCTGGTGGGCTCGGTGCGGGATAAAAAGCGGCTGGATGAGGTCTTTGAGACCTATCATCCCACCGTGGTATTCCACGCAGCGGCTCACAAGCATGTGCCGCTGATGGAGGTCAGCCCTGCCGAGGCGGTCAAGAACAACGTGGTGGGCACCAAAAATCTGCTGGCCAGTGCCAGCGAACACGGAGTGGAGCGTCTGGTGCAGCTGTCCACCGACAAGGCGGTCAATCCCACCAGCGTCATGGGCTGCACCAAGCGCATCTGCGAGATGCTGATCCAGACCTTTGCCCGCAACACCACCATGAAATGTGTGGCGGTGCGGTTCGGCAACGTGCTGGGCAGCCATGGCAGCGTGATCCCGCTGTTTGAGGACCAGATCAAGCACGGCGGCCCGGTGACCCTCACCGACGAAAACATCGAGCGCTATTTCATGACCATCCCCGAGGCGGCCCAGCTGGTACTGCAGGCCGGGGCCATGGCCGAGAGCGGCAGCATCTATGTTCTGGACATGGGCCAGCCGGTGAAGATCATTGATCTGGCCCGGCAGCTCATCCGCTTCTACGGCTATGAGCCGGGGGTGGATATCCAGATCAAGGTCATCGGTCTGCGTCCGGGGGAGAAGCTCTACGAAGAACTGATGATGGACGAAGAGCAGGACAAGATGCGCCGCACCCAGCACAACAAGATCTTTGTGGCGCCGCCCCGGAACATCGACCTCGAGCAGTTCTACCAGCAGCTGCAGGAGCTGATCCATGCCGCCGAGCACAACGACGACGGGGTGGTCCGTCAGCTGCAGCAGATCGTGCCCACCTTTACCCCGGTGCGGGACAATCTGGAAAAATAATCGTCTGCCGGGAATAGAGGCCCGGAAACGCGATGCTTTCGCTTTGGCAGACCGGCAGGCCGGTCTGCGGGCGGCATCTGCGAAGGATAAAAGAATAGAGAGGGAAGTATTTATGGAAAAGAAACCGTTTTTGACCCTGGAGCAGGCCCAGCAGATCCTGCAGGACGTGCCCACCCCCTTTCACGTCTACGATGAGAAGGGCATCCGGGAGAATCTGCGCAGCATCAACAAGGCCTTCAGCTGGAACAAGGGCTTCAAGGAGTATTTTGCGGTGAAGGCTCTGCCCAACCCCTGCATCCTCCAGATCCTCAAGGAGGAGGGCTGCGGCGTGGACTGCTCCTCCCTGACCGAGCTGATGCTCAGCGAGGCCTGCGGCTTTGAGGGGGAGGAGATCATGTTCTCCTCCAACCAGACCCCGGTGGAGGATATGCGCAAGGCCGCCGAGCTGAAGGCCTATATCAACCTGGCCGACGCCACCATGGTGGAGTTCCTGGACCGTGTGGCCGGAATCCCCGAGAAGATCTTCTGCCGCTACAACCCGGGCGGAACCTTCCAGCTGGGGGAGAGCGAGGAGGGCTTCCAGGTCATGGACAAGCCCGGCGACGCCAAGTACGGCATGACCGAAGAGCAGATGATCGACAGCTACAAAAAGCTGATGGCAAAGGGCGCCAAGGACTTCGGCATCCATGCTTTCCTTGCCTCCAACACCATCTCCGACGCCTACTATCCCGAGCTGGCCGGCATCCTGTTTGAGCTGGCGGTCCGGGTCCAGAAGGCCACCGGCGCCCACATCGGCTACATCAACCTGTCCGGCGGCGTGGGCATCCCCTACCGCCCCGGCCAGACCGAGAACGACATCTTCGCCATCGGCGAGGGGGTCCGCCGCAAGTTCGAGGAGATCCTGGTGCCCGCCGGGATGGGGGATGTGGCCATCTTCACCGAGATGGGCCGCTACGTCACCGGCCCCTACGGCGCGCTGGTAGCCACCGCCATCCACGAGAAGCACATCTACAAGGAATACATCGGCCTGGACGCCTGCGCCGCCAACCTGATGCGCCCGGCCATGTACGGCGCTTACCATCACATCACGGTGCTGGGCAAGGAGGACGCCCCCTGTGACCATGTCTACGACGTGGTGGGCGGCCTGTGCGAGAACAACGACAAGTTCGCCATCGACCGCTCCCTGCCCAAGATCGACATCGGAGATATTGTCTATATCCACGATACCGGCGCCCACGGCTCGGCCATGGGCTACAACTACAACGGCAAGCTGCGCAGCGCCGAGGTGCTGCTGTGCGAGGATGGCAGCCACCGTCTGATCCGCCGGGCCGAGAACCCGCGGGACTACTTCGCCACCCTGGACTTCCTGCCCTGCATGAAGGACCTGGTGGAGGGCTGATTTCCGGCCAATAGACCACAGCGATAAAAAACACCGGCTTTCCAAACGAAAGCCGGTGTTTTTTTTGTTAGGTTTTGGGGTGGCTTGCTTTGCCCTCGGGGGGCCGGTCCAGCGCCTCAAACTGGCGCAGGATCTGGGGATCTTTCAGCTTGATGACCTTGCCCGAGAGATAGTGGAGAGTGTTTTCCTCCGGAATGGGCAGAAAGCTCACCCGTACCGCACACAAAGCCTGGGTGCGGGTGCCAGTGCGCTCGTTCATCTTGCGGTTGCCGTACTTGATGTCCCCCAGAACCGGGCGGCCCAGGAAGGCCAGGTGGGCCCGGATCTGGTGGGTGCGGCCGGTCACCAGCCCGATGCGGCAGAGGGCAAAGGGCCCGGCGGTGCGCAGTACGTCCACATCGGTGATGATCTGCTTACGGCGTCCGGCCTGGTCCGGGTGGGCATGGATGCTCACCTTGTTGGCCTTCTCGTCGTGCTCCCACCAGGCGGTGAACCGGCCCCGGGGCGGGATGCCCACCGTGACGGTGTAGTATTCCTTTTTCAAAAGGTCGGTGCGGATGATCTCGTTCATATCCCGCAGCGCGGCGTAGCTCTTGGCGGCGATCACCAGGCCTTCGGTGCCCCGGTCCAGCCGGTTGCAGATCGCCGGAGCAAACCGGCTCTCGCTGTGGGGGTCGTATTCTCCCTTCTCGATCAGATACTGGGTGAAGGCGTCCGCCAGATTCGCGTCCCCGGTGCGGTGTCTGAGGCACAAAAGGTGAGCGGGCTTGTAGAGCACCGCGATGTTCTCATCCTCATAAATGATGGTCAGCTTGGGCTGGGCCGGTTTCTTTTTGACCGGGGCGGGCGGGGCCTTGGGCTGGGGCGCAGAGGGAGCGGCAAAAAATTCGTCGTTGATGTACAGCTCGATCAGATCGCCGGCGTGGAGCCGGTCCTCCGGTGCGGCGCGCTTGCCGGTGACCTTGATCCGCTTGTTGCGGAGGCTTTTGTACAGCAGGCTGGTGGGCAGTCCCTGGGTGACGCTCTGGACAAAGCGGGACAGCCGCACCCCTTCGTCGTTGGCGGTTGCGGTAAACTGTTTCATGGGTCTCCTCGTCTTGGGATGATGGTGTTCGGTCGGTACCATGATAATACAGCCGCCGCTCCAAGTCAACCGGCTCCAAAAAGCAAAAAATACAGGAAAGACTTGTCTTTTTACCGGCAGCAACGTACTATTATAGGGAAACCGAAAGAAGAGGGGAGCGGGGGCCTGCCGCAGCAGCCCGCAATGCGACGAATATGAGCGACAACAACAATCCGCACAAGAATCACCGTCAGAGAATGCATGCCCGGGTACGCCAGTATGGACTTGCAAGCCTGGCCGACCACGAGATCCTGGAGTATCTTTTGTACTTCACCAACGCCCAAAAGGACACAAATCCCCTGGCCCACGCTCTGATCGACGCCTTTGGAGATCTGGCGGGCGTGCTGGAAGCCAGTGAAGAGGAACTGATGGAGGTAAAGGGCATTGGCCCCAGTTCCGCCCGGCTGCTGCACCTGCTGCCCGAGGCGGCGGCCTGCTATGAGCGAAGCCGCGCCCGGGACTGGCGCAACCTCAACAGCACCGAGCGGCTGGGACGGTATGTGCTGGCCCAGTTTCAGCGGCGGACCCGGGAGCAGGCGCTGCTGCTGGGGCTCAATCAGTACGGACGGCTGCGCCGTACGGTCTGGCTTTCCGGCGAGGGGAGCCTCGACCGGGTGGAGCTGGAGGTCCAGACGGTGGTCACCGAGGCGGTGCGGCTGGATTCGCCGCTGGTGGTGCTGGCTCACAACCACCCCAGCGGAAATGTGCTGCCCTCCCGCTCGGACATCGAAGCCACGGCCCGAATCATGCGGGGCCTGACCACGGTGGGAATCCTGCTGAAAGACCACATCATTGTGGCGGAAAAATCCTTTTCCTCCATGCGGGCCGATGGCCGTCTGCCCCAGGGACCGGAGTATGAGCCGCCCCTGCGCCGCCGGGGATAAAATGCATTCGGCGGTTTACATTATATAGGGCATGTGGTATAATCCTTGCAGAACATACAACTAATAGTAGTGCTTTTGACGCTTTGAGTCCCACGAAAAGGAGGGAAATCTGCCTTGTCAGACTCGATTTTCAAATTGTCGGCCCCCTATGCCCCCACCGGCGACCAGCCCGAGGCCATCGACCAGCTGGTGGCCGGAGTGGAGCAGGGAGACCGTTTCCAGACCCTTTTGGGCGTCACCGGCAGCGGCAAGACCTTTACCATGGCCAACGTCATTGCCCGCTGCAACCGTCCCACTCTGGTGCTGGCCCACAACAAGACCCTGGCCGCCCAGCTGTGCACCGAGTTCCGGGCGTTTTTCCCGGAAAATGCGGTGGAGTATTTCGTCTCCTACTACGACTACTACCAGCCCGAGGCCTATATCCCCAGCACCGATACCTATATCGAGAAGGACAGCGCCATCAATGACGAGATCGACCGGCTGCGCCACTCGGCCACGGCCGCCTTGTCCGAGCGGCGGGATGTCATCATTGTGGCGTCGGTCTCCTGCATCTACTCTCTGGGTGACCCCATCGACTACCGCAGTATGGTCATCAGCCTGCGGCCGGGGATGCAGATGGAGCGGGACGAGCTGTGCCGCCGTCTGACCACCCTGCAATATGAGCGGAACGACGTGAATTTTGTGCGAAACAAGTTCCGGGTGAGGGGGGATGTGGTGGACATCTACCTGGCCTATATGAGCGAGCTGGCCATCCGGGTGGAATTTTTCGGGGATGAGATCGACCGCATCACCGAGTTTAACCCGGTCACCGGCGCGCGGCAGAATGTGGTGCGCCATGTGGCCATCTTCCCGGCCAGCCACTACATCGTCAGCGCCGACAAGAAGGCCGCCGCCATCGAGAAGATCCGCCGGGAATGCGACGAACAGGTCAAACAGTTCACCGCCGAGGGCAAGCTCATCGAGGCCCAGCGGATTGCCCAGCGCACCAACTACGACATGGAGCTGCTGAGCGAGGTGGGGGTCTGCAAAGGCATCGAGAACTACTCCGCGGTGCTCTCGGGCCGTGCGCCGGGCAGTATGCCCACCACCCTTTTGGACTATTTCCCGACGGACTTTTTGCTGTTTGTGGACGAGAGCCGCGTCACCCTGCCCCAGGTGCCGGCCATGTACGGCGGCGACTACGCCCGCAAAAAGACCCTGATCGAGTACGGATTCCGGCTGCCCTCTGCCTTTGACAACCGCCCGCTGAAATTTGAAGAGGTGGAATCCAAGCTCAACCAGACCATCTTCGTCTCGGCCACCCCCGGCGGCTACGAGCGGGAGCACAGCACCCAGATCGCCCAGCAGGTCATCCGGCCCACCGGACTGCTGGACCCGGTCATCTCGGTGCGCCCGGTGGAGGGCCAGGTCACCGACCTGCTGGGAGAGATCCGGGAGCGCACCGCCCGCAATGAGCGGATCTTGGTCACCACCCTGACCAAGCGGATGGCCGAAGACCTGACCGACTACCTCACCGAGCAGGGGGTCAAGGTCAAGTATATGCACCATGAGGTGGATACCTTTGAGCGGATGGAACTCATCAAGGATCTGCGGCTGGGCAGCATTGATGTCATTGTGGGCATCAACCTGCTGCGGGAGGGCCTGGATCTGCCCGAGGTGAGCCTGGTGGCCATCCTGGACGCGGACAAGGAGGGCTTTCTGCGCAGCGAGACCAGCCTGATCCAGACCATCGGTCGGGCCGCCCGCAACGCCGAGGGTATGGTCATCATGTACGCCGACACGGTCACCGACAGCATGGAGCGGGCCATCACCGAGACCGAGCGCCGCCGGGCCATTCAGATGGCCTACAACGAGGCCCACGGCATCGTTCCCAAGACCATCGTCAAAGAGGTACGGGACTCCATCGAGATCAGCGACAAGGCCGAGAACGCCAAGCTCAACACCCGCCGGATGGGCAAGGTGGAGCGGGAGGCGGCCATCGAGCGGCTGACCCGGGAGATGAAGCAGGCCGCAAAGCTGCTGGACTTCGAGCATGCGGCCTTCCTGCGGGATCAGATCGACCGGCTGCGCCGGGGCGAAAATCCCACCCTGGACTCCTCGGCCGAGGCCGAGCGGAGAGAGGGCCGGACACAGACACAGAAAAGAGGAAGGAAACACTTTGGCAAACGATAAAATCGTCATCAAGGGCGCCCGGGAGCACAACCTGAAAAACGTCTCCCTCAAGCTGCCCCGCAACAAGCTGATCGTCATGACCGGCCTTTCCGGCAGCGGAAAATCCAGCCTGGCCTTCGATACCATCTACGCCGACGGCCAGCGCCGGTATGTGGAGAGCCTGTCCAGCTATGCCCGGATGTTCCTGGGCCGGATGGACAAGCCGGATGTGGACGAGATCACCGGACTGTCTCCGGCCATCTCCATCGACCAGAAAACCACCAGCCACAACCCCCGCTCCACCGTGGGCACCGTCACCGAGATTTACGACTATCTGCGCTTGCTCTATGCCCGGGTGGGCGTGCCCCACTGCCCGGTCTGCGGGCGGGTGATCCGTCAGCAGACGGTGGACGAGATGGTGGACGCGGTGCTCAAGCTGGAGGAGGGCACCAAGTTCCAGGTGCTGGCCCCGGTGGTGCGCCAGCGCAAGGGCACCCAGCAGAAGGAGCTGGACGCCGCCCGCCGCGCCGGGTATGCCCGGGTGCGGGTGGATGGGGTGCTCTATGACCTGGACGAAGAGATCCAGCTGGAAAAGAACTTCAAGCATACGGTGGAAATCGTGGTGGACCGTCTGGTCCTGCGCAAAGGGATGCGCAGCCGTCTGGCCGACTCGCTGGAGACCGCTCTGGCCCTCACCGGCGGCATCGTGGAGGTGGAACCGGTAGGCGGGGAGTGCATGACCTTCAGCCAGAATTTCGCCTGCCCGGAACACGGCATCTCCATCAGCGAGCTGACCCCGCGGCTGTTCTCCTTCAACAATCCCCAGGGTGCCTGCGAAAAGTGCACAGGCCTTGGCACCTTCATGCGGGTGGATGAGGACCGCATCATCCCCAACCGCAGCCTGTCCATCCGGCAGGGGGCCATCAAGGCCAGCGGCTGGTACTACGCCGAGGGCTCGGTCAGCGAGATGTACTATCTGGCCCTGGGCAAAAAGTACGGCTTCACCCTGGATACTCCCATCAAGGAGTTTTCCACCGAAGCGCTGAACGCCCTGCTCTACGGCACCAACGGCGAAAAGCTGGAGCTGCACCGGACCAACGAGTTCGGCAGCGGCCAGTACTACAATGAGTTCGAGGGCATCGTCGAAAACCTGGAGCGCCGGTTCCGGGAGACGAGCAGCGAATGGATGAAAGAGGAGATTGCCGGCGTGATGTCCGGCGTGGAGTGCCCGGCCTGCCACGGTCAGCGGCTCAAGCCGGTGGTGCTGGCGGTGACCGTGGGCGGAAAGAACATCACCGAGCTGTGTGAGATGTCCATCCGGGAGCACCTGGAATTTCTGCGGGGGTGTGAAGCAAACCTCAGCGAAAAGGAACAGCAGATCGGCGGCCAGATCCTCAAGGAGGTGCGCAGCCGTCTGGAGTTCTTGCAGAGCGTGGGTCTGGACTATCTGACCCTCGCCCGGGCGGCGGGTACCCTGTCCGGCGGCGAGAGCCAGCGCATCCGGCTGACCACCCAGCTGGGCAGCGCCTTATCCGGCGTGCTGTATGTGCTGGATGAGCCCAGCATCGGCCTGCACCAGCGGGACAACAACAAGCTCATCGACACCCTCAAGCACTTGCGGGACCTGGGCAATACGGTCATTGTGGTGGAGCACGACGAGGATACCATCCGCAGCGCCGACTATATCGTGGATGTGGGCCCCGGCGCAGGAGTGCACGGCGGCGAGATCGTGGCCGCCGGCTCGGTGCAGGCCATCTGCCGGGCCAAGCGCAGCATCACCGGCGACTATCTCTCCGGCCGCAAGCGGATCGAGGTCCCGGCCACCCGCCGCACCGGCAATGGACAGGTGCTGCGGGTGCTGGGAGCGCGGGAGAATAACCTCCAAAACATCACGGTGGATTTCCCCCTGGGAGAGCTGATCTGCGTCACCGGTATCTCGGGCAGCGGAAAATCCAGCCTTATCAACGAGATTTTGTACAAGAACCTGGCCTGTGAGCTCAACGGCGCCCGTTCCCGTCCGGGCAAGAGCGACGGCATAGAGGGGCTGGAATATGTGGACAAGGTCATCGGCATTGACCAGCAGCCCATCGGGCGGAC
>CALXGY010000121.1 GCA_944387955.1 uncultured Faecalibacterium sp. | reverse complement strand
CTGATGGACAGTGATGTCATGGCAGTCGTTCCCACGCTGCTGCGCTCCATCCATCACGATGTGATGAAGGGCAAGCGTGCCCGGCTGGGCAAGCTCAAACTCCTGACCTGCGGTGCCGCTGCCTGTGACCCCAAGATGCTGACCGATCTGATCGGCAGCGGATTCACGGTGATCCAGATGTATGGTCTTACCGAAACGGTAGGCGACGGCGCATGGAATGCCGCTCAAGACCCGCAGCATCTGCTGTCGGTGGGGCTGCGGGACCCGGACGCCGAATACCGGCTGGAGGATGGAGAGCTGTGCATGAAGGGCGATATGATCATGATGGGTTATTATAAGAACCCGGAAGCCACCGCCCAGGCTCTAAAGGACGGCTGGTTCCACACTGGAGATCTGGCCCGGATTGACGAGGACGGCTATATCTATCTGACCGGACGCAAAAATAGTCTGATGATTCTGCCCAGCGGCGAAAATGTCAGTCCCGAAGAGTTGGAAACGCTGATTGAACCACTGGCCGGTGTATCCGAAGTGCTGGTCTGTCAAAAAGAGGATAAAATCTGTGCGAAAATCTATGCTGAAGCTTCCCGTCAGACAGAAATTCGCAGGCAGATCACCGCGCTGAACCGCAGTCTGCCCTATTTTAAACGAATTTCTGCGGTGGAATTTGTCCCTGACCCCCTGCCCCGCAACGCTCTGGGCAAGCTGTACCGCGGATAAGCTGTCCCGAACAGAAACGAACGGAGAACCAAATATTTAAAGGGGATTCTCCCCAAACAACCAAATTATAAAAAGAAAAGAGGACGTCCATTATGATGCAAGCATTGCCCGCCTCGACCATCTATCAGCTGGTCACACAGATGGAAAAAGCCTACGCCGACCGCATCGCCATTCGGTACTACGACGCGCAGAAGGATGCGGTGCAGGAAATCCCTTACCGCCAGTACGCCCATGATATTCGCTGTGTGGCGGCCTATCTGCAGGCTTCGGTGCCGGATCTTGCAGGTCAGCGGGTCTGTATCCTCGCGGGAAACAGCTATCACTATGCGGTAAGTCTTTTCGGCACCATGATGGCCGGCGCCGTAGTGGTTCCCCTCAACCTCCAGAAAAACTGGGAGGACATTCAGTATGAGCTCGATCTGGTGGAAGCCCGCGCCATTCTGCACGACGGGCTGTTCAACGAGCGAGAAAGCCGTCTGAGCGAGGTATATGGGGATAAACTGCTGTCCATCACCGGGTATCTTGGCTGCGAACCCGCCGAGTGCCAGGACTGCACCGACCGGGATGCTTTGAGCGCGATCATGTTTACTTCCGGCACCACCGGCCGGAGCAAAGGTGTCATGCTGAGCCAGAAAAACATCTTCGCCCCGATGCCCTCCTACTGCGATCCTTTCCGGGTGATGCTGGAACAGATGGGGCTGGAACAGTACGATTTCAACGCCTTTACTGTACTGCCCATGTTCCACATTGCCGCTTTTACCAGCCTGATTTCCTGGGCGCTTATGGGCACGACCCACAACCTGTGCACCGACCTGCGCAATTTTTATCGGGACCTGGCCCTCATGCCCTCGGATGTTATGGCCGTGGTTCCGGTGCTGCTGAAGTCCATCCATCATGATGTAGTGAAGGGTCACCAGGAACGGCTGGGCAAGCTGCGGGTCCTGACCTGCGGCGCCGCCTCCTTTGATCCCCAGGTACTGATCGACCTGATGGAACATGGTTTCTTTATCATGCAGATGTATGGTCTCACCGAGACGGCGGGCGACGGCACCTGGAACAACAGCCAGGAGCCCGCCAAGCTGAGTTCGGTAGGCGTGGGCGACAATATCTGCCGGTATTCCATTCAGGAAGGAGAGCTCTGCATCCAGGGCGATCCTTTGATGATGGGATACTACAAGGACCCGGAGGCCACCGCCGAGGTGATCCAGGACGGCTGGTTCCACACCGGCGACCTGGTACGCCAGGACGAGGAGGGCTACTATTACATAACCGGCCGCAAAAAGAACCTGATCATCCTCTCCAGCGGCGAAAATGTCAGCCCCGAAGAACTGGAAAAGCTGATGATTCCTTGCTCTGAGGCCATTGAAGTGTTGGTCAAGGAAAAGGAAAATAAGATCTGTGCCGTGGTCTACTGCCAGGAGGAAAATCAGGACAAAGTGCGCGCATTCATTACCGAGCTGAACCGCACCCTGCCTCTGTACAAGCGAATGACCCTGGTGGAATTCCACTCCGAACCGCTGCCCCGCAACGCTACCGGCAAATTGGTCCGCAGCTAAAAATCGAACCGCAGTTTAAAAGCCGTATCTTTCTCCCGCTTCAGGGCCGGAAAGATACGGCTTTTTTCTGCTCTATTTCAGGAAAAGCGCCAAACTTTCTGCCAAAAAATCCGTCCATTCATTGACAAATCCCCCCAGATGATGGTATCATACTCGTGCACCTGTATTACAGGTATACAGATTTCCCGCAATTTCCTCTGCAGGTTCGATAAAGTACCAAATCTGCTTACACCCTGCTGTGCATCCATACAGCAAGACGCCTCAAACGCCTTGCTGTGCACCGCTCGGCACAATTTTATACAAAGAGAAAGGACATTCGCCATGAAATCCATTCCTGTTTCAAGCATTTATCAGCTGGTATGTCTGATAGAGAACACCCACGGGAATCATCCCG
>CALXGY010000120.1 GCA_944387955.1 uncultured Faecalibacterium sp. | reverse complement strand
GTATTCGTCAAAGGCGGACCACATGGGCTGGATCTTGGCGCCGTGGAAGGTGCGGTCCACATAGTTCTTGGTGATCCGGGCCACCGTGCCGGACAGCGCCAGCACGCCGATCAGGTTGGGGATCATCGTCAGGCCGTTGAAGGTGTCGGACAGATCCCAGGCCAGGCCCAGGTTCATGGTGGAGCCCACCAGCACCATCCCCACAAAGACCACTTTGTAGACCACGGTGGCCTTGGTGCCGAACAGGTACTCAAAGGCGGTGGAACCGTAGTGGCTCCAGCCCAGGACGGTGGAGTAGGCAAACAGCAGGATGGCCACCGCGATGAACTTGGGGCCCAGGGCGCCGAAGGTGGTGGCGAAGGCCTCGCCGGCCAGGGCGCTGCAAAGGCTCTGGAACTGGCTGATGGCCTTGTCCTCCCGGCTGGTGTGGGCGGTGATGTGCCGGTCGGTGAAGATGGCGCCGATGGTGCTGCGCATCCAGTGGCTGAAATGGCCGAACTGGAAGCCCCGGTTGCGGATGGTCATGACCAGGCCCGCAATGAACAGCAGCGCCAGCCCGATGGGACCCCAGACGATGCCGTTGACGAACCCGTTCACATTGGTGATGGTCTCGATCATGTTTATACTCTCCCTCTGCTATAAATTGGCCCCTGCGCAGCCCTGCCCCGGAACAGGTCTGTGCGCGCATCGCGTACAATATCTTCGGAAATCCCGAATTTCTGTGGGGGACCTGTGTACGCGATAAGAACACTTTACCACACCAAAGAGAAGGATGCAAGCTTTTTTTCACGATTTGTTCATTTTGCGGCCGGGACGGGGCAGGAGCCGGGCAGGGCCAGTATATCACTTGGAAGGCGCGAACCGATGGGCAGAAAGTCGGCCCGGCGGGTGAAAAAAGGTCGGTTTTGCGCACAAAAAGAGCCCCCTTCCGCCGGGGCGGAAAGGGGCGCAGAGCGAAAAATCAGAGGATGTCGATGTGTTCGCCGGAGAGGGCCTTGTTCATGCTGCGCACCGCGCAGAACTTGCCGCACATGGAGCAGGTGTCGTCATGCTCGGGGGAGCGGTCGGCCCGGATGGCCCGGGCGGTGTCCGGGTCCAGGGCGCAGGCCCACTGGCCTTCCCAGTCCAGGGCCCGGCGGGCGTCGGCCATGCGGTCGTCCTGCTCCCGGGCGCCGGGGATCTTTTTGGCGATGTCGGCGGCGTGGGCGGCGATCTTGCTGGCAATGATGCCCTGCTTGACGTCTTCGAGATTCGGCAGCGCCAGATGCTCGGCGGGGGTGACGTAGCACAGGAAGGCCGCGCCGCTCATGGCCGCCATGGCCCCGCCGATGGCGGCGGTGATGTGGTCGTAGCCGGGGGCAATGTCGGTGACCAGGGGCCCCAGTACATAGAAGGGGGCTCCCATGCAGATGGTCTGCTGAATCTTCATGTTGGCGGCGATCTGGTCCATGGGCACATGGCCGGGGCCCTCCACCATCACCTGCACATCCTTGGCCCAGGCGCGCTTGGTCAGCTCGCCCAGCCGCACCAGCTCCTCGATCTGGCAGACGTCCGAGGCGTCCGCAAGGCAGCCCGGGCGGCAGGCGTCGCCCAGGGAGATGGTGACGTCGTACTCCCGGCAGATGTCCAGGATCTCGTCGTAGTACTCATAGAAGGGATTCTCGTTGCCGGTCATGCACATCCAGGCAAAGACCAGGGAGCCGCCCCGGGAGACGATGTTCATCTTGCGCTTGTGGGTGCGGATCTGGTCGATGGTCTTGCGGGTGATGCCGCAGTGCAGGGTCACAAAGTCCACGCCGTCCTGGGCGTGGAGCCGGATCACCTCGAGGAAATCCCGGGCGGTGAGGGTGTCCAGGTCCCGCTGGTAGTGGATGACGCTGTCGTAGATGGGCACGGTGCCGATCATGGCCGGGCACTCGGCGGTGAGCTTGCGGCGGAAGGGCTGGGTGTTGCCGTGGCTGGACAGGTCCATGATGGCCTCGGCCCCCATCTTCACCGCCGAGAGCACCTTCTGCATCTCGATGTCGTAGTCCTTGCAGTCCCGGGAGACGCCAAGGTTCACGTTGATCTTGGTGCGGAGCATCGAGCCCACGCCCTCGGGGTCCAGGCAGGTGTGGAGGCGGTTGGCCGGGATGACCACCTTGCCCTCGGCCACCAGGGGCATCAGATCTTCGGGGCGCATGCGCTCCTTGCGTGCGACGGTCTCCAGCTCGGGGGTCAGGATGCCGCAGCGGGCGGCCTCCATCTGGGTGGAATAATTGCGCTGCATGGGGTTCTCCTTTCTGCAAAAAAAGCGGGGAGCTGCCAAAGATAGCGGCTCCCCGCGCAGAAATGCTGCGTGCGACGTCTCCCTACGTTGGCATTATCCAAATCAGGTTTTTGGGTCGAAGGTCAAACCTTCCTCTCAGCCTGTGTACAAGCTCCCCTGGTCGTATTCGGTTGTAAGGGCAGTATACCCTATTTTGCCCCGCAGCGCAAGAGCGGGTTTTGGCTCAGCGGGCGGCCTGCTCGGCTTTGGGCAGCAGCCCCGCCCGTTCCAGAGCCGGACGCAGCGCCAGATACAGCACCACCACGCAGACGGTGGAGAAGATGCTGTTTACCAGGGTGACGCCGCCGGCCACCTTGATGAGGGCCTGGGCGAGGGTGTATTCCTGGCCGAAGATATACACGTTGCGGAAGTAGCCCAGCAGCGGGTCGGTAAAGACATTCAGTAAAAGGCCGGAGGCCGCCGCCGCGGTGATCCGCACAAGGTAGGCGGTGCGGGGGCTGGGGCTCTGGCTGCGCAGGTGGAGCAGCTTGTGGGCCACCGCGCCGCAGGTGATGCCGATGAGGAATTTCAGCACAAAGGTGGTCACTGCATAACCCGGGTCCCCGGCCAGCACGTCCGCCAGGGCCAGACCGATGGCTCCCGCAAGGCCGCCGGACACGCCGTCCAGCAAAAGGGCGGTGAGGGCGGTGAAGGTGTTGCCCAGGTGGAAGGAGGACCCGCCGTAGAAGGGGATGCGGAAGAACAGATAGGCCACCAGGCTCAGCGCCGCCATGACCCCGATGAGGGCCAGCTCGTGCACCGTAAAGCTGCGCTTATAGAGAACGCTGATGAACAAAATCAGGATGACCACCACGGTCAGCAGCAGCCACATACCGGTCGTAGACATAAGATAAAACCTCTTTTCCCAATAGGATGATACACCGCCGCCCGCCGGCCCGGGCGGGGGAGCAGCGGCGCTTGACAAACCCGCCGTGTGAGGGTATGCTCCTATTATACACAGGACTGACCCTGTGAAAATACCCAGAATCCACTTTTTTTATGGGGTCAGTTTGGGCCTGAAAGGCAGGAGGAAAGGCGATGTTTCATTTGACCAGAGCACTGGACCCGGCGTCGGGGCTGCCGCTGTACGAGCAGCTCTACCGGAGTTTGGCCGAGCAGGTGCGCTCGGGGGAACTTCCGGCAGGGGCGCGGATGCCGGGCAAGCGGAGTTTGGCGGCGGAGCTGTCGGTGTCGGTGAACACGGTGGACGCGGCCTATCAGATGCTGGCCGCCGAGGGATACCTCGAAAGCCGGCCCCGCAGCGGCTTTTATGTACAGCAGTACCGGGCCCTGCCCCCGCGCACCCCGGAGCCCGCCCCGGCAAAGCCCCCCGCCGCCCCGGAGCCCCGGCGGCAGGCGGTGCGGTTCGACCTTTCCACCGGCGGGGTGGACCCCCGGCTTTTCCCTTTCCGCACCTGGGCGCGGCTGCAAAAGGAGCTGCTCTACTCCTCCCCCGAGCTGCTGGCCCCCGGCGACCCCCGGGGAGAAGCGGAGCTGCGCCGGGCGCTGGCGGGATATCTGGAAGAATACCGGGGGGTGCAGTGCAGCGCGGACCAGATCGTGGTGGGGGCGGGGGTGGAATACCTGCTGGGCCTTTTGTCCCGGCTGCTGCCCGGCCCCGCCGCAGTGGAAAACCCGGGCTACCCCCGGGCCCGGCGGGTGTTTGAAAACTGCGGCCTTTGCTGCCGGTTTCTGCCGGTGGACGAGGGCGGTCTGTCGGTGAAGGCGCTGGAAGGATCGGACGCGGCGGTCTGCTATGTGACCCCCAGCCACCAGTTCCCCACCGGGGTCACCATGCCGGCGGGGCGGCGGGCCGAGCTGCTCCACTGGGCGGCCCAAAAGCCGGGGGAGCGGTACATCATCGAGGACGACTACGACTCGGAATTCCGCTTTGACACCCGGCCTTTGCCCAGTTTGCAGGGCATGGCGGGGGCGGACGGGCCGGTGGTCTATCTGTCCACCTGTTCCCGGAGCCTTGCCCCCGGCATCCGCATTGCCTATATGGTCCTGCCCCGGCATCTGCTGCCCGCCTGGGAAAAGGCCTTTTCCAGCTATTCCGGCACCGTGAGCCGGTTCGAGCAGCAGACCCTGGCCCGGTTCATCAACGAGGGGCACTTCACCCGGCATCTGGCCCGGGAGCGGGTGGCCTACAAGGCCCGGCGCACCGCCCTGGCCGAGGCGCTGAAAGGGGCTTTCGGGCCGGGAGAACTGCGGCTGCGGGGGCTGCACCCCGGGCTGCACCTGCTGGCCCAGATCAAAAACGCGCCGCCCGACACCGAGCTGGTGCGGGCGGCGCAGGCCGAAGGGGTGAAGCTGGCCCCTCTAAGTGCTTATTATCAGACCGACCGGGACAGCTGCCCGCCCAGCACCCTGGTTTTGGGTTACGGCGCGCTGGAGGACTCGCTCTGCGAAGAGCTTGCGGCCACCCTGAAGAGGGCCTGCACCGCAGCGCGGGAATCCTCGTTCACCGAATAAAGCCCGGCGGCCCTGTCCCAGTCCCCGGGCAGCGGGGCCGCGCTGACCGCCGCAGACTGGTTCGCCAAAAATTCCAGGGTCTCTTCCAGAGTGTACAGCTCCCCGGCGGTGAGGTCGGTGAGCAGGGAGGCGCTTTTCTCCCGCAGGCCCTGGGGCAGGGAGGCGGGCAGCAGCTCCAGCTTCTGGCGGAAGAAGGCGTCCCACATCACCGCCCGGGCTGCGGCCCTCGTCTCGGGGGACAGAAGCCCGGCTTTGTCCAGCCCGGCCAGAAAGCTCTGGGCGGCGGCGGCGCTCCAGTCCTGCACGCTGGCGTTCTGGCCGCATTCTTCCAGCTGGTCGGCGCTCAGCGCCCCGGACAGCCCCACCCGCAGGCTGCCGTACCCCTCACAGAGATCGGCCAGCGTATCGGGGGAAAGGGCCAGATACCGGCAGTCCTCGGGCAGCTCCAGCACTTCCCGCAGGCCCTGAAGGCAGCGGGCGGGCCCGGCGGCGGCATAGCAGTCCCAGAGAGAAGCCTCTCCCTCGGCAAAGGGCACGGCCAGTTCTCCGGGCAAGGCCAGCAGGCCGATCCAGTTCTGGTCGGCGTTGAGGTAGGCCAGCACGAACCCGGCGGGGTCGGAGGCCACGCAGACCAGCACGGTGAGTTTGTCCTGGGCCTTGGGCAACTGGATGGGCACCCCGCTCTGGCTCTCGGCGGCCCGGATCTGCTGGGCGGCCTGGCGGCGGGCCAGCAGCACCGTGCCCCCCACCAGCGGCAGCATCAGCAGCAGGGTCAGCCCCAGGGCGGCCCAAAAGCTCTTCCAGCGGTTGGTATACATACAAAATTCCCTCCCTTTGGCCGGATCACGGCGCATAAAGTATGGTCGGCCCGACAAGACTATATGCACAAAGAGAGGTGGAAAAGGATATGGAACCGATGGACCCCAGAGATTTGGTCCCGCCCCTTGCGCCGGAGGATTTCTGGCTGGAGCTGGGCCCCGGAAGCGCCTTCGAGGGCATGGAGTGCCAGAACGCCGCCCTGGAAAACGGGGACGTGTCGCCGGACGGCCAGCGTCTGGGCTGGCAGGGCGCCGAAAAAGCCCCTCACAAGCCGATGGAAGAGTGGGACGACGCGCCCCCCATCGACCGCTGAGGGCCAATATCTGCATCAAAGGGCAGTCATCTGCGGCCGTGCCGCCGCAGAGGGCTGCCCTTTGCTATAAAAAAATGCATCCCCGCAGGGTGCGGGGATGCGATTGGAAAGCTTATGCACAGAATTATCTGCTGCTTTTCTGAGAAGCAGCAGTGTCCCTTTAAGCCTTGGCTCCCCCTCCAGGGGAGCTGTCACCGACGAAGGAGGTGACTGAGAGGGTCTAACCGTCACATGCTGTTTTGAAAGACTGCTCTCCTATAGCAGCATCTTGCGGGAAACCCCTCTCCGTCACGGCCTTTTGATAAGAGTATCGGCCGTGCCACCCTGGGTTGCGGTGCCCTGCAAATCCGAGGGCCGCCCAAGGCCCGAAGGATTTGCAGACCGCTGCCCCTGCTCCAGCTCCCTCAGTCCGCCGCAGGCGGCGGTCGCTTCCGCAGTCCCGAAGGGGGAGGCAAGGGGGCGGCATCACAGAGGCAAGATGCTGCTATCCGAACTCCCTCAGTCTCGCTTCGCTCGCCAGCTCCCTCGGGGAGGGAGCCCGGTCAGAGGGTGCAGACTTTGAGGTTTCGTGCCTAAATGCAAGATGCTGCTTGCCGCTTTGAAGCCGTCTATTCTCCGACTTCCCTCTCTGAGGGAAGTGCCGCGCAGCGGCGAAAGGAGTTCGGCAAGATGCTGCTGACCAAACTCCCTCACCCCTCCCGCTCAAAGACAAGGAAGCGGAAGGAGATCTGGGTGGTGAGGCTCTCCAGGGCGGAAAGGCGCTGCGCGCCGTCCCGGGGGGTGCGCCAGTAATAGGGGGTCATGGCAAAGAGAGCCGCAAGCTGGCTGGCCGGGACCGTGATCCGGTCCTCCACCAGCTGTTCCCCCACAGCGCGAAAGCCCGGGTATTCCACCTGCTGCACCGGGTTTTTGTAGGGGGTGTCGTAGAGCACCGCCTTCATCTCGTAGAGATGCTCCGGCCCCGGCACCGCGTAGATCAGTTTTCCGCCGGGGCGCAGCACCCGCAGAAACTCCTCCCGGGCAAAGGGGCTGAAGATGTTCACCACAAGATCCGCCCAGCCGGTGCGCACCGGCTGGTGAAAGCTGGAGGCCACCGCATACTCTGCCCCGGGCAGCGCCCGGGCGGCAAGGCGCACCGCGGGCTTTGCGATGTCGAAACCCGCCAGAGCAAGGGGCTGTTCCGCTTTGGCAAAGGCGGCGGCGATGCAGCGGTCGTACCACCCTTCGCCGCAGCCTGCGTCCAGCAGCTTTACCGGCTGTCCGGGGAAAGCGGACTGCCCCTCTTTGAGGCAGAGGACCCCCAGCGCCCGGCCGAAGGACCCGTAATAGTCCCCCTCCAGGAAGGCCCGGCGGGCGGCCACCATCTCCTTGCTGTCGCCGGGGGAGTGGGTGCGCATCTTCTGCACCGGCAGAAGGTGCCAATACCCCTCCTTGGCCCGGTCGAAGCTGTGCCCGGCGGCACAGCGCAGCGGGGCGGCTCCTTCCAGCGGAGCGCCGCAGAGAGGGCACTGCCAGGGGGATGCAAAGTCAGAGCTGACCATCCTGTTTTCCCCCTGTTTATTCCTCGCTGTGGTCCTCGATGGGCGCAGTGGCGCCGCCGTGGGCGGTCATATACTCGTCAAAGCTGGCGAACTTCTGCTGGGGCGGGCGGCGGCTGATGAGCAGCAGGCCGGGGTCGTCGTCCCGGGCGGTGCTGCGGCCCCGGCCGGTGCCTGCGGCGCGGCCGGCCGGGCGGCCCGGACGGTTTGCAGGCTGCGCAGCCGGTGCGGCGGGTGCGGTGCGGCCGGAACGGGGCTGGTTCTTGGCCTGCTCGTTCTTTGCACGGTTCTGGTTCTGGGCCTCGGCAGACTTCGGGCGGTTCTGGTTCTGAGCTTCAGCAGATTTTGCGCGGCTCGGACCCTCGGGGTTCTTGCCCCGGTTCTGGGGCTGGCTGTCGCTGTTTTTGCTGCGGTTTTCGCCGGATTTGGCGCGGCTTTGGCCCTCGGCGTTCTTCGGGCGGTTTTGGTTCTGGCTCTCGTTTTTCCCGCGGGCCGGGCCGTTTTTCGGGGCGGCCAGACGGGGCAGGGCCGGGGTCTGGGGCCGGGCGGCCTGTGCCACCGGGGCGGCGCTGCTCACCGGGTGAGAGAGGGAGGGCAGCGCGCTGGAAGCACTCAGGAAATGGGGGTCAAACTTGGGCTGGGCGTTGGAGCCCCGGGCGGGGGCGGCGCTGCGCCGCTCGGTGCGGGGCTGCTGGGCCTGGGCCGGGGCCTCCTTGCTGCGGGAGCGGCGGCGACGGCGGGAAGAGCCCTCTCCCTCCTGTGCAGCGGGGCGTTTCTCGTTTTTTTGCATGATGATTTCCTCTTTCTTAGGCTGCTGGGATTTGGCGGCGCGCCCCAGCCGGGGCAGCGTCAGCAGGGCGGGGGCAGGCGCACCGGCCCAGGGATGGTCCGGAACCACCGGGATCTTCTTTCGGTTGAGCTTCTCGATGCCGGCCAGGTATTCCTGCTCTTCCGGCGCGCAGAAGCTGATGGCGATTCCCTCCGCCCCGGCCCGGGCGGTGCGGCCGATGCGGTGAACATAGGTCTCGGGCACCTCGGGCAGGTCGTAGTTGAACACGTGGGAAAGCTCGCTGATGTCAATGCCCCGGGCCGCAATGTCGGTGGCCACCAGCACCCGGGTCTTGCCCGCCTTGAAGCCCTCCAGGGCGGCCACCCGAGCGTTCTGGCTCTTGTTGCCGTGGATGGCGGCGGCGGGGATGCCCTGTTTTGTCAGGTCCCGGGCGATCTTGTCCGCGCCGTGCTTGGTGCGGCTGAACACCAGGGCGCTGGTCACCGGGGGCTGAAGGTTCTGGATCAGCCAGGGCAGCAGCAGGCGCTTGTTGCCCTTTTCTACATAGTAAAGGCTCTGGTGGATGCGGTCCACCGTGCTGGAGACCGGGTCCACCTTCACAAAGGCGGGCTCGCGGAGGATGCTGTTTGCCAGCTGCTCGATCTCGGCGGACATGGTGGCGCTGAACATCAGGTTCTGGCGCCGGGCGGGCAGCTTTGCGATCACCTTTTTCACATCGTGGACAAAGCCCATATCCAGCATCCGGTCGGCTTCGTCCAGCACAAAGATCTCCACAAGGGACAGGTCGATAAAGCCCTGGCCGATGAGGTCATTGAGACGGCCGGGACAGGCGATGAGAATGTCCACCCCCCGCTTGATCGCTTCCACCTGGGGATTCTGGCCCACGCCGCCGAAGATGACGGTGCTGCGCAGGGGCAGCTTTTCCCCAAAGAGGGCGAAGTTCTCCCCAATCTGCAGCGCCAGCTCCCGGGTGGGGGTCAGGATCAGCGCCCGGATGGCCCCCTTTTTGGGGGCGGGGCGGCTCGCCAGCAGCTGGAGCATGGGCAGCGCAAAGGCGGCGGTCTTGCCGGTGCCGGTCTGGGCGCAGCCCATCAGGTCCCGCCCGGCCAGCACCGGCGGGATGGCCCCCGCCTGGATGGGAGAAGGGGTCTGGTAGCCTGCCTTGGACACCGCCCGCAGCAGGGGTTTGGACAGATTCAGTTCTTGAAAGGTCATGGTTCTCCTAATGCATAAAATTCCCCGCCCGCGAGGGACGGGGAAGGATTTTGAGCGCTGCGCTCAGTCCTCGGGACGGATGCGGCGGCACTCGATGTAATAGCGCTTTTCCTCCGCGTGGCCCATGCTGAAGGTCTTGCGGGGAAGAACGCCGCCCAGGACGACCCCCTTGAACAGGTCGCTCTTTTCAAAGGGGGGCATCAGCAGGCCCACCGCCTTTTTGGTGCGGCAGAAGGCCCGCACCGCGGGCTCGTCGTGGATGTAATCCACCGACGCCTCGGGGTGCTGGGAGAGGAATTCCTCCAAAAATTCGTCAATGGTCCCCACGGTCAGCGGGGCGGTGGGGGATTCAAAGCTCAGCGCGCTCTCGGAATGGGCCCCCACTAAGGTGAAGTGCTGCTCCTGGGCGTCGCCGAAGCAGACCCCCGCCAGGTTTTCATCGCTCCAGCGCACCAGGGACAGCAGCACCGTTTCCAGGCTGGTGTTGAAGAGCACCCGGTGGATGGGCTCGATCTCGATGGCCTCCGAGTGGACGTTGCAGACCTCGGCCAGGCAGTAGCGGGCCGGGTGCACCGCCGCCTGTTCGGGGGTCAGGGTGCGCTTGAGCTCCTCCCAGCAGGCCTTGGCGGTGGCCAGGGAGTGGTTGCCGTCTCCCACCGCCAGGGTCAGGGGTTTGGTGCCCTTGGCGGCGGGGTACTTGCGGTCAAAGGCTTCCCGGCTGCCCAGCTGCCTCAGCGCTTCGTCGATCCCCGCGATGAGGGCGGGGTCCTCCACCGCCCAGCCGGCGATGTGGCCGCCCTCCATCATCAGTTCCCCTTCGTAGACCAGGGGCAGCCGGTCCTTGCAGGCCGCCACCGACTCGATGAGGGTCTTGTCGGGGTCGTCCGCCAGCATCATCACATGGGGCGCTTCCAGCAGCGCGCCCCGCCGCACCGCCATCCGGGGCGGGATGCGGCTCTCCACCGTGCTCTCGCTGGGCCGGACCGCAGGCAGGGCCCCCCGGCGGTAGCTGTACGCCTCCAGATCCACCATGCCCACCAGGCCCTGGCGGATGCGGCCGCTGCGCTCGGTGCGCTCGACGTAGATAAAGCCGTTCACCGCCCGGGTCAAAACCGATTGGGCGTACTGCTCCATGGCAGTATGGATCTTGCCGATCCGCTCCTCCAGCCCCGGGTCCTCGAGATAGACCTCGGGCAGGATCAGCTCCAGCGCGCTGGGACCTTCTCCGGCGGCTTTGCGCGCCCCTTCCCAGTAGGCGCGGTCGCTGGTGAACTGGTCGCAGGCGATACAGCCCCACTGTTCCAGCGGGACAGCGGCATCGGGCAGCAGGATGTGGGCCGGCAAAAAGCAGGCGTCGGACATGATTTACCCCTCACTTTCAGGCATCGCGGCTCCGGCGGAGCCGGTTTCAGGCTCCTGTACGGAGCCGGCGTAGAGCTGTGCCGCGCTGCCCTCCCGCAGGGCAAGCTGCTGAACGCCGAGCTGCAGCATGGCCTGGGCGGCCTCGGTGCGGGTCTGCTCGCTGGCGGTCTCATCGGTGGGAAGCTGGATGATCAGATTCTGCACCCCCAGCTCGGGCGGCAGTGCGCCGGTGGTGTTGTCGGCGGCAAGGCAGCTGCTCAGGGGGTATTCGTACCACAGGGTCACCGTGCCCTCAAACCGGGCCTGCCAGCTGGCGATGTCCGCCGCCAGAGCCTGGGCCCGGGAGAGAGAACCGGTATCCCCGAAATTCTGCTTGGAGCTGACCACAGGGGGGAACTGCACCCCGCCCAGCACCACCTGGTCAAAGCCCAGGGACTGGACCTCGGCGATCAGATCTCCCACAAACTGCACCGCACTGGCCGAATAGGGGTTGAGCCAGGGCTTGCCGCCCGCCGCGGCGCTGGCGGCGTCCAGCCACAGATAGGCGCCATCCCCCGCATACTGGATGGCCATGGAGCGGTCGGTGTAGGCGGCGATGGGGTCCTGGAAGGCGGTGAGGCTGGCCGCCGGGGTCAGCCCCTCTTCCCGGAAGATGGAGGCGATGAGGGCCGGGTCCACCACCGTGGCGGCCACGCTGCCCGCGGCCGCCGGCACCGCCGAGTCGTAATAGATATAGCCCGAGGCATCCTTCAGCGGGACGAGGGCGTATTCCACCCCCTGGGCATAGAGGGCTTGGGCCTGGGCGCGGATGGCCGCCTCGTCGGTCAGGGCCGAGAGGCTCACCGTTGCCCATACGCCGGTGTGAACCGCTTCGGGCGCGGGGTCGATCTCCGGTTCAGAGCTTGCCGCCGCTTCCGATTCCGCAGGTTCGGAGCTGGCCGCAGGCTCGGATTCCGGCTGGGAAACCGACTGGGACACCGAGGCCGAGGCGGACAGATCCCGGTCCCGCACCACCGTATACCAGGTGTGGGTGGCCCAGTCGATGAGATAGGGCGCCGCCAGCCAGGCCAGGGCCAGCACCACGGCCGCCAGAACAAGGATGCTCACCGCTTTTTTGATCTTGGCCTGACGGGTGTAAAAGCTGCGCCGGTAACGCTTGACCCGCTGACGCCGGGGCTTTTTGTACATAGGCATAGCAACGATTCCTCCTCCACAGGGTGCTCAGAGAATGACCGTGTGGCCGGTAAAGCCATAGATGGCCAGGGCCAGCACCCCAATGTAGACCAAGGTGATGGGAAGCCCCCGGAAGGCCGCCGGGATGGTCCGGCTGCGCAGCCGGGAACGGGCTTCGGTGACCAGCAGCACCGCCAGCAGATACCCGAGACCGCTGCCCAGGCCAAAGCCCATGGACTGGGCCAGGGTGAAGCTCTGGGTGCGGGTCACTAAAACGGTGCCCAGCACGCAGCTGTTGAGGGCGGCCAGAGGCAGGATGCGGATGAGCTGGGCCTGCCAGCGGGAGCGCCAGAGCCCCAGGATCAGCCGTTCCACAAGGCAGACCACCGCGACGCAGCCCAAAAAGAGCAGCGGGCGGAAGGCCGCGCGGTTGGGCATCATGCCCAGAAAACTCCCCGCAAAGTAGGAGAGAGGGGCCACCAGCAGCTGGGTGACGCACAAAAGCAGGCTGAACAGCCAGCTGCTGGTCCGCTCGTCTCCCACCAGCTGCACCAGCCGGGAGACGCCCAGACCGCGGCTGAAAATGGCGTTCTGTGCGAAGAGGGCCAGCACCGCGTAGTTGAAAAAGACCACAGAGAGGTCAAAAACTTCGCTCATTGTTTGCCGTCCTCCTTCTGCTGATAGTTGACGGTCACCAGGTTGCGGGCCTCGGTGACCAGGAAGTCCTTGCGCCGGCGGACAATCGCCCGCCAGACCGCGCAGACCACCCCCAGAAGGATGAATCCGCCCGCCGGCATGGAGGCCACCGGCAGCGCGCCGTAGTCCATCACCGGCAGACCAAAGACGGTCCCCGCCGCCAGAAACTCCCGGATGCAGCCCAGCAGCAGCAAAATCACGGCATAGCCCACCGTGATCCGCAGCCCCTTGGACAGGGCCTTGCGGGGAATCTCCTGCACCCGGGCAAACCGGTAGATCAGCAGGGGCTCAACGCACAAAAGGGGCAGATAGATGCCCAGAGCCAGAAGCTCGGTGCCGAAAAGAAGGCTGAGAATCTGGTAGGCCACCAGATACACCAGGGCCACGGCGCCGCAGTAGATGAGGCCCCGGGGCAGCAGCTTTTTGCCCAGCTGCTCCTCGTCCGGGTACTCGGTCAGGGGCGCGCAGCGGCTCAGAAGGCAGCTGATGAGCCGGGAAGGGGTGAGCAGCAGCGCCACCGCCACCGCCAGCATCAGGGCATTTTTGCCGCTGGTGGCCAGCACCACCAGCGGAGCCAGCCCCATGCCCTGCATGACCGTGGGATTGTTCAGAAAGATGCGGTCGTGATGGGCGTACCGCTCGGGGTCCCGCAGGATCTCCTGCGCAGTGGAAAGCTTCATGCGGCGGCACCTCCTTTCCGCCCGGGCAGGGCGGTGTAAAGCCGGGCCACCACCCGGTCCAGCCAGCCGGAAACGCTGTTGACCGTCAGAAGGCCGAAGCAGACGCCGGTGGCGTAGACGCCGAAGTAGCGGAAGGCCATGCTGGCAAGGCCCACCAGCACCCCATAGAGGGCCCGGCCCAGGGTCCGTTGGGGGCAGGTGTAGGGCTCGGACAGCAGGAACACCGCGCTGTAAAGGGTCGCGCCGCTGACCAGCTCATACCACACAAGGTTCAGCCGCTCCAGCAGGGTGGAAAACAGCGGGGTGCCCACCAGATCCGCCTGCCGCGGGAAGAGAAAGACCACCGCTCCGCAGGCCAGGACGAACCCCACCGCGGCGGAAAGGCTCAGGTCCCGCTGGACCCACAAAAACAGGCTGCAGCCCAGCAGGATGAAGGCGGCGCTGGTGCCCATGGGGGAGGCGAACTCTCCCAGCAGCAGGGAAAGGGTGTCCAGGTGGGGCAGTCCGCCGTGGCGCAGCGTATCCGAAATGCCGGTGGTTACCGGCACCAAGGAGGCGTCCCACAGCGGGATGTTGACGTAAGGCTGGGGATAGAGAAAGATCTGCTGGGGCCAGGAGACCGCCGCCACCGCGTACCCCACCGCCGCAGGGTGGAAGGGGTAGCTGCCGTAGCCGCCGAAGGCCTCCTTGCCGATGAGCACGCCCGCCACCACCGCGGTGGCCAGCACATACCAGCTCACCGTGGCGGGCAGCAGCAGCGCGATGATCAGCGCGAAACTCTCGCTGGAAAGATCCTGAGACTGATACACCCGATGGCGCAAAAGGGCCACCAGACGGTCGCACAGGTTGCCCACCACCAGCGCGGCGGCGCACAGCAGCACCGGCCGCAGCCCGTAGAGATAGGCGGCAAAGGCGATCAGGGGAATGGTCATCAGGCAGGTGTGCCGGTAATACCGGCGGGTCTGTTCGGTGCGGATATCCTCTTGCATAGGGCACCTCACAGGGCGGCCAGCGCCCGGGTCATCTCGGCCGGGTCGGCAGCGCCGAAGATGGCGCTGCCCGCCACCAGCACATCCGCACCGGCGGCGACGCACTGGGGCGCGGTGTTCTTGTCCACGCCGCCGTCCACTTCCAGCAAAAAGTGCAGCCCGCGGGCGCGGCGGATCTCGGCCAGAGCCCGGAGCTTGTCCAGCGCAGCGGGCTGGAAGGACTGGCCCCCGAAGCCCGGCTCCACGCTCATCACAAGCACGAGGTCCAGCTGATCCAGCCAGGGCTCCAGCGCCGACACCGGGGTGCCGGGCTTGATGGTCAGGCCGGTCTTGCAGCCCAGAGAGCGGATCTTGTCCAGTGTGGCCTGGATGTCGTCCTCACATTCCAGATGGAAGTTCAGCAGGGTGGCCCCGGCCTTGGCGAAGGGCTCGGCATAGGCCAGGGGGTGGCTGATCATGAGATGTACGTCGTAAAAGGCGTCGGGCAGGCACTGGTGCAGGCTTTTCAGCACCGGTACCCCAAAGCTGATGTTGGGCACAAAGTGGCCGTCCATGACATCGTAGTGCAGCATCTGCGCGCCCGCGTCCAGCACGAGGCGGCAGCCCGCATACAGGTGGCCGAAATCGGCCGAAAGGATCGAAGGACTGATGATGGTCATGAGTAGTTCCTCTTTTGCAGGCCAGCCGTTGTTTTTGCCGCCGGGGCGGCATTGGCATGGTCGATATTAGTTTACATGAAAACGCGGCAAAAATCAAACCCGTGGGCGGATTTGCCCAAAAACGCTCTCTTTTGGAGCAGAAATGCACAAAGCGGCCCTGCCCTCCCGGCGCAAAGGCGCAGAGAGGGCATGAGCCGCAGAAAGCATCAGACAGGGTCCACCGGCAGAGGCTGCTCGGTGCCGAGACTCCCGGTCTCGCTGGGAATGCGCAGCATCTGGTTCTGGTTGGGCGGCTCGGTGGGCAGGGTAAAGGTGAACTTGCACCAGGCGCCCTGCTGGCTTTCCACCCGGATCTGGCCGCCGGAGAGGTTCACCAGCACCTTGCAGATGTGCAGACCGAGGCCTGCGCCCCGGGCATGGAGGCCCCGGGACTGGTCTTCCTTATAGAACCGCTGGAACACGAAGGGCAGCGCCTCGGGGCTGATGCCCTCGCCCTCGTTCCAGATGGAGATCTCGGCCTCGGGGCCCAGCTTCTCCACCGAAAAGCGGATGGTGCCTCCCTGGGGAGTGAACTTGATGGCGTTGTCCAAAAGGTTATACACCACCTGGTGGATCAGGTCGGGGTCGGCGTAGACCAGCACCCGCTGATCCGCCGAGAGGCCTTCCAGCTCGATGAAGCCGTCGTTGATCCGCTGCTCGGCCGAAAGGGCCACCCCGGTGAGGGTCTCGTAGATGTTGAACATCCGGGCGTTGACCTGGTATTCGCCGGATTCCAGCTTTGACAGATCCAGCATGTTCTGGATCAGCCGGGCCAGGCGTCCCGACTCCTGGGAGACCAGCTGCAAATAATGGTTCTGCATCTCGGGGGGGATGGTGCCGTCCAGGATGCCGTCCACAAAGCCCTTGATGGTGGTCATGGGGGTGCGCAGCTCGTGGGCGATGTTGCCCATGAACTGGCCCCGGGAATTGTCGCTGGCCTGGAGGTTTGCGGCCATCTGGTTGAAGGTGTAGGCCAGGGCGGCAAGCTCTCCTTCGCCGGTCACCCCTTCCACCCGCACCGAGAGGTCTCCGCCGCCGAATTTCTGGGCCGCCTCACTGATCTTGTGCAGCGGGTCGGTGATGCTGCGCATCATCAGGCTGGTCAGCACGCTGGCGCAAATCAGCATCAGGCAGGCCGAAAGCAGGAAGTTGTTCCAGCATTCCTTGGTGAAATCCGAGAGCATCTCCCCCGAGGAGCATACAAACAGGTAGCCGGTGGTCTTGCCCTTTGCCGAGACCATCTTCCAGGCGGAGACGTAGGATTCTTCGGTCAAGGTGCCCTCCAGCATCCCCAGCGCGTGGTAGACCGGGCCGTCGGCGCCCACCTCGGCCAAAAGCTCGGCCGGGAGGGCGTCTGCCGTCAGAGCGTCGGCGTTGGAGGCCAGCATCACCTGCCCGGCGGAGTTGGTAAAAAACAGGTGCACATCGGCGCTCTGGCCGATGAGGGACATCTTGCCCAGCAGCTCATCCAGCTCCTCCGGCGGCAGATCCTGCTGCAGGAAATAGCCCGCGGTACTGAGCGCCAGGCCGCCCACCTTGTCCAGGGTGCTGTACCGCTCCTGGGCGAAATACCGCCGGAACAGCACCAGCTGGGACAGGCCCATCACCGCGATGCCCAGCACCAGCAGGGTGGCCACGGTGGAGAAGAGGGTGACCGAAATGCTCTTGCGCATTACTGACGCACCTCGAATTTATAGCCCACGCCCCAGACCGTCTTGAGCTCCCATTTGTCCGACGCGCCGGACAGCTTTTCCCGCAGGCGCTTGACGTGCACGTCGATGGTGCGGGAGTCGCCGTAGTATTCGAAGCCCCACACCTCGTCCAGCAGCTGGTCCCGGGTGTAGACCCGGTTGGGGTGGGAGGCCAGGCAGTTCAAAAGCTCCAGCTCCTTGGGGGGCGCTTCCACCACCTTGCCCTTGACCCGCAGCTCGTAGCTGTTCATATCCAGGCGGAGGTTGTCGAACTCCACCACCCCCTGGACGGCGGCGGGCTCCGACCCGCTGCACCGGCGCAGCACCGCCTTGATGCGGGCCACCACCTCTTTGGTGTCAAAGGGCTTGACCACATAGTCGTCCGCTCCCAGCTCCAGGCCCAGCACCTTATCGAAGGTCTCGCCCTTGGCGGTGAGCATGATCACCGGGGTATCCCCCAGCTTGCGGATGCGGCGGCAGGTCTCCCAGCCGTCCAGCTTTGGCATCATCACATCCAGCAGCACCAGATCCGGTTTGACCTGGCCGAACTGGGCCAGAGCTTCCTCGCCGTCATTGGCGACGGTCACTGCGTACCCCTCCTTGACCAGATAGAGCCGCAGCAGCTCGCAGATGTTTTTGTCGTCGTCCACGACCAGGATCTTTTCGTTCGCCATGCACAGGTCCTCCTCTTTTGTACAGTATCGTTCGTGCAGCATACAAACCGCGTCGGGCGGTAATATCCGATTTTATTATACGGGACAGTTATGACAAAATAAAGAACCTTCTGTGCATTTTTTGTCCCTTTGGCCTCCTGCGGGACGAAAAACGCCAGTAAGTCCCTCTTTACAAAAAAGAGCGGAACCGGTACAATCAAGGGCAGAAAAATCACGGTTTAGCAAAGGAGAGATGCAGCATGAAGCTTACACGCCGCTGGGTGCTGCGGGCCGCCGCTGTGGGGGCCGCAGTGCTTGCTCTGCCCGGATGCGCTTCCTCGGCCCTGCTGGGCGGGGGCTGGCGCGTCTGGCTGCGCCGCCTGCTGGGCCTGGAGCCCGAGGCCCCGCAGCCCGCTGCCGGGGAGGAAGGCCCGGAACAAAATCTGCCCTCCGAGCCTGCCGCACCGCCCCAGCCCTCTTTGCCCGCTTATGATCCCGACCCCCTCACCGGCGAAAAGCGCGCCCCCCATCCAAAGTCCGGGCGGATGATCGGGGTCATGGTCAACAACATCTGCGCAAGCGCCAAGCAGAACGCCCGGCCCCACCGGGGCATCTCGGAGGCAAAGCTGCTCATCGAGTGCAAGGTGGAGGGCAAGATCTCCCGGCTGTGCGCGGTGTTCGACGATGTGGACGCCATCCCCGAGGTGGGCCCGCTGCGCTCGGGGCGGGACCAGTTTTTGCAGCTGCTGATGCCCTGGCAGGCCCTCTATTATCACGACGGCGAGAGCATCTTCTGCACCCAGTACATCAAGCAGTGGGAGTACTGGGACCTGAACATCGGCGGCAAGAGCTACTTCAACACCCCCACCCATGCCCGTGTGGCCCACCGGGACAAGCGGGACGGGGTAGTGGCCTACGAGCACACCGAGTTCACCTCCGGCGAAGAGATCCGCAAGGCGGCGGAGAATGCCGGTATCTCGCTGAAATACGACTACGAGCAGACCTTCTTCTCCTTTGCGGACTACCGCACCGGAGCAGAGGAAGATTTTGACGGCTGCTCCGAGGCCGCCGAGGTGCTGGTGCGCCACTCGGCCAACTACCAGAGCGCCTTTGACTACGACCCGGACACCGCCTGCTACAAGATGCAGATGTACTCCGGCCGTACCGGCAAGTTTGAGGATACGGTGGATGAAAACACTGGCAAACAGCTGGAGTTTGCAAACCTGGTGATCTGCTTTGCCCCCATCGCGGCCTATCCCGGCGATTCGGCGGACGTGCAGCAGGTGCAGTTTGCGGGCGGCGGCGAGGCCTGGGTCTGCACCCGGGGCCGGGTGAAGATCTGCCAGTGGACAAAGCCTGCGCCGGACCAGCCGCTGGAGCTGTGGGACGGGGCTGAGACCGTGACCCTCAACCGGGGCCGCACCTATCTGGCCCTGGTGGATGAGGACGAGCAGGAAGGCTGCTCGGCTCTCTGAGCAAAATAAAGGCAGGCTTGCGCCTGCGGTTTGAACATAGGCCGCCTTTCCGCCCGAAAGAAGGGGAGAAGGCGGCCCTCAGAGGTTTTGCCGGGCCGTGCCGCTGCGGGGCAGCAGCGGGCCGGAAAAACCAGAGAAGGGACGAAGGATGAAACGTTTGTTCTTAGGACTGCTGAGTCTGGCGCTGCTGGGCTTGGCGCTGACCGGCTGCGGGCTGCTGCCCGCAGCCGAGACCGGGGCCGAGCGCGCTGCCCCGCTGGACCCGCTCACCGGCCGGGCGGCCGATTATCCGGGCCAGCGCCCGGCGGCCGTGATGGCGGCGGGCGGCTCGGAGGCGGCCCAGCAATGGGGCATGGCCCAGGCGTCGGTGGTGCTGGAGGCACTGACCGAGGGAGCGGGGCAGACCAGCCTGTGCCTGGTGTATCCCGCGCTGGAAGCGGTGCCCACCGTGGGCCCGGTGGCCCAGGGGCGGGACCTCTATCTCCAGCTGCTCTCGGCCCAGCAGGTGATCCCGGTGCAGCGGGGAGCCAGCATCTATGCGGCCAACCTGCTGGATCTGTACGGCGTCCGCGCGCTGGACGGCCATGTCCTGGGCACCACCGCCTTTACATACCAGGGCAGCTGGGGCACCCCCGACCAGTTCTGCTGGACCACCAGCGGCTCCCTCCTGGCCCAGGCGCTCAGCAGCCAGGGCATCAATACGGCGGTCCAGCGCTCCTCGGGCAGCAGCTCGGAGGAGGAAGAACCGCAGCTGCCCCCGCTGCTGCCCTTCGGCACGCCGGAAGGCGGGACAGAAGGGGCGATCCGGGCAAAGGTGAGCTTTGCCCAGGGGGAGGCCTCCGCCTTTGAGTACGACGCCGGCACCGGGCAGTATGCCATGTACCGGGCAGACGGCAGGGCCCAGACCGATGCGGGGACCGGGGAACAGGTGGCTTTTGATAACCTGCTGATCCTTTACAGCGCGCCGACCCTGCGGGACGACGGCTATACCTGGAGCTACGATCTCACCGTGGGCGGCGGGGTCTACCTCTCGGGCGGGAAGATGTGGAACATCCTCTGGATGCAGGGCAAGGAGAGCACCCTGGCCATCTACCGCACCGACGGCACCGCCCTGAACATTGCGCCGGGCCGCAGCTACATTGCCCTGCTGGGCAGCCTGTCCGAGCAGAAGCTCTCGGTCTGGGACAGCGCCGGGAATACCCTGGCGGTGCCCTGAACCGGCCCAAAATCAAGAAAAAGGGGCTGTTGCAGAATGCCTCACGGCCTGCATCCGTTCAACAGGCCCCCGCTTTGAGGGGGCTGTCGCGAAGCGACTGGGGGAGTTCGGCAAGATGTTACTATCCGAACTCCTTTTGCAGCACTCTCGACCGCCGCCTGCGGCGGATTGAGGGAGAGATTGCTGGGGCCGCCGTCTGAATTTTCAAGGGCCGCACCAAGGCCCGCCGAAAATTCAGGCAACGGCAACCCGACCGCTGTGCGGCACTTCCCTCAGCGAGAGAAGTCGGACGGTAGACGGCTTCTTCCCGG
>CALXGY010000119.1 GCA_944387955.1 uncultured Faecalibacterium sp. | reverse complement strand
CGGTGGCCACGGTCATCGGCATCGTGCTGGGCATCGCCATGGGCACCTCCCGCTGGGCCGAGGCCATCTTCAAGCCCATCTTTGAGCTGCTGCGCCCCATTCCCCCCATCGCCTGGATCTCGCTGGTCATCCTCTTCTTCGGCATCGGCGAGACCTCCAAGTACATCCTGTGCGGCATCGGCGCTTTTACCAACGTGACCCTGAACGCCTACACCGGCGCACAGAACGTTGACCCCGAGCTGATCGGCTGCGCCCGGATGCTGGGCACCAGCGAGCGGGACATCTTCTTCCGGGTGATCCTGCCCTCCTGCACCCCGCAGATCTTCGCCGGAATGCAGGTTGCCCTGTCCACCAGCTGGATGGCCGTTCTGGCTGCCGAGATGGTGGGCGCCCAGGAAGGCTGCGGCTGGATGATCCAGCGCGGCAGCGATACGCTGAACATCACGCTGGTCATGGTCGGCATGATCGTCATCGGCCTGGTCGGCATGCTGCTGGCCACCCTGATGCGCACCATTGAGAGGAGGCTCTGTTCTTGGAACATCATGGAGAACTGAAGCACGACCCCATCATTTCGATGCGGAACGTGTCCAAAACCTACATCAGCGTCCACAAGACCAACGAGGTCGTCCGGGATGTCAGCCTGGATGTGGCGGAGAATGAGTTCGTCGTGCTGTTCGGCCCCGGCCAGTGCGGCAAGACCACCATGATCAACCTCATCGCCGGGCTCCAGCTGCCCACCTCGGGCCAGGTGGTGGTGGACGGCAAGCCGGTCACCGCTCCCGGCCCCGACCGGGGCGTCGTCTACCAGACCACCGCCCTGTTCCCCTTCTGCACCGTGATGGGCAATGTGGAATTCGGCCCCAAGAGCCGCGGCGTGGACAAAAAGACCCGGCGGGAGCGGGCGGAATACTTCATCAAGCTGGTGGGCCTCGGCGGATTTGAAAAGAGCTTTCCCAACCAGCTGTCGGGCGGCATGCGCCAGCGTGTGGGCATCGCCCGGGCCTACGCCAACGACCCCAAGGTCATGCTGATGGACGAGCCCTTCGGCCATCTGGACGCCCAGACCCGCTACATGATGGAGGCCGAGCTGGAAAAGATCTGGCAGAAGGAAAAGCGCACCGTCGTTTTTGTCACCAACAACAGCGAGGAAGCGGTCTACCTGGCCGACCGGATCATCATTCTGACCAATACCCCCACCCACATCAAAGAGGAAATCCGGGTCGATCTGCCGCGCCCGCGCCAGTACAGCGACCCCGCCTTCCTCGACATCCGCCGCCGGATCGAAGAGATCTGCGACGACACCCTGTAAGGAGGCAGCATGAGCAGCAACGAAGTCAAGGTCAAGGTTTCCCACATGACCAAAAAGTTCGGCGACCTCCTGGTGCTGAACGACATCTCCTTTGAGGTCAAAAAGGGCGAGTTCCTCTGCGTGGTCGGCCCCACCGTCTGCGGCAAGACCACCTTCCTCAACTGCCTGACCAAGCTCGGGGTCTACCAGCTCACCAGCGGCGAGATTCTCATCAACAACGAGCCGGTGGACCTGCAGAAGCACAACGTGGCCTACATCTTCCAGGAGTATTCCGCCTTTCCCTGGCAGACGGTGGAGGAGAACGTGGCCTACGGCCTCAAGATCAAAAAGCTCCCTGCCGCCGAGATCAAGCGGCGGGTGGACGAGATGCTGGAGCTCGTGGGCCTCACCGAGTACCGCAATTACTACCCCAACCAGCTGTCCGCCAGCATGCTGCAGCGGGTCAGCATCGCCCGCGCCTTTGCGGTGCAGCCCGAACTGCTGCTGATGGACGAGCCTTACGGCCAGCTGGACAACTCCCTGCGCTACAAGCTGGAGGATGACCTGCTGAAGCTGTGGCAGCGCACCGGCACCACGGTCATCTTCATCACCCACAACATCGAGGAGGCGGTCTACCTCAGCGAGCGCATCCTGGTGCTGACCAACAAGCCCACCGGCATCAAGCAGGAAATCGTCAACGACCTGCCCCGGCCCCGCGATGTGACCGATCTCGCCTTCAACGAACTGCGGGACAAGGTCACCGATCTGATCAAGTGGTGGTGAGACTATGAACAAACGACCCAATATCATCCTGATGATGGCCGACCAGCTCCGCTTCGACGCGCTGGGCTGCTACGGCAACAACCAGATTCACACCCCCAACATCGACAGCATCGCCCTCAACGGCTCCACCTTCGACAATCATTTCATCCAGAACCCGGTCTGCTCTCCCTCCCGGTGCTCCATCCTGACCGGCCGCTACCCCAAAAACCACGGCACCCGGGACAACGGCATCCCGCTGCGGGATTCCGAGGTCTGCCTGCCGGAGGTGCTGCGGGACAACGGCTACCGCACCGCCGCCATCGGCAAGATGCACTTTACCACCCAGTTCGTCCCCAAGGAGAACGAGGAGGATGACTGGCCCGCCGACCGCTACGGCTTCGACATCGTCCACACCACCTGCGACTGCAAGACCGGCGAGTATCTCACCTGGCTCCGGCAGCAGAGTGAGGAGGATTACCAGATCGTCAAGATGCAGGGCGAGCGCAAAGCCCGGGAGGACCGCGCCAGCGCCGCCGACAAGGATCTGAGCGGCCCGCCCCAGGTCTACCCCAGTGAAATCAATCCCCGCTATCATCAGAGCGCCTGGATCGCCGACCGGATGATCGACCTGATCCGCGAGTCCACCCCCGACCAGCCCTTCTTCGCGCTGTGCAGCTTTGTGGACCCCCACCATCCCTTTGACCCTCCTGCCCCCTACTCCACCATGTACGATCCCGACGCCCTGGCCCTGCCGGTGCGCCAGGAAGGAGAACTGGAGGACAAGCCCCCCCACTTCCGGCTCCACCGCACCGGCCATGGATGCAGCAACGAAAAGTACGATTACCGGCTGCTGACCGATCACGCCTGGGGCGAGGTCAAGGCCGCCTACTACGGCATGATCAGCCTCATCGACGAAAACGTGGGCCGCATTCTTCAGGCGCTGCGGGACAAGGGCATTGAGGAGGACACCCTGATCCTCTTTACCAACGACCACGGCGAGCTGCTGGGAGACCACGGGCTTTTGTTCAAGGGCCCTTTCCACTACGACTGCCTCATCAAGGCCCCCATGATCCTGTCCTGGCCGGGGGTCATCCCCAAGGGCTCCCGCTACAAACAGATCACCGAGCATGTGGACCTGATGCCCACCCTGCTGGATTTCG
>CALXGY010000118.1 GCA_944387955.1 uncultured Faecalibacterium sp. | reverse complement strand
GAGTGCGGCGCTTGCTCCGGCAAGATGGAGCTGGCCAAGAAGGCAAAGGCTCTGAATCTGGATGCCATCCACGACACCGTCCACGAGATGGCCAAGGACGAGGCCCGTCACGGCCGCGGCTTTGAGGGCCTGCTGAAGCGTTACTTCAACGCCTGATTTTACAATACTCCATAACCCGAACTCCAAAAGAGGGCAGTCCGAAAGGGCTGCCCTCTTTTTTGCGCATATAAGATTGCGGTGCAGCGGAGCATTTTTTAGCCTGAACAGAAAGAAATGTCGGAATTTGATGACGATAAGTTCTGTATAAAAGATAAAAAGTAATATATACTTGACATAATGTAAGGCAAGTGCTATACTTGCATCACAGGAAGCCAGAGAACGAGAGAGGAGGTTTTTCATGGCGAAAAATTTAAAACTCAAAGCGGCCCGGGCGGAAAAAGATATGACCCAGGCCGCTCTGGCACAGGCTGTCGGGGTCTCCCGGCAGACCATCAACGCCATCGAAAAAGGAGAGTACAATCCCACCATCAACCTTTGCCGCAGCATCTGCAGGGCGCTGGGCAAAACACTGGATGAATTGTTTTGGGAGGAATGAGCAATGAAACTGGATCTATTCAGCAAAAACAATCAGTTGGATGAAATGCAGGAACAAACCCTGCGCAAGATCGAAAGCCGCAGTTTCTGGTTCTGCTGGTGGCTGCTCCTCGCAGCCATTGTGATCCAGGGACTGCAGGGCAGCTTCTGGCCGGACATGGCGGGAGAACTGGCAGCTTTTATGCTCTCCAGCATTTACATGGTGGCGGCCTGTCTCAAGCAGGGCATCTGGGATCGCCATTGGAAGCCCCAGACCAGAACCAATCTCTTTGGGTCGGTGCTGGCTGGCATCGGCGTCTTTGTGTTCAACCTTTTTCGATTGAATTACTGGCCCGGCGCTCTGATGAGCGGAGTCTGTACCGCTCTGCTGACCCTGGCGGTGCTGGAATTCACCGTACTGCTCTACAAAAAGCGTCATGCTTCGCTGGAAAAGGAACAAAAGGAGGAAGAAGATGAATAAGATCGAAACAACCAAAAAGGAACAAGTCGTATTCTGGGCGGTAGCCTTCGGGCTGACCTACCTGATGGGCGTTCCGCTGTACTTCCTTCAGCGGGCAGGCGGGGACACCAGCTGCTTTGCCAACGCTCAGATGTTCTACCCGGCGGCAGGCGTTATGCTGGCGTATCTCCTGGCCCGCCGTCCGAAACTGCCGCGGCGGTTCTATCTGCTGCATCTTCTGATCACAGCGGGATGTATCGGAATAAGCTTTGCCTCGGTATTTTCGCCCGATCCGAACTGGATCTTTTATGCATCCCTCCTAATCATCCTTGGCTCGCTGTTGGGCTGGATTCTGCTCTTAACCGACCGGAAGAGCCGCCGTGAGGCTTATGGGCTGCGCTGGCGGGGCGGCTTCAAAGCGGCCGTTGGGATCTGTCTGCTTTTCCTGGTGCTCAAAACGGCGGTGGTCTTTCTCTCTTATGCGCTGGAGGGCGGGGAAGCATGGAGCGCCTATCTGGCGTACTGGGGCTCTTTTGTGCCCTGGCTCAACATGCTGATTTTGATTCCAAATTTTTTCCTCTCTTTTTTGCCCTTCTTCGGGGAGGAATACGGCTGGCGCTACTATTTGACCCCGCTTCTGCAGGAAAAGTTTGGCCCGCGCCGGGGCGTTTTGCTGCTGGGCGTCCTCTGGGGGCTGTGGCACCTGCCTCTCAATCTCTTCTTTTACAGCCCCGAGACCTCGCTGCAAAGCTTGACGGCGCAGATCGTTGTCTGCATCACCCTGGGCGTCTTCTTTACCTATGCGTATGAGCGCTGCGGCCGGAACATCTGGGTCCCGGTACTGCTGCACTACCTCAACAACAATATGATCCTGGTCTGGACCGGCACGGCCGAGATCAGCAACCAGGTCTATGGCTGGGGGGAAATCCTTTTTACAGCGGTGGTTTATGGCCTTATGTTCCTGCCGTTTCTGGCGGACAAGACCTTCGCTCCGCAGAAAAAAACTGTTTAAAAAAGCTTTTGCCTCACCGCGAAGCAAAGTTTGGAATAAGATGGCCTGGGGCTTCCCAGGCCATCTTATTTGTGAAAAAATAAATAATAACTATTATCGAAAATTCCTTGTAAATACTCCAAAAGTATGGTAAAATGGCGAATAGAAAGGGAAAGTAATTGATGCTTTCGTAAAAAATCTACAAAATGGAGGTGATTTGTTTTATGAAAACATTTGTTTGTTCGGTCTGTGGATACGTCTACGAAGAGGAAAAAGGTGTTCCCGGTACAAACATTGCCCCTGGAACAAAATGGGAGGATCTGCCTGGGGATTGGGTCTGTCCGTGGTGCGGAGCCGGGAAGGATGCCTTCCGGGAAAAAGCTCCGGCATCAGCCCCGGCAGAACCCCAGCCTGCTGGAGAATTCTCTGCGCCGGATATTGAGCGGGAGCTTTCCGCGATGGAAATGAGCATCCTTTGTTCCAACCTTGCCCGAGGCTGTGAAAAACAGTATCTCGCCCAGGAAGCCGCCGATTTTACCGCCCTGGCGGAGCGGTTCCGCGCCAAAGCTGCTCCTGAGCCGGAGCCGGAATTCAACGCTTTGCTGGCTCTGGTGGAGCAGGATCTGGGAACCGCCTACCCCTATGCAAATTCCATTGCCGCGCAGGAAAAAGATCGGGGAGCCATGCGCGCTCTGGTCTGGAGCGAAAAGGTGACCCGGATGCTGAAATCCCTGCTGGAGCGCTATGCCCGGGAAGGCGACAAGATGCTTCAGAACACCGGCGTGTATGTCTGCACCATCTGTGGATTTGTCTTTGTGGGAGACGCTCCGCCCGAGATCTGCCCGGTCTGCAAGGTTCCCAGCTGGAAATTTGAGAAGGTCGAAGGGAGGGCAGTGTAATGACTGAACTGTTTGCTGTGCGGAATCTCCGCCTGTGTACCAAGGATTGTCTGTGCCTCTACGTCTGCCCCACCGGCGCTTCGGACACCGAGAACAGCATCATTGATGTGGATAAATGCATCGGCTGCGGCAAGTGCGCAGCGGCCTGTCCCTCAGGGGCCATCTCGATGGTCCCTTATGAGATGCCGCAGCAGCAGCCCAAGACCGAGCCGGTCACAGACGCTTTGCGAGCACTGATTCAGAGCAAGGCCGCGGCTGAAAATATTGCCGCCCAGCTGCCCGGCCCGCTGGCCGAAGCTGTCCGCCGTTCCAACCGTCTCATGGCCGAGGACCTCTGCCGGGAAGCAGGGTACATGCTGCCCCAGAGCGGGAATGCCCGCGCTTTTCTGGAGAGCCTGCAGGGAGACGAGAGCCTCCCGCAGGACGTAGTGGAACGCCTGCTGAAATCTCTTCGGTTCAATGAAGAAAAGCAAGAAAAACAAGCTGAGCCAAAAACGGAGGAAGCTGTTATGGAAAAATGGAGATGCACCGTCTGCGGATACATTCATGAAGGTCCGCTGCCGGAGGATTTTGTCTGCCCCCGCTGCCGCCAGCCGGCCAGCGTCTTTGTAAAGCTGGAAGAGGAAAAGGGCCCGGCTGCAAACCCCTATGCCGGTACCAAGACCGAGAAGAATCTGGAGGCTGCCTTTGCAGGGGAGAGCCAGGCCCGGAATAAATACACTTATTTTGCTGCAGTAGCCCAGCGGGAAGGGTATGAGCAGATTGCAGAACTCTTCCTCAAGACTGCCCGCAACGAGCAGGAGCACGCCCGGCTCTGGTTTGAGGCTCTGGGACACATCGGCAATACAGCCGCCAATCTACTGGCCGCTGCCGAAGGGGAAAACTACGAGTGGACCGACATGTACGACGGCTTCGCCAAGGATGCCGAAGAGGAAGGCTTCCCGGAGCTGGCGGAGAAGTTCCGCAAGGTTGCTGCCATTGAGAAGGCGCACGAGGAACGTTACCGCGCTCTGCTGAAGAATGTGGAGATGCAGCAGGTCTTTGAAAAGGGTGAGCTGACCATGTGGGAGTGCCGGATCTGCGGCCATCTGGTTATGGGCAAAAAGGCTCCCGAGGTCTGCCCGGTCTGCGGATACAGTCAGAGCTTCTTTGAGGTCCGCAAGGAAAACTACTGAGGTCCTTTTATACCGGCAAAGAACCGCGGTTCTTTGCCGGTCAGCACGAATTTTGATCTTCCATAATATACAAAGCAGTCGGTTTTCCGGCGGCTTTGTGCTTTTTATCCTGTTTTTAAGAGCAGATCCGAGCAGCAGGGAAGGCTGGAAGAAGCCAGCACCGGTAGCCGATGCCCCAGCCGGGAGAGCAGTTCATTGGAAATGGTGCCGCACAGAGCGGCCAGATTTTGGGCGCTGAGTTCCTCCGGTCCATCCTGCCCGATGAGGGTGACGACTTCTCCGGGCTGAACATCGGGGCAGCCGGTCATATCCACCAGCAGCTGGTCCATGCACATCCGCCCCACCATGGGCCAGCGTCTGCCCCGCAGAAGGACCACTCCGCCCCGCTGCGGCAGATCCCGGGGCAGTCCATCCGCATAGCCGATGGTGACAGCGGCCAGTGTTGTGGTCCGCTGGGCCTGAAATGCCAGCCCATAGCCCGCGCCCTCTCCCGCTGTGAGGGTGCGCACCGAAGCGACCCGGGCCCGCAGAGAGAGGGCCGGACGCAGCCCCAAATCCCGCCGGGTGGGTTGACCGTCGCTGGTCAC
>CALXGY010000117.1 GCA_944387955.1 uncultured Faecalibacterium sp. | reverse complement strand
CCGATATCGTCCGGGATGATCTCCATGATCTCGGGCTCCACCTCTTCGATCACCGCGCCGGTGTTGGTGTCCAGCAGCGCCTTGACAAAGTGGGTCTTATACCGCACACCCTTGTTGGCGATGGTGGCTGCATAGGTGGCCAGCTGGACCGGTGTCACCACCGTGTTGCCCTGGCCGATGGCGGCCTGCAGCTCCAGCGAGGGGGTATAGTTGGAGTCACTCTTGGTGGTCAGCCGTCCGGTGGATTCGCCCACCTCCACCCCGGTGCGCACCCCAAGACCCAGCTTATAGGCATAGGCGTCGTAAACATCGCTGGTGGTCCGGCGGCCCACATCGTAGAAAAAAGTGTTGCAGCTCCATTTGATAGCGTCCACCAGATCGGTCCATCCGCTGTGGCCATGCAGGGTGCATCGGGGCTGATAGTCCTTGTAGTAGGTGTATTTGCCGCTGCAATAGATCTCTTCATCGGGCTGAATGGTGCGGCTGAGCAGCGCCGCCAGCGCCACCGAGGGCTTGTAGGTGGAGCCGGGGGTATACAGTCCCTGCAGCGCCCGGTTGTACAGCGGCAGGCCGGGGTCGGCGCTGTACTCGCTGTACTGGGTGCTGTAAAGGTTCTGGTCAAAGGAGGGATAGTTGGAGCAGGCCAGGATGCTGCCGTCCTTGACATCGATGACCACCACCGCGCCGGCGTTGGCTGAAAAGTCCTCGGTGCCGTAGGTCGCGGCGATCTGCTGGACGTTGCGGGCCAGCGCCTCGTCCACCGCTTTCTGGAAGGAGCTGTTGATGGTCAGCATGACCGTTGCCCCGGGCTGAGGTTCCTTGGTGATGCTGGTGTCCACAATGACCCCGTCCGAATCCCGGGTGATGGTCTCCACCCCGTCCTGGCCCCGCAGATCGTCCTCGTACACCGACTCCAGGCCCGAAATGCCGATGACGTCGTTCATGGCGTATCCCTTGTCCCGCAGCGGGTAGGTGATCTGTCCGTTTTCATCGGTGACCTTCCACATTTCCGCTGTGATCTTGCCCACCCGGCCCAGCACATGGGGCAGGATGGTGCCGTCCACATAGCTGCGCACGCTGGTCTCCCGGATCTCTACGCCGGGCAAGGTCAGGCTGCGCTCCTTGACCGTGGCAACCGTCTTGTCCGACACGTCCTCGGCCAGGATGAAGTTGTTGAGGTTGGAAAAAGCGTCCAGCTCCATCTGGTAATGGATGCCCGCCAGGACCCGCTGCCAGGACAGCTCGTACTCTTCCAGCTTGTAGTCCTCCACCATTTTTTCCATAACCTCATCGGCGGTGGCGTACTGCTGCAGGCCCAGGCTCTCCTTCATGCTGGACAGGGCGTTCTGGTCGCTGGTGCTCTCGGGATCGCCGGTAAATTCATAGTGCCCCTGTGCGTCCGGCATGCCGATCAAAAGGCCGTCGTTCCAGCTCTCTCCGTTTTCCTGCAGGATGAGCACCAGCTCCTGCAGCGTCTCGTTGAGGTCGCTGGAACCCATCAGCAGCTTGTTCAGCACCAGGTTGTAGCAGGTGGTGCTGGTGGCGATCCGGCGGCCGTAGCTGTCCACGATGTCGCCGCGGGCAGCGGTGACCGTGAAATTGTACTCGGTGGTGCTGGTGGCCTGTGCGGCGAACTCGTCGCCGTGGATCAGCTGCAGAAAAATCAGCCGAAGGGTATAAAGGCCGAAGATCACCCCCGCGATGCCGATCAGCCCCAGCATCCGGCGCACAACGATCTTGCGTTCTTCCAACTTGTGTGTCCTCCTTGTGGACAAAATGGTCTGAATCAGCGGCGGGCCGGGCGGTCAGACCACCCCGTTGTCGATCCGGAACCGCTCGCTGATCTTCTGCACCGCCCAAAACAGGGGCGCTGCCAAAACTGCGGTCATCAATGCGGCGGGCGGCACAAACCGCAGATACCGCCACAAGGCCCCGCTGTAACCCGGCATCACATAAAAGAAAAGGTGATCCACCGACAGCAGCCCTGCCGAGCACAGGCCGCTGAGCAGCGCAAAGTTGATTCGGGTGGTGCGCAGATAGAGCTGGGACATCACCGACATGGCAAAACTCAGGGCCATGAGGGACAGCGCCAGCATACCCACGGTGCGCCCGGCGGTGTAATCCCACATGAGCCCGCAGACCATGCCGAACAGCGCCCCCGCAAACTCCCCTTCACAGACCGCCACCGCAAGACAGAGCGGCAGCAGGAACAGAGGCTTGGCCGGGCCGATCTGGAACAGGCCCGGGGTGGTCTGCAGCACGGTGCACAGCAGCATCAGCAAAAAATAGCTGCCCCATTTGCACAGCTGCGCCCGCTTGCGGCGGCGGCGTGATTCCATCCCGGTCCCCCCTTTCCCGGCTCAATAGTCGGTAATGATAAAAGCATGTTTTGCGTTGAATACGTCTCCGCCGGGCTGCACCACAGCAGTCAGGGATTTTCCCCCCGCCTCAGGCACAAGCTCCTGGATCTGCCCCACCAGGATGTCCGGCGGATAGACCCCGCCCAGGCCGGTGGTGATGATCTCATCCCCCAGCACCGCCATGGAGTCCCGGGAGAGGTTGGTCAGGATGCACTGGCCCTGCTCCGCGTAGGCGGAGTCGCCGGTGATGATGCCGTTGTCCCGGGTGCGGGAGACCACCGCCGCCGCGTTGAAGCTGGGGTGAAGGATGGTCAGCACCTTGCAGCTGGTGAGATCCGCTTCCACCACCGTCCCCAGCAGGTAGCCCTCGTCGCTGATGACCGTATCCCCCCGCTGAACGCCCTGGGTGGTGCCTTTGTCCAGCGTAAAGCTGCCGAAGGAGTCCAGCGCATCCCGGCCGATCACAAAGGCGGAAACATAGGTGAAGTCGGGGTTTTCCTCCTGTATCCCGGCCAGATCCTTGAAGGCCTGGTTTTCAGCCTTCATTTTATCGTAGTCCACCATCTGATTGCGCAGCTCGGCATTTTCGGCCCGGAGCTGCTCGTTTTCGGCCAGAATTTCGTCGATGGTGGTGTATTTTTCCCACAAAGAGCCCACGCCATCGCTGACCAGGGCGGCCACCTTCTGGAAGGGGGCCACCGCCACGCTCAAAAGCTCCTGGGGCGCGGCGGTCAGCCGGCCATTGGCCCCGGCCCAGGCCATCAGCCCCACCAAAAACACCCCGATGGCGATCAGGATGCGAAATTTCCAGGTATCAAAAAAGTCCTTCACGGATTTGCCTCCCGTTTTTCTTCCGGCTTTGAACAAAAGAGCGCGGACAGCCGGTGCCGTCCGCGCTCCTATTCATATGCTCAGACGAAGCGCGGAGCCCAGCGGTCACATATGGTCGCCGTCGGTGTCCAGCACGTCATGCAGCAGGTCCACATGATCCAGCACCGCACCCACACCCTTGGCCACGCAGTCCAGCGGGTCCTCGGCAATATGGACGTCGATGCCGGTCTCACTCTGGATCAGCTGATCCAGCCCCCGCAGCAGCGCGCCGCCGCCGGTCAGGGTGATGCCGCGGTCGATGATGTCGGCGCTCAGCTCCGGCGGAGTGCGCTCCAGGGTCTCCTTGATGGCGCTGGTGATCTTCACCAGGCACTCCAGAAGAGCCTCCCGGATGTCCTCGGAATGGATGATGATATTTTTGGGCAGGCCGTCCACCAGGTTGCGGCCCTTGATCTCCATGGTCATCTCCTCTTCCAGCACATAGGCCGAGCCGATGTCGATCTTGATCTGCTCGGCGGTGCGCTCACCGATGAGGAGGTTGTACTTGCGCTTGATGAAGGCGATGATGGCCTGGTCGAACATATCGCCCGCCATCCGCACGCTGCGGGAGGCCACGATGCCGCCCAGCGAGATCACCGCGATCTCAGCGGTGCCGCCGCCGATGTCCACGATCATGCTGCCGGTGGGCTCGCTGATGGGCAGGCCCGCGCCGATGGCCGCCGCCATGGGCTCCTCGATCACCGACACCTGACGGGCGCCGGCCTTGAGGGTCGCCTCACGCACAGCGCGGCGCTCCACCTCGGTAACGCCCGAGGGAATGCAGATGACCACCCGCGGACGGGCGAACATGCTGTTGCCGCAGGCCTTCTTCAAAAAATTCTCCAGCATATTGGCGGTGATGTCGAAGTCGGCAATGACGCCGTCCTTCAGGGGGCGGACCGCCACGATGCTGCCGGGGGTACGGCCGATGACCGCCTTGGCCTCGGCGCCGACACAGCGCACCTCGTCGGTCTTGGTGTCCACCGCCACCACCGAGGGCTCCCGCATGATGATGCCCTTGCCCTTCATATACACCAGGGTATTGGCAGTACCCAGATCTATGCCCACATCCTTAGACAAAAAACTCATAACCCAGCGAACTCCTTTGAACTCCGTTCCATTCTCGATGTTGTAATGTAAATGCGGCTTTTGCCGCAGTGGTCTCACGCCTGTTTGCCAAGGCAGCATCCCCGACCGGGAGACCTGCCTCCAGGGAGGGCAGGCTGCCCAGCGGCAGACCGAGCCCTTCTTTGCAGAGTAACACGTCTCTTATTATAGTCATAAAGGGCGGATTTCTCAAGCGTTTCCACAAGTTTTTCTGGATTTTTCATCTTTGGCCCGCTGTTTTCGGTCCTCCGGCGGGGTTCAGCCCTTCTCTTTCTGCCCCGGCTTGTATCCAAATTTCTCCAAAAGACGGGCGGTCCGGCTGACCGGCAGGCCCATAATTGTATAATAATCCCCTTCCAGACGGTCCAGCCACAAAGCGGCCCGGCCCTGGATCGCATAAGCGCCCGCTTTGTCGTACGGTTCCGCGGAGGCGACATACTCTTCCAGCTCCTGGGGCGGGATGGAGAAAAAGCGCACCATGCAGCTGTCCACAAAGCTCTCGGTGCGCACTCCGTCCGAGACGCAGACCCCGGTATGGACCCAGTGGTCCCGGCCGGAGAGGGCCTTCAGCATCCGGCGGGCGTCGGCGGCATCCCGGGGTTTGCCGAACACTTCGCCCCCCACGTCCACCACCGTATCGCTGCCCAGCACAAGACAGCCCGGGTGGCTTTGGGCCACGGCCAGGCACTTGCCCCGGGCCAGCTTTTCGGTAAGGGCCGCCGGGGTCTCGGCCCGGACCCGGCTCTCGTCAAACGCACTGGCCGCCACTGTAAAATCTCTGGTATACAGCTCCAGCAGCTCCCGGCGGCGGGGACTGGTGGAGGCAAGGATCAGCTGCATCTGTCCGCCCTCACTTTCCGGTGGAGCCGAAGCCCCCTTCGCCCCGCTGGGTATCCCCCAGCTGGCCCGCCGGCACAAAGGCGGCGGTATAAACCGGCGCGATGCACAGCTGTGCCACCCGCTCGCCGGGCTGGATGGTGTAGGACTCGGCCCCCAGGTTGACCATGGGCACCTTCAGCTCGCCGCGGTCTTCGCTGCCCACCCCGCCCCCGCCGTCGTCCACGCACGCCCCGGGCGGGCCCGAACGGCCCCTGCGGGCATGGACCTTCGCCCCCGCCCCGGCGTCGGGCAGTTCGATGGCAAGGCCGGTGGGAATCAGCGCCCGCTCCTTGGGGGCCAGGGTCTTGGGTTCGTCCAGCACAGCGCAGAGATCCGCCGCCGCCGCGCCGGGGGTGGCGTAGGCGGGCACAGCGGCCCGGG
>CALXGY010000116.1 GCA_944387955.1 uncultured Faecalibacterium sp. | reverse complement strand
TCCCGCTTGCACAAGGCGTCCAGCACCCGGGTGTGCTCGGCGCAGACCGACTTGTTCTCGTCGGTCATGATGCTGAACATCCGCAGCCGCTCGATGTGCTGGAAGGCCGCGACCATGTGGTCGAAGTGGTCCTCCATGCCGTTGAGGACGAAGGCCATCCGGTGGAACCCGTTGTCCAGCTCCAGCAGGCGGGTGTTGCGGGCCGTGCTGCTGGGCTGCTCCTCCACGGTGCGGTAGGCCAGCAGGTTCTCCCGGTAGGCCTGCTCGGCGGCGGGGGTCAGGTGCTCGAAGGCCCGCAGCAGCATCTCTTTTTCCAGCGTGAAGCGGGCGTACTGCTCCATCTCCATGAGCTTGAGGTCAATGGGGGCCACATGGGTGCCGCTCTGGGGCTTGATGCAGACCATGTGGGCAATGTTCAGCATGATCAGCGCCTCCCGCACCGGGGTGCGGCTGATTCCCATCTCCTCGGCCAGCAGCCGGTCGTTGAGGGGGTCGCCGGGGCACAGCTCCATCGTGATGATGCGGCTGCGCAGTTTTTGGTACGCCGTCTCCCGTGCGCTCAGGCTTGCCATTGTTTTTCTCCTTTCCTGCGGTAAAGAACCGGATACCAGACCGCCGCAAGGGCCAGCCCGCAGACAACGTCCCAGATCGAATGCTGCTTGGTCAGGACGGTGGATGCACAGATCAGCCCCGCCCAGCCGAAGGCCAGTACCTTGAGCCAGGGTCTGCCCTGGGCCAGCCGGCTTTTGGCAAAGGCCAGGGCCATGCAGCCCGAGCTCTGGCAGTGGATGGAGGGGCAGACGTTGTTGGGGCTGTCGGCGGTCCAGATCATCCGCATCAGGGTCATGGCGATGTTGTCCCGCCCGGCCAGAAGGGCCTCGTCCGGGCGGAGGGAAAGGCCGTTGGGCAGCACCATATAAAGAATGAGGCAGAAGGTCATGCCTGAGAACATCATCAGGCAGAGCTTGTCGTAGGCGGCGGTATCCTTCCACCAGAGCAGCATCGTGACCCCCGCCAGCAGGAAAAACCAGCTGCAATAGGGCAGCACGAACCACTCACAGAAGGGAATCAGATCGTCCAGGCGGCTGTGGATGATGTACTTGGGCTGGGTGATGAGGAGATCCAGCGCGAAAAACCAGACAACATAGATCACCCAGTACAGCTGGAACCACAGGTGGGGCCGCTGGGTGACGAGGGAATGCAAGGGCATGAGGAGGCCTCCTAAGATTGGGAAATTCTGCCCGGGATGCCCCGAACAGATACATCACTATTGTAACACGTTTCGCCCGCTTGCGTAAACCCGGAAAGTGGCGTAAAATGAAAAAAGAAGGAAATATCCAACACATACGCCGCGCCCATAGCGCAGAAAGGTTTTATATATGAATGCTGAACGCAGCCTCTCCCTTGCCGCGCCCGCTCCGGTCCGCCTGATCGCGCTGGACCTGGACGGCACCCTGCTGGACGATCACAAGCAGCTGAGCCGGCGCACCATTCAGGCCCTGACCGAAGCGGGAAAACGAGGGGTCTGGGTGGTGCCCGCCACCGGCCGCACCGCCTCCGGCATCCCGGCCGAGCTGCTGGCCCTGCCCGGGGTGCGGTATGCCATCACCGCCAACGGCGCCCGGGTTCTGGACCTGGCCGAAAACCGCTGCCTCTACCAGAAATATATCCCTTATGAAACTGCCCTTGCCGCCTATGAGGCGCTGAAGAAATACGACTGCATGGTGGACCTGTTCCAGGACGGGCAGGGCTATACCACGCCGGGCAACGTCGCCCAGCTGGAGCGGTTCGTGCCGGAAAATCTGCGGGAGTATGTGCGCTCCACCCGGGTCTGCCTGGAGGATATGGGGGCCTTTGTGACGGCCCAGCGCCAGGGACTGGAAAAATTCACCCTGTTTTTCGGCTCCGAGACCGACCGCCAGGCGGCCTGGACCGAGATGGAAAATCTGGGACTGCAGGTGGTCTCCAGCCTGCCCGGGAACATGGAACTCACCGCCGACGGGGCGGACAAGGGCGCCGGGCTGCTGGCGCTGGCAAAGGAGCTGGGCCTGCCCCGGGAGAGCCTGATGGCCTGCGGGGACGGCGGCAACGACGCCGGGATGCTGGCCGCCGCCGGGGTGGGGGTAGCCATGGCCAACGCCATGCCCGCCGCAAAACAGGCCGCCCGCTTTACCACCGCCTCCAACAACGAGGACGGGGTGGCCCGGGCGGTGGAAAAACTGGTGCTCAGCGGGCAGGCCCCCTTGGCGCCCCCCATCCGGCTGGCGGCGCTGGACCTGGACGGCACCCTGCTGGACCAAAACAGCCATGTCACCCCCCGCACCCGGGCGGCCATTGCCGAGGCGGTCCAGCGGGGGCTGGTGGTGGTGCCCGCCACCGGACGGGGGCTGTCGGGGCTGCCCATGGAGGTGGCCGGTCTGCCCGGCGTGCGGTATGTGCTGACCACCAACGGCGGCTCGGTCTGGGATCTGGGGCAGGACCCGGAAGCCGCGGTGCGCAGCCGGTACGGAGACCCCAAGGGCAGGCCCACCGCCGAGCCCCGGCTGCTGCTGTGCCGCAGGATGTCCCCGGAGCTGGCCCGGAAGGTCTATGGGCTGCTGAAGCAGTATCCCGGCGATCTGAGCATCTTCAGCCAGGGGCACACGATACGCACCTATGCAGGCCTGGCCCTGGCCCGGGCCTTTATGGCCACCCGCTCCACCGAGGCCCGTCAGGAGGACGACGGCCGGTTCACCCTGTTTGAGGAGCTGGACGGCTGGATGGAGCAAAACGCTGATACGGTGGAAAAATTCTGCCTCTTTACCGATTCTGCCGCCGCCGCCGGCCGGGTGCTGGACGCCCTGAGAGGGCTGGAAGGAGTGGAGCTTGTCCAGGGCGCGCCGGACAATGTGGAGGTCACCGCCGCCGGGGCGGACACGGGCAGCGCGCTGCTGGCCCTGCCCGATACGCTGGGCATCCCCCGGGAGCAGGTGCTGGCCATCGGGGACAGCGGCAACGACCGCGCCATGCTGAAAGCGGCGGGGCTCAGCGTTGCCATGGCCAACGCTCCGGCCGAGATCCAGGCTTTGGCGGGGCTTGTGACCGCCCGCAGCTGCAATGAGGACGGGGTGGCCGAGCTGCTGGAGCGCCTGGGGCTCTGCTGAGGGAAACTGCCGGACAAAAAGGGCGCTGAAGGGCCGGAAAACGGGGCCTTCTGGCATATTTTATGCAATGTATACAAGATGGTGGAGAAAACATTGTGCTGAATGAGCATTACCAAAGCGCCCTTCCTCGTTTATACTAGTGATATACAAGTATGTCAGGGCAGGACTGCGCCTATGGGTCTGCCCTGCGCTTTGGGAAACCAGACAAAAGGAGAAATGCGTTATGAATCCTATCATTGAAAAGGTGTACCAGATCGGCATTATCCCTGTTATCGCATTCAACAGCGTGGACGAGGCGCTGCCCCTGTGCAAGGCACTGTCCGACGGCGGTCTGCCCGCAGCTGAGGTCACTTTCCGTACTGCATGCGCCGAAGAGTGCATCAAGCTGATCCATGAGCAGATGCCCGAGATGCTGCTGGGCGCCGGCACCGTGCTGACCAAGGACCAGGCCGACCGCGCCATGGCGGCGGGCGCATCCTTCATCGTTGCACCGGGCTTTGACCCCAACGTCTGCGAGTATGTCATCAGCAAGGGCGGCATCATGATGCCCGGCACTGCCACCGCCGGCGAGATGCAGGAAGCCATGAACCTGGGCTGCGAGGCGCTGAAGTTCTTCCCGGCCGAGGCCAACGGCGGCGTCTCCATGCTGAAGAACATCGGCGCAGCCCTCAAGAGCGCAAAGTGGATGTGCACCGGCGGCATCAACGCCAAGAACGTCAACGAGTATCTTGGCTACGACCAGATCTTCTCGGTGGGCGGCACCTGGATGTGCAAGAGCGATGTGATCAAGGCCCAGCAGTGGGACAAGATCACCGCCATGAGCCGTGAGGCCGTGGATACCATGCTGGGCCTGCACCTGGTCCACGTGGGCATCAACTCCGCAAACGAGGAGGAGGCCATGGCCACCGCCAACCTGCTGGCCGGCCTGCTGAACATGAAGGTCGCTCCCGGCAACTCCAGCATCTTTGTGGGCAACAAGGAGTTTGAGATCATGAAGAAGCCCGGCCGCGGCAAGAATGGTCACCTGGCCATCGGCTGCAACAACGTGGACCGCGCCATCTACCACCTGTCCCGCCGCGGGGTCAAGTTCGATCTGGACTCCAAGAACGTCAAGAACGGCAAGACCATTTCCTGCTACATGGCCGACGAGATCGGCGGATTCGCCATCCATCTGGTCCAGGCCTGATTTGTATCCGAACCACCCAACAACAGATAAAAGGAGAATACCACAATGAGAGTCGTTACCTTCGGTGAGCTGATGGTCCGTCTGCAGCCCTACAACTACGAGCGTTTCGTCCAGGCTTCCACCCTGGAGTTCACCTTCGGCGGCGGTGAGGCCAACGTGGCTGTCTCGCTGGCAAACTACGGTGTGGACGCTGCTTTCGTCACCAAGCTCCCCGCACACGCCATCGGCCAGAGCGCCATCAACAGCCTGCGCCGCTACGGCGTGGATACCAGCATGATCGTCCGCGGCGGCGACCGTGTGGGCATCTACTACAACGAGAAGGGCGCTTCCCAGCGCGGCTCGGTCTGCATCTATGACCG
>CALXGY010000115.1 GCA_944387955.1 uncultured Faecalibacterium sp. | reverse complement strand
CCGCCGAAAATTCAGGCAACGGCAACCCGACCGCTGCGCGGCACTTCCCTCAGTGAGGGAAGTCGGACGGTAGACGGCTTCTTCCCGGAAAAGCCGCAGATAACCCCACGCAAAAAACGCTGTTCCCAATCGGCGAAAACCGAGGGAGCAGCGTTTTTTGCATGATTCTGGGAAATCTAAAATTTCAATGGGGCTAAATCAGAGAGAGCGCTCCTATTTTACAACAGTCTCAAAAAGGGGGGTTCTCTCCCCTTACTTCTTCTTGGGCACCATGACCTCCAGGCCGCCCATGTAGGGCTGCAGCACCTTGGGGATGGTGACGCTGCCGTCGGCCTGCAGATGGTTCTCCAGGAAGGCGATCAGCATACGGGGAGGCGCAACGCAGGTGTTGTTCAGGGTGTGGGCCAGATAGCTGCGGCCATCCTCGCCCTTGACCCGAATCTTCAGGCGGCGGGCCTGAGCGTCGCCCAGGTTCGAGCAGCTGCAAACCTCGAAGTACTTCTGCTGGCGGGGGCTCCAGGCCTCAATGTCGCAGCTCTTGACCTTCAGGTCGGCCAGGTCGCCGGAGCAGCAGTTCAGCTGGCGCACCGGGATCTCCAGATTCCGGAACAGCTCCACCGAGTACTGCCACAGCTTCTCGTACCAGTCGGCGCTCTCCTCGGGGCGGCAGACCACGATCATCTCCTGTTTCTCGAACTGGTGGATGCGGTAAACGCCCCGCTCCTCGATGCCGTGGGCGCCCTTCTCCTTGCGGAAGCAGGGGCTGTAAGAGGTCAGGGTCAGGGGCAGCTTTGCCTCGTCCAGGGTCTGGCCGATGAACCGGCCGATCATGGTGTGCTCGGAGGTGCCGATGAGGTAGAGGTCCTCCCCTTCGATCTTGTACATCATGGCGTCCATCTCGGGGAAGGACATAACGCCCTTGACCACGTCGCCGTGCATCATGAAGGGCGGAATCACATAGGTGAAGCCCTTGTCGATCATGAAGTCACGGGCGTAGGCCAGCACCGCCTCGTGCAGGCGGGCGATGTTGCCCAGCAGGTAGTAGAAGCCGTTGCCGGCCACACGGCCGGCGGCGTCCATATCGATGCCGTCAAAGCTCTCCATGATCTCGGTGTGGTACGGGATCGGGAAATCGGGCACCACCGGCTCGCCGAAGCGCTGAGCCTCCACGTTGTAGCTGTCGTCCGGGCCGATGGGCACGCTGGGGTCGATCATGTTGGGGATGGTGTACATGATCTCCTGGATGCGGGCGGCCATCTTCTCCTGCTCGGCTTCCAGCTGGGCCATCTTGTCGGCGTCCGCCTTGACCGCCGCGTTGTTGGCGTCGATCTGGGCCTGGAGCTCTGCGCGCTTGGCCTCATCGGTGCACTTCTTCATCTGGCCGAACAGAGGGCCGTTGGCCTTGCTGAGCTTATTGCGGGCGGCCTTCAGCGCCTCCACCTCCTTGAGGCAGGCGCGGTAGCTGGCGTCCAGCTCGATGACCTCATCCACCAGAGGCAGCTTTGCATCCTGGAACTTCTTGCGGATGTTCTCCTTGACCGCGTCCGGGTTGTCCCGTACAAATTTGATATCCAACATGGTTGACACTCCTTAGTCTTTTTGGGTTTGGTGTTTTCTATCCGCACAGAGGGGCCGCCCCCTGCGCGCCGTTCTCAAAGGCCCGGGTCTCGCCCGCCGCCTTGGATCGCATCTTTCCAGCGGCCTCAGCCCTGGCTCTCGCCGGTGCGGTCGTACCGCCCCAGCAGGTTTGCAAAGGCCCGCAGCTGCTCGTCCGAATAAAAGTGGACGGTGAGCTTGCCCTTGCCCTCGTGGTAGGCCACCGAGACTTCGTTGCCCAGCACCTCTTTGAGGCTGGCTTCCACCTCGGCGGGCAGGCTCTCCCGCAGGGCCGGTTCCGGAGCCGGGCGGGGCTTCTCTTTCAGCAGCTTGCGGCAGAGCGCCTCGGCCTGGCGGACGTTGAGTGAATTCTCCACGATCATCCGGGCCGCCTCGATCTGCATTTCCGGGCTCGGCAGGCTCAAAAGAACCTTGGCGTGGCCGGTGCTCAGCGCGCCGGTGCGCAGCATCTCCAGCAGCTGCTCGGGCAGGTGTAAAAGCCGCAGGCTGTTGGCCAGGGCGCTGCGGCTCTTGCCCAGCCGCTGGGCCGCCTGCTCCTGGGTCAGGCTGCATCGGGTCATCAGCTCCCGGATGCCGCAGGCCTCTTCCACCGGGTCCAGGTCCTCCCGCTGAAGGTTCTCGATGAGGGCCAGCTCCATGGCCTCCTCGTCGGTCACCTCCCGGATGATCACCGGCACCTCGGTGAGCCCCGCCATCCGGCAGGCCCGCCAGCGCCGCTCTCCGGCGATGATGGTGTATCCGCTGCCAAAGCGCGGCCGCACCGCAATGGGCTGCAAGAGCCCGTGCTCGGCAATGCTGTTGGCCAGCTCCGCCAGACTCTCGGGTTCAAAGTTTTTGCGGGGCTGGTCCGGGTCCGGCTCGATCTCCCGCAGCGGCAGGGTCTGCACCCCGGCGCTGGATTCAAAACTGGGGGCTGCGTCCTCGAACAGACTTTCCAGCCCGCGGCCCAGGCCCCCTCTTCCTCTTGCCATGAATGATGGTCCCCCTCTCCAATCTGTGCTGTGTGGTGTTCGGCGCGCCGGTTAGACCGTCGCAGCGGTCTTTTTGCGCCGGGGCGCGGGATTGCGGGGACGGTTGTTCTTGACAAATTCAATAGCCAGATCCATGTACGCTTCGCTTCCCTTGCCCTTGGGCTCATAGAAGTTGATGGGCTGGCCGTAGCTGGGCGCCTCGGAGACCCGGATGCTCCGGGGAATGGTGGTGCGGTAGACCTTGTCTCCGAAGTACTTGCGCACCTGGTCCACCACCTGCAAAGTCAGGTTGTAGCGGCTGGAGAACATGGTGAACACCACCCCTTCGATGTCCAGATAGGGGTTGTACTTCTTGCGCACCGTTTTCAGAGTGCTGATGAGTTCGGACAAGCCCTCCAGCGCGTAGTACTCGCACTGGATCGGGATGAGGATGCTGTCGCAGGCGCACAGCCCGTTGAGGGTCAGAAGATCCAGGCTGGGCGGACAGTCGATGAAGATGAAGTCATAATCCAGCTGCACCGAAGACAGCACCTTGCGCAGGCGGCCCTCCCGGCCGGGCATGTCGATCATCTCCAGCGGCGCGCCGGCCAGCCGGGTGTTGGACGGGATCACATCGGTGCGGAACTCGGTCTTTCGGATGACCTGCCGCACCTCCGCCGAGCCGATGAGCAGCTCATAGGTGCCCGCCTCCACGCTGCGCTTGGGGATGCCGTAGCCGGTGGTGGTATTGCCCTGGGGGTCAAGATCCACGATCAGCACCCGCTTGCCCAGCGCCGCCACGCAGGATGAGAGATTGACTGCGGTGGTGGTCTTGCCTACGCCGCCTTTTTGGTTTGCAATTGCTACGATTTTACCCACGGTGTTTTGTTTCCTCCTGAGGCAGACCGCCCTCTCCCGGGGCGGCCGGAATTTCTCCCTTGGTTTGGTTTTGTGTGTTGCCGGTTTTATTATAGCACAGGCGAATGGCTTTTTGAACCGCTTCAACGCCCATTTTCTCGGATTTTGAGCCGAAAAAAGGCAGCTTTCGCTGCCAAATTTCTCTTTTTTGTTCCACGTGGAACATAAACACGGCTTTGTTTCCCGGAAAGGCGCTGCCGGCCCAGGATAAAAAGGCCGCCTTTTCCCCTTTTGCACTCTCCGCTTTTTCCCCTCTCACTGCCCTTTCCCGGCCCCGACGGTCTCGGTGGGGATGCGGACCGTGTACTCGATGTAGCCCTCCTTTTCCTCCTTCCGGGCGGTGGCGGGGACCCCGTTGTCGGTGAGCAGCCGGATGGCATGGTCGATGGTGTTGAAGAAGATCCGCACATCCTTCACCATGGGCAGCTTGCGCCTTGGCTTTTTTGGGGGTTCCAAAAGCTGCTGGATGTACTGGTCGGTGGCCCGGGCGTTGAGTTTGCGGCGGCTGATGGTCACCAGCGCCTCGCTGCGCTTTTCCTCTGGCAGCCGCAGCACCGCCCGGGCGTGGCGCTCGGTGAGCTGGTTGTCCAGCACAAAAGCCCGCTGGTCCTCGGTGAGCTGCAACAGCCGCAGCTTGTTGGCCAGGGTGGGCTGGGCCATGCCCAAGCGGCGGGCCGCCTCGGCCTGGGTGCAGTCCCACAGGGCGATAAGGTCCTTGAGCCCCTGGGCCTGCTCGAAGGGGTTGAGGTCCATCCGCTGCAAGTTTTCCAGCAGGCTCAGCGCCGCGGTCTGGGCGTCCTCGTACTCCCGCAGGATGGCCGGGATGGTCTGCATCCCCGCCAGCTTGCAGGCCCGCAGCCGCCGCTCTCCTGCGATCAGCTCGTAGCGTTCCGGCCCGATGCGGCGCACCGTCACCGGCTGCAAAAGGCCATTCTCCCGGATGCTCTGGGCCAGGCCCTCCAGCTCCTGCTGGTCAAAATACTGACGCGCCTGATAGGGCGAGGGCTCGATCTGCTGGATGGGCAGCGCGTACACCTTGCCCTCGGTCTTTCTTCGTTCAAACATTTCCCTTGCCCCTTTCCTCTGCGGCCTTGGCCGGTTTTCCACCAAAAAAGGCATTTCCGTGGAAAATTCCTTTATGCAGAGCTTATCACAGAAATGCCTCTTCTGCTATGAAAATCGTTCGTCCTCTTTCGTCCCGGGCCGGTGCGCAGGAGGTCACTTGAGCGGCGATTTTGCGATCTTGCCGCCGTTGCGGGGGTATGCTGTCGGAGTCTGCGAAATCTTTTTGCAGAGGATCAGGGTCCGGGTGTCCCCGCCCGGCAGGTGCATGGTACGGGTCTCCTGGTACTGGCCTCCCAGCTTGCGGATGGCCCCTTTCGCGGCTTCCAGCTCCTCCGGGCCGGAGGCTCCCTTCATGGCCAGGAAGCTGCCGCCCACCTTCACCAGCGGCAGGCAGTATTCCGCCAGGGCGGGCAGCGCCGCCACCGCCCGGGCCGAAGCCAGATCGAACTGCTCCCGCCATGCCTTGCGGGCGGCCTCCTCGGCCCGCTCCTTGGCAAACTCCACGCCGGAAAGCCCCAGCAGAGCGCAGGCTGCTTTCAAAAACTCCACCCGCTTGCCAGTGGGCTCCATGAGGGTCAGGGACAGCTCGGGCTTGTAGATTTTGGTCACGATGCCGGGGAAACCTGCCCCCGCGCCCACGTCTACCATCTTCCCCGCCACCTCGGGCTGGCTGGCAAACAGGAGGCTGTCCAGGAAGTGCTTATCCTCGATGCCCTCGGGATCGGTGATGGCGGTGAGGTTCACCTTCTGGTTGTACTCCACCAGAAATTCGGCGTAACGGTCCAGCTGGTCCAGCTGCTGGCCGGTGAGAGAGATGTTCCATGTGGAACATTTTTGCTCCAATCGCTCTTTATCAATCATTCGGCTTCTCCTTTTCCTTTGCCTGTTCTGCGGCCAGGGCGATGCTCAGCTGGGCCAGATCCGAGGGCGACACCCCCGGCACCCGCCCGGCCTGCCCCAGATTGCGGGGGCGGATGCGGCTCAATTTTTCCCGGGCTTCCAATGTCAGGCCGGTGAGCCCCTCGTACCGGAAGTCTTCGGGGATGGGCGTGTTCTCGTGGCGGGCCACCTCCCGGATCATCCGGTCCTGCCGGGCGATGTAGCCCGCGTACTTGATCTCGGTTTCGATCCGCTCGGCAAGCAGCGGGGTGATTCCCTCTCCCCAGCCGATCAGCGAGGCGGCCAGGGCGTAGTGGATTTCCGGCCGCCGCAGCATCTCCTCAGCGATGCCGCCCTGGGCCGCGGGGGTCAGCCCCGCCTCGGTCATGGCCTTCTGCAGCGGCTCGGTGCGCAGGTGGGAAGCGCGCAGCCGCTGCCGCTCGTTCTCCAAAATCTGCTGGGTCTTCAGGTACTTCTCCCACCGGTCATCCTGCACCAGACCGTATTCCCGGCCGATGGGGGTCAGGCGGCTGTCGGCGTTGTCCTGCCGCAGGGTCAGCCGGTACTCGCTGCGGCTGGTCATCATGCGGTAGGGGTCCATAACTCCCTTGGTCACCAGATCATCCACCAGGGTCCCCAGATAGCTGGACTGCCGGGGCAGCACCAGCTGGCTCTTGCCCAGAGCCTTCCGGGCGGCGTTGAGGCCGGCCAGCAGGCCCTGGGCGGCGGCCTCCTCGTAGCCCGAGGTGCCGTTGAACTGCCCCGCCCCGTACAGGCCCTTCACCTGCTTTGCTTCCAGGGTGGGCTCCAGGCTGGTGGGGTCCACGCAGTCGTACTCGATGGCGTAGGCCGGGCGGAGGATCTCGATGTTCTCAAAGCCCACCATGCTGCGGTAGAAGGCGTTCTGCACATCCTCGGGCAGGCTGCTGGAGGCTCCCTGGAGATACATCTCTTCGGTGTCCTCGCCGCAGGGCTCCACAAAGATGGGGTGGCGGTCCTTGCCTGCGAACCGCACCACCTTATCCTCGATGGAGGGGCAGTACCGGGGCCCTACCCCCTCGATCATGCCGCCGTAGAGGGGGCTGCGGTGGATGTTGTCCAGGATGATCTTATGGGTCTCGGGGTTGGTGTAGGCGATGTAGCATTCCACCCGGTTGTGCATCGGGGCATCGGTCATAAAACTGAAGGGCTGCAGCTCGTTGTCCGGGTCCCCGGGCTGGCGCTCCAGCTTGTCAAAGTCGATGCTCCGCCGGTGGACCCGGGCGGGGGTGCCGGTCTTGAACCGGCGCAGCGGCAGCCCGGCCGCCCGCAGGCTCTCGGTGAGCTGGCAGGCCGCGTGGGTGCCGTCCGGGCCGGAGTCATAGAAGGCGTCCCCCACAAAGATCCGGCCCCCCAGGCTGGTGCCGGTGGCGATGACCACACACTTGGCGCTGTACTCCCCGTTGAGCTGGGTGACGATTCCCTTCACCTGCCCGTCCTCCACCTGGATGGCGGTGACCTCCGCCTGATGGATGGCAAGGCCGGGGGTGCGCTCCAGCGCCCGCTTCATAACCATGTGGTACCGCATCCGGTCGGTCTGGACCCGCAGCGCATGGACCGCCGGGCCCTTGCCCCGGTTGAGCATCCGGCTCTGCAAATAGGTGGCGTCGGCGGCCAGGCCCATCAGCCCGCCCAGGGCGTCCACCTCCCGCACCAGGGTTCCCTTGGCGGTGCCCCCGATGCTGGGGTTGCAGGGCATGTTCCCGATTGCGTCCAGGCTCATGGTAAAGACGGCGGTGCGGGCGCCCAGCATCGCCGCCGCGTGGGCGGCCTCGATACCGGCATGGCCCGCGCCGATGACAATTACATCGTACTCTCCCAGATGGTTCATTCTATCCCTCGTTTTTCTCTGTTACTTGCCGACGCAGAACCGCTCAAAGACCTGGTCGATGACCGCCTCGCTGGCGTTCTCGCCGGTCAGGGTGCACAGTGCGTCCAGCGCGTCGTCCACGCAGACCGAGACCGCATCCAGCCCGAAGCCGGTGTCCACCGCCTCCAGCGCCCCCTGCACCGCATCCCGCGCCCGGACTGCGGCGGCCAGCTGCCGCTGGCCCGAGAGGCTGGCGGCGTGGGGGTCCAACCGGTTGGTGCCCAGCAGCTTTTCCACCGCGGCGGCGATCTGCTCCCGGGCCTCGGGTTCTTTGCAGCAGACCGGCAGCAGCAGCTCAAAGCAGTCCGCCACCTCTCCCGCGTCGAACCGGGCGGGCTTGTCCTCCTTGTTCACCAGGGCCAGGGCCGGGCGTCCGGCACAGCGGCGGGCCAGCTCCCGGTCCTCGGCGGTCACCGGCTCGGAGCCGTCGAACACCGCGATCACCAGCCCCGCCTCCTCCAGCTTCTGCCAGCTGCGGCGGATGCCCTCGGCCTCGATCTTGTCCTCGGTCTGGCGCAGTCCTGCGGTGTCGAAGAG
>CALXGY010000114.1 GCA_944387955.1 uncultured Faecalibacterium sp. | reverse complement strand
CTGAGCTTATCAAACCCCATCCGGGTCGAACTGCCCGCCGCCAGCAACACCGCTGAAACTGTCTTTCTCAATTTCTTCCACCTGCCCTGCCCGAAGATACAATTACACACTGAATATTATAGCGTATAAAAAAGCAAACTGCAACCACCTGACCACAAGCTGCAAAACCTGAAAAAATGCGCCCCCGCCCTGCAAAAGCGGAGAGGGCCAGATCCGTCCGGGCGGACGACATGTGCGTACCGCCCGGACACAAACAGGGAGCTTTGCACCGGAGAGTGCGCGGTTCCGGGGCAAAGCTCGTCCCCGGGGGTTCCAAAGGGGGAGGAATTTCCGGCCTGCGCACGCAGGCAGAAATGGGTCCCCCTTTGAGGGCGCAGCCCTAAAAAATGCGCCCCCGCCCTGCAAAAGCAGAGAGGGGGCGCAAAGGTTCAAAACAGATTCAGGCGGGCTTCGTCCTTATGCCAGGATGGGCTTGAGGGCGGCAGCCAGCTCGTCCTTCTGGGCCTGGGCCTCGGCCAGGTCCTTGCCCAGGGTGGTGAAGTAGGTCTTGATCTTGGGCTCGGTGCCGGAGGGACGGACCACCACAGTGGCGCCGCCTTCCAGCTCGTAGATCAGGACGTTGGCAGCAGGCAGGCCGGTCTCCTCGGGCTTCTGGTAATCGGTGACCTTGACCACCTTGTGGCCTGCAAACTCAGCGGGAGGATCGTTGCGCAGGCTCTGCATGATGCCAGCCATCTTGTCCATGCCGGTCAGGCCGGGGAACTCGAAGCTGTCCACCTTGTTCAGGTAGCGGCCATACTGCTTGTAGATCTCCTCCAAACGCTGCTTGATGGAGGAACCGATGCTGCGGTAGTAAGCGGCCATCTCGCAGATCAGCATGGAGCCGATGACGGCGTCCTTGTCGCGGACATAGGGGCCGGCCAGGTAGCCGTAGCTCTCCTCAAAGCCGAAGATGAAGCGGTCCACCTCACCTGCTGCCTCGAGGCCCGCGATCTGGTCGCCGATCCACTTGAAGCCGGTCAGCACGCTGCGCATCTCGACGCCGTAGTGAGCGGCGATGGCATCGGCCAACGGAGTGGAAACGATGGACTTGACCGCCACCGGGTTTGCGGGCATGGTGCCCTTCTCGATCCGGCCGGCGCAGATGTAGTCCAGCAGCAGAGCGCCCATCTCGTTGCCCGAGACCAGCTCATAGCTGCCGTCGGGGCAGCGCATGGCAATGCCCACGCGGTCGGCGTCGGGGTCGGTGGCCAGCATCAGGTCGGCGCCGCACTCCTTGGCCAGCTCCAGGCCCAGCTTCAGAGCCTCGAAGATCTCGGGGTTGGGGTAGGAGCAGGTGGTGAAGTAGCCGTTGGGGTACTCCTGCTCGGGCACGATGGTGATGTCGGTGATGCCCATATCGTTCAGGACATGGGTGACCGTCACAAGGCCGGAGCCGTTCAGCGGGCTGTACACCAGCTTGAGGCCGGCGGTCTTGCACAGGCCCGGGCGGACCTGACGGGCCTCGATGGCCTCGTACAGAGCAGCCTTGCAGTCATCCCCCACAAAGCGGATCAGGCCCTGCTCGACGCCCTCGGCGAAGGAGATGTACTTTGCGCCGGTGAGCACGTCGGTCTTCTGGATCTCGTCGTACACGATGGCGGCGGCATCGTCGGTCATCTGGCAGCCGTCCGGGCCATAGGCCTTATAGCCGTTGTACTTGGCCGGGTTATGGGAAGCGGTGACCATGATGCCCGCGTTGCACTGATAGTAACGGGTGGCAAAGCTCAGGGCGGGGACCGGCATCAGTGCGTCATAGATGCGCACCTTGATGCCGTTGGCTGCCAGCACGCCTGCCGCAGTCTTGGCGAAAATATCGCTCTTGAGGCGGCTGTCGTAGCTGATGGCAACGGTCTGATTGCCGCCCTGGGTCTTGACCCAGTTGGCCAGGCCCTGGGTGGCCTGACGGACGACATAGATGTTCATCCGGTTGGTACCGGCGCCCAGAACGCCGCGCAGGCCGGCGGTGCCGAATTTCAATGCGACAGCAAAGCGGTCCTTGATCTCGTCCTCATTGCCCTCGATCTTTGCGAGTTCCGGCTTCAGATCTGCGTCCTCCAGATCTGCCGCGAGCCAGCGCTTATATTCATCCAAATACATTGTAAACACCCTACCTTTATTCAAATTTTAGAATACCCAAATACCTATGTTTGTCCCATAACTAATTATAATATAAGCTTTCCGCGCAAAGCTGTCAATTCTGTATTGTGTACCAAGTTTTGGACAAAAAAACCGGCATTTGCCACAAAAAACATCCCCCCGGCCAAAGCCGGAGGGATGCGGTTTGAAAAGATTTCAAGGAAAAGCGCTCTTTTTAAGCCTCGTCCAGATCCACCAGCTCATACTCCCGGCTGCCAAAGCCCAGCTCGGCGGCGGCCTCGATGGTGTGGATGCCGTGGCGGGTCTCCACCCGCTCCACAAAGTGATCCCGGCCCGGGTCCTTGGAGGCATAGATCAGGTCGATGCAGGCCTGGTCCAGCGCCACCGGGTCCAGAGAGGACAGAATGCCGATGTCCTTCATGCAGGGGTCCTCGGCCACCGCGCAGCAGTCGCAGTCCACCGAGAGGTTGCACATGATGTTGATGTAGACGATGTTGCCCTTGAAATAGTCCACCACCGAGCCGGCGGCGTCTGCCATGGCCTCGCAGAAGGTGTCCTGGGGGGCCACGTTGTCCCACAGGATCTCCTGATCGTCGGTCTTGCCCGCCGAGTGGATCAGCGCCTTGCCCGCCGAGGAGGCACAGCCGATGGACAGCTGCTTGAGGGCTCCGCCGTAGCCGCCCATGGGGTGGCCCTTGAAGTGGGCCAGCACGATCATGGAGTCATAGTTCTGGATGTTCTTGCCCAGATAGTTCTCCTGGATGGCCTTGCCGCCGGGGATCTCCAGCTTGAGGTCCGGGCCCTCGGCGTCCATCAGATCCACCTTGAAGTACTTGTTCCAGCCGTGCTTTTCCAGCAGCTTGATGTGCTTGGGGGTGGAATTGCGCTCGCCTGCATAGGC
>CALXGY010000113.1 GCA_944387955.1 uncultured Faecalibacterium sp. | reverse complement strand
AGATCTGCACTCTTTCCCTACACGACGCTCTGCCGATCTGACCTCGCCTTCCTTCGGGCGGGCTGGCGGGCGGAATACATCCTGGACGCGGCCCGCAAGGTCTCTGCCGGGCTTGTGAGGGAGGCGGCGCTGCGCCGGATGCCCCTGGAAGAGGCCCGGGCGCTGCTGCGGACCATCCAGGGGGTGGGCCCCAAGGTGGCGGACTGCACCCTTTTGTACGGGCTGGGCCGGTGGGAGGCCTACCCGGTGGATGTCTGGATTCGCCGGGCGGACCAGGCCCTTTTCACCCGCCGGGTCAGGGACCCCGCCGCCTACCTCAACCGGCGCACCGGCGGGGCGGCGGGCATCGCACAACAGTACATCTTTGCCTGGGCCCGTACTTCCCTGATTCGGGATACATCACAAAAAAGCTGCAAAAACCCTGTGCGTGATTGATTTTGACCTGTTTTTGGGTTATACTTGAACCAAGTGAGGCGGCGTCTGCCCGGCAGGGCCGTCTGTACATTCACGACAATGCGGAGGTATGAAAGAATGCTGGTAAATGCAACCGAAATGCTTTTGAAAGCACGTGACGGCCACTACGGTGTGCCTCAGTTCAACATCAACAACCTGGAGTGGACCAAGTCCGTCCTGACCGCCTGCGAAGAGATGAAGAGCCCGGTGATCCTGGGTGTCTCCGAGGGCGCCGGCAAGTACATGACCGGCTACAAGACGGTCGCCGCAATGGTCAAGGCAATGGTCGAGAGCATGGGCATCACCGTGCCCGTCGCCCTGCACCTGGACCACGGCTCCTATGAGGGCTGCAAGGCCTGCATCGAGGCCGGCTTCTCTTCCATCATGTTCGACGGCAGCCACTATCCCATCGAGGAGAACGTGGAAAAGACCAAGGAGCTGGTAGCCCTGGCACACGCCAACGGCATGTCCATCGAGGCTGAGGTCGGTTCCATCGGCGGCGTCGAGGACGGCGTTGTGGGCACCGGCGAGATCGCCGATCCCGCTGAGTGCGCCAAGATCACCGAGCTGGGCGTCGACTTCCTGGCAGCCGGCATCGGCAACATCCACGGCGTCTACCCCGCCAACTGGAAGGGCCTGGACTTTGAGGCTCTGGACCGCATCCACAAGGCTACCAACAACATCCCCCTGGTCCTGCACGGCGGCACCGGCATCCCCGACGAGATGATCGCCAAGGCCATCAGCCTGGGCGTCTGCAAGATCAACATCAACACCGAGTGCCAGCTGGTCTTTGCTGAGGCTACCCGCCAGTACATCGAGGCTGGCAAGGATCAGCAGGGCAAGGGCTTCGACCCCCGCAAGCTGCTGGCTCCCGGCGCAAAGGCCATCGAGGCCAAGTGCAAGGAGAAGATCGAGCTGTTCGGCTGCGCCGGCAAGGGCTAATCTCTCCGGAGAGACCAAAGAACACAAAAGGTTCCCCGTCCGTCTGGGCGGGGAGCCTTTTTTAGTGAAGAGTGAAAAGTGAAGAGTGAATAGTTTTGATCTTTCCTTTCAGCGGGTGCGTTTTCGGGAAGGTGGGAAGAGTGAAAAGCGAAGAGTGAATGGTTTTGATTTTCCTTTAGGCAGGCGCGTCTGCGGGAAAGAGTGAAGAGTTTTAAACCTTCCTTAGAAGTAGCTCTTGATCTGGAAGCGGTCGGCGCTAGACTGCTTTTTTTCAACCACAATGTGCTCGTGGTTGAAATCGAAGTGGACCGGGGTGCACAGCTCGGTGTTGCGGGTCAGCCGCAGCAGCTCGGTGACCCGCTTTTTCTCCTCGGGCAGATAGAACAGGTAGCTGACCCCTTCCTTTTTGGCCCGGCCGGTGCGGCCGATCCGGTGGGTGTAGTGCTCGTTCTCACTGGGGACGTCGTAGTTGACCACCGCGTCCACGTCCTCCACGTCGATGCCCCGGGCGGCCACGTCGGTGGCCACCAGCACCGCCAGCTTGCCCTCCCGGAAGCTCTGCATGATCTGGTTGCGCTCCTTCTGGGACAGGTCTCCGTGGAGGCAGTCCACCGAGAAGCCCAGCCGGGCCAGCTGATTGGCCAGGGCGGCGGTGCCGAACTTGGTGTCGCAGAAGACCATCACCCGCTTGTAGCCCTCCCCGATGATGAGCTGGGCCAGGTCCGAGAGCTTGTCCCGGCCGGTGGTCTGGAGCATATACTGGGTGATCTTGGGCTGGCTCTCCTCCTTGGGCTGGACCGTGACCTCCTCGGCGTCCTTCTGGTAGAGCCAGCCGATGTCCATGACCTCCCGGCTGATGGTGGCCGAGAACATGGACAGATATTTGCGGGACTTCATCAGGTCGATGATGTGCCGCACGTCCTTGTAAAAGCCCATGTTCAGCATCTCATCCGCTTCGTCCAGAACCACCTGCACCACCCCCGACAGGTCGATGCTGCGGCGCTTGTAGTGGTCCATCAGCCGGCCGGGAGTTGCCACCACGATCTGGCAGCCCTCGGCCAGGCGGCGGGCCTGCTTGTCCATGTTGGCGCCGCCGTAGACGCAGGCCACCTTCACTTCGGGCATAAAGTAGGTCAGCTCTTCCAGCTCTGCGGCGATCTGCTGGGCCAGCTCCCGGGTGGGGGCCAGGATCACCGCCTGGGGCTTCTTTTTCTCCGGGTCGATCTGCTGGGCGATGGGAATGCCGAAGGCACAGGTCTTGCCGGTGCCGGTGGGCGCCTTGGCGATGACGTCCCGCCCAGCCATCATGAGAGGGATGGTTTTTTCCTGTACCTCGGTCATCTCGGTAAAGCCCATCCGTTCCACCGCTTTGCGGATGGCCTCGCTGCACTGTAACTCGCTGTAAAGCATTCGATCCTTCTCCGTTCCTTATCCATGCCGCGCCGGGGCGGCCCCTTTTTAAAATGTCTCCAATACAACAGTATAGCATGGTTCCGTCCAAAAGTCAGCACCAAAACAAAAGG
>CALXGY010000112.1 GCA_944387955.1 uncultured Faecalibacterium sp. | reverse complement strand
GCTTCCAGGGCCTGATCGAGGCCATGAGCGAGGCCATCGCCGAGACCGACGACGAGCTGATGGAAAAGTTCTTCGGCGGCGAGCCCTTCACCACCGAGGAGATCGTCGAGGGCATGCGCAAGGGCGTTAAGGACGGCCTGATCACCCCCGTGTTCTGCGGCAGCGCGGTAAACCAGCAGGCGCTGGATATGCTGCTGTTCAACATGGACCAGCTGCTGCCCAGCCCCGCCCATTCGGAGGGTGTGCTGGCTGAGGATGCCGCAGGCGAGCCGGTGGAGCTGCACTGCACCGAGGATGAGCCCACCGCAGTTTACGTCTTCAAGACGGTTGCCCATCCCTTCGTGGGCAAGCTGAGCTACCTGCGGGTGGTCAGCGGCAAGGTGACCGCCGGTATCAGCCTGGTCAACGCCCGCACCGGCGAGGTGGAAAAACTGGGCAAGCCGATGACCATCTGCGGCAAAAAGCAGACCGAGACCGAGGCCATCTGTGCAGGCGACATCGGCGCAGTGGCCAAGATGGTCAGCGCCAAGACCGGCGACACCCTGTGCGATGCATCCCGTGTGGTGCATCTGCCCGCCCCGGTCTTCCCGCAGCCCAGCATGTTCATGGCCGTCACCGTCACCAAGAAGGGCGACGAGGGCAAGATCAGCGGCGCTCTGACCCGTCTGATGGAGGAAGACCCCACCCTGAGCTACGAGAACAACGCCGAGACTCACCAGCAGATCATCGGCGGTCTGGGCGAGCAGCATCTGGACGTGGTAAAGGCAAAGCTCAAGAACAAGTTCGGCGTCGAGATCGGCCTGGAGGCTCCCCGCATCGCCTACCGTGAATCCATCCGCAAGAGCTGCCAGAAGCAGGGCCGCCACAAGAAGCAGACCGGCGGTCACGGCCAGTTCGGCGACGTTATCATCAACTTCGAGCCCTGCGACAGCGAGCAGGTGATGTTCGAGGAGAAGGTCTTCGGCGGCAGCGTGCCCAAGAACTTCTTCCCCGCCGTGGAAAAGGGCGTCCGCCTGGCCGCCGAGAAGGGCGTGCTGGCCGGCTACCCGGTGGTGGGCCTGAAGGCCACCCTGCTGGACGGCAGCTACCACCCGGTGGACAGCTCCGAAATGGCCTTCATCATGGCCGCAAAGCTGGCCTACAAGGCCGCCATGCCCGAGGCGGGCCCGGTCATCCTGGAGCCCATCCACACCCTGCGGGCTCATGTCCCCAATGACAACACCGGCGACGTGATGAGCGATGTGACCAAGCGCCGCGGCCGCGTGCTGGGTATGGAGCCGGACGAGGACGGCATGCAGACCATCATCGCGGAGGTGCCTCTGGCAGAGCTTTCCACCTTCACCACCTTCATCCGTCAGACCACCCAGGGCCGCGGCTGGTTCACCACCGAGTTCGCACGGTATGAGATCCTGCCCGAGAACCTGGTGGCCGGCGTCGTGGAGCAGGCCAAGAAGCTGGGCAACCTGGACGAGAGCGCGGACGACTGATTTTTCCCGCCCCTGAGCCGGGCTGAAAATCAAAGACATCCCCGGGGCCCTGTCGGCAATTCCCTCTGCCGGCGGGGCCTTTTCATGTCTTAAAAAATCCCCCTGTTTCCGCTATGGAAACAGGGGGATTTTTTTCTTATCAGAAGATAAAGTTTGCAAACAGCACGATCAGCGGGATGGCGATGAGGGTGCGCTCCAGGAAGATGATAAAGAGCTTGACGAAGTTCAGGGGGATCTCGCTCTTGATGATGATGGCGCCCACCTCGGTCATGTAGATGATCTGTACCAGGGACAGAACGCCGATGATGAACCGGGTCTTGGCCGACTCCACCGCGGTGATGAGCAGCGCGGGGATGAACATATCGGTGAAGCCGATGAGGGTGGCCGGAGCCACGGCGAAGGCCTCCTCCACACCGAACAGCTGGAGATACAGCCCGAGGGGGTAGGAAATCCACTGGAACACCGGGGTGCAAGTGGCGATCATCAGGGCGATCATGCCCCAGGCCATAACCACCGGCACCAGGTCAAAGAACATGCCCACCACGACCTCAAAGCCGCTGGAGAGGATCTTGCCCACCGTGAAGGTCTCGGCCCGCTTGCAGCTCTGTTCCAGCGCATAGGGCAGCAGCTTTGTATTCGGGGGCAGGTCCTCGTTGATCTGCTTGCCCGCCTTTTCCTGGTAGGTGTCGGGCAGGGTGCTGATGGGCGGGATGCGGATGCCGATGACCGCCAGCAGAATGCCCACGATGCAGATGCAGAGGTAGAAGGCCGGGAACAGGTGGCTGACGTTCACGGTGTTGGCGATCATCAGGCAGAAGGGGATGGACACCAGCGAGAAGTTGGTCATGATGTAGCCCGCCTCCCGCTTGGTGTAAAAGCCCTTCATGTACTGTTCCCGGGTCAGGATCACCGCCGCGTTGGAGGCGCCGAACCAGGAGGCGATCAGGTCCACCGAGGCGCGGCCCGGCACCTTGAACAGCGGCCGCACCACCGGCCGGGCCAGCACTCCCAGAAACTCCATGATGCCGCAGTCGGTCAGGAAAGGCAGGATAAAACTGAAGGAGATGACGATGCACAAAAGGGTGTTGCACAGATCCAGCATGGTCACGCCGGTATCCGCCGAGGTCACCGCCTCCGGCCCAAAGTTAAAGACCACCATGCAGGCAAAGACTGCGCCCAGAATCTTGGAGACAAGATAGAGGGGCGTAGTGGAAAAGGCCTTTTTCATATAGCTGTTCTTGCGGATGAAGTCGGGCTTGAAGATCGCGTCGATCAGGCTCATCACCGCCGAGAAGACCAGCAGCGCGGCGATAAAGTAGTTCATGCCCACCCCGAAAAAGTTCTTCAGGCCGGTTTTCAGGAAGTCCAGCAGGGTGGTAAAGGAATCCCCCTGGGGGATGGGCACCAGGAACATCAGCACTCCGAAGGCGGAGCACAGGATGAACTTGAGCATGTTTTTGGTGTTGATGTGGCTTGTCTGTTCCATCTCTTACATTTTTCCTCCTCAAAATCTTGTTTTGCCGCTTTTCAGAGCGCTTCCACCTGCTCCATGGCTGCGAAGATCATTTCCTCGGTCACCGGGTAGGGGATGTGCTCCATGTCCGGGCCATTCACCGTCTCGGTGAGCACCGCCGCCAGCGCCCCCCGATCCAGCGGAACCCCCATCTCCCCCAGGGTGGAGGGAATGCCCAGCTCGCCCATAAAGGCCTTGATTCGGTGCAGCTCCTCGGTCTCGCCGTCCAGCGCCAGCTGCACCAGCACGCCATAGGCCACCACGTCCCCGTGGAGATAAGCTGCCTCGAAGCCGGGCAGCAGCACCAGGCCGTAATAGACCGAGTGTGCCACCGCGCCGTTGTAGTTTTCGTCCACCAGCAGCGAGACAAGGCCGGTGCTCACGATGTTGGCCAGCACCGCCTCTTCCAGCGCATGGGTGGCCCGGTGGGCCCGGCAGTCTGCAAGGGCCTGGGCGCCGTACTCCAAAAGCGGAGTGCGGCACATGATGCTCACCGACCGGGCCAGCGCCGAGGAATGGGGCAGCGACTCCCCGCGAGAGGAGAACTGACATTCGTAGTATTTGCCCAGGGTGTCCCCCATGCCCGCCCGCAGGTATTTGGCCGGGGCGGCGGCGATGATGCCGGTGTGGATGAAGCAGTGGCGGGCCGGACGGTCGAAGTAGTCGAACCGCTCAAAGCTGCCGTCCTCCCGGTAGACCACCGACAGGGCTGTGGTGCCTGCGCAGGTGGCCGCAATGGTGGGGAAGGTAAAGACCGGCAGACCGGCCCGGGCGGCGGTGCCCTTGGCGGTATCCAGCGCGCGGCCGCCGCCGATGCCGAAGATCATCTCGGCCCCCAGCCGCTTTGCCTCGTCGGCCAGGATCTCCATCCGGGCAAAGGTGCAGTCGGCCCCGTAGACCTCCCGGGCCAGGATTTCCAGCCCGCTGCCCTCAAGGGCCTTGTCCAGCTCCGGGCAGGCGGCCTGCATGGCCTTGACCCCGCCGATGACCATTACCCGGCTGCCATAGGCGCGGCAGACCGGGCCCACCGCCTCGTAGGCGTCGGGGCTGATGGTGTAGTTTGCAAAAAAGGTGGTGGACGCCATCTCTCTCCCCTCCCCTTATGCCTTGAGCAGGGCGGCCATCTTTTCCAGACGGCCGAGGGCCTCGTCGATGGTCTCCTCCGAGCGGGCGAAGTGGAGGCGGATGAGGTTGTTCACCGGCTCACGGAAGAAGCTGGAGCCCGGCACCGCCGCCACCCCGATCTCCCGAATCATCCACTCACAGAATTCCAGGTCGCTGTACCCCGCAAACTTCGGCAGGGCCAGGAAATCGCTGATGTCGATGAGCACAAAATAGGTGCCCTGGGGGATGTTGTGCTTGAGGCCGATCCGGTCCAGACCTTCCAAAAAGTGCTGCCGCTTTTTGGTGTAGAGGGCCAGCAGGTCCTCGTAATACTTGGGCGGGAAGCGGAGGCCGGTGACCGCCGCCTCCTGCAGCGGGGCGGGGGCGCCCACGGTCAAAAAGTCGTGGACCTTCTTGGCCCCTTCCACCACATACTCCGGCCCGATCAGGTAGCCCAGACGCCAGCCGGTGATGGAGTAGGTCTTGGACAGGGAGTTGCAGGTGATGGTATGATCGTACATGCCGGGCAGAGAGGCCATGCAGACATGGTGGTTGGGCGCATAGACCATGTGCTCGTACACCTCGTCGGTGATGACGAAGGCGTCGTACTTCAGCGCCAGCTCGCCGATGCTCATAAGCTCTTCCCGGGTGAAGACCTTGCCGCAGGGGTTGGAGGGGTTGCAGACGATGATGCCCTTGGCCCCCTGGCGGAAGCCCTCCTCCACGGCAGACAGATCGAAGTTGTACTCGGGGGGAACCAGCGGCACATAGATGGGCTCGGCCCCCGAGAGGATGGCGTCGGCGCCGTAGTTCTCATAGAAGGGCGAGAACACGATGATCTTGTCCCCCGGGTTGCAGATGGTCATCACCGCGCACATCATGGATTCGGTTCCGCCGCAGGTGACCACGATCTCCTTGTCCGGGTCGATGGCCCGGCCGATGGCCCGCTCCTGCTTTTTGGCCAGCGCCTGGCGGAAGTTCTCGGCTCCGTAGGTCACCGAATACTGGTGCGGCCCGGCGTGGGCCACCTTCTCCAGCGCGTCCAGGATCTCGGCCGGAGGGTCAAAATCCGGGAATCCCTGGGAGAGGTTGATGGCTCCATATTCATCGCTGATGCGGGTCATGCGGCGGATGACCGAATCGGTAAAGGTCCCCACCCGATCACTTAATTTAGGCATATCGTTTCGTCCTCCTTGACGTTGTTTTTTGGTGTCTTTATAATAGGGTGTAACGTAACGTTACAGTCAAGAGGAAGTACGAATAAATATGCAAAAATATCGCAATCCATGCATAAATACAGGGGAGTTTGCCCGTTTATGCAACACCAACAAGCGCACCCTGTTCCACTACGACGCCATCGGCCTGTTCAAGCCCGCCTTCACCGATGAAAACGGCTACCGCTATTACAGCGAAAACCAGTGCGACCTCTTTTTTACCATCCGCTGTCTGCAGGAGATCGGCATGCCGCTCAAGGAGATCCGGCAGTACATCGACCACCGCAGCCCCGAGGCGCTGCAAACTCTTTTGACCCAGCAAAAGCAGCGGGTGCGGCAGGAGCAGGAAAAGCTGCGGCGGATCGAGCAGGTCATCGACACAAAGCTGGGCCTGGTGGAGCTGAGCCGCCAGCCCCAGGTGACCGCCCACACCGGCAGCGTGGGAATCGAGGAGCTGGAAGAGGAATATCTGGTCATCAGCCCGCCCATCGGCACCGCCGACCACGACCGGATCTTCTCGGCCCTGTGCAGCCACATCGGCTACTGCACCGCCCACCAGCTCAACGCCGGGCACCCCTACGGCGCCATGGTGGCCACCGAATACCTTCGGCAAAAAGAATGGGGCCGCTACTCCCACTTCTTCATCAAAGTGGGGCAGCGGCCCGAAGGACATCCCTGTCATATCAAACCGGCGGGAAGATACGCCGTGACCTATCTTGCCGGGGACTACTACAACGCCGAGCCCGCCTTCCGGCTTTTGATGGACTACTGCCGGGAACAGGATCTCCGGCCCGGGGAGTTCTGCTACAAAGAGGCGGTGCTGGACGAGGTGTCCATGGCCGATCCCGCCGGGTATCTGACCCGCATCTCGGTGCACCTGCCCCCTCACCCGTGATACATCCGCAGCTTGCAGCCCAGGCCCAGCACCTGACGGGTGCCGGTCTCCTTGAGGTCCATATGGATCAGCTTTTCCACCCGGTGGAGCCGGTACAAAAGGGTGTTGCGGTGAACGTACAGCGCCCGGGCGGCCTCGTTGAGGTCGCAGTTGTGGGCCAGGAAGACGCTGAGGGTCTCCAGCAGCTCGGTCTTGTTCTCCCGGTCGTATTCCTCCAGCGTATGCACCGCCGGATGGATGAACCCGGCGGTCTCCATGCTGTGACAAACGGTCCGGAAAAAGATGAGCTCAAACAGATCGGCCACCTTGCGGCAGCCCGGCTTTCTCTGGGAAGGCGGCGCCAGCCGGGCGGCCTCCCGGTTGAAATGCCAGATCTGTTCCAGGTGCACCAGAGAGCGGAAGGGCATGCTCAGATACACCGGCTGCTCCATCTCTATACCGGTGGCGCTGAGCCTGTCCGCCAGCTCCTGCTCCTTCTCCGGCAGATCCGGCACCGGCAGCAGCAAAAGGAGCTGGTCCTCCAGCAGCAGGCACCATCCTTCCGGGTATTTTTCGGCCAGCAGGGCCCGCAGGCTGGAGCCCGTGATCCGCTGGTTCATGCTCAGCGGGATGCTGGCCAGCTCGTAAAACCGGCCCTCCGGGAAATCTCCCATCTGTTTGAGCCGCCGCTGCAGCTTTTCCCCCTCCTCCGGACTGCAGGAAAGCAGCTGCTGCAGGATCTGCTCCACCCTTCCGGCCGGAGCGGTCAGGCCGGGCAGCAAAGAAAGCTGGTGGCTGACCAGGTCGCACAGCCGCTGGGCCAAAATCTTGTCCTGAGGCACAAAGGGCCGGCAGAGCTCGATGATCTCCACTCCGCCCAGACAGTCCCCCTCCTTCTGAGCTGCTCCCACCAGACAGCGCAGCTGCCGCCCGTCCGGCTCGGTGTGGGGGATGATTTGAGGGGTCACCAGGTGTTTGTTTCGGAACCCTTTCAGCGCCTGCAGGATCTGCTGCAGGTCACTTTCCTCCATGGGTTCGCTGTACAGCGCCTTGTCCCATCTGTCCACCCCCAACTCGGTCCGGGGCGCCATCTCCAGAAGGTTGAAAGCCCGATCCACAAACAGCACCGGGTTGCCCAGATACTCCCATGCCAGCTGTACCAGCTTTTCCAGCCCTCCCTCCAGGCAGGCCCGGTCCAGTGCGGCCAGCTGCCGGGCCAGCCGGCGCTCCGGCTCCAGCAGACGGCAGACCTCCCGATACAGCGGCAAAGTCAGCGCCGGGTCGGCATAGCTCACCCGGTTTTCCTCCCAGGGCGGCTGCTGGGAACAAACAAGGTAGAAATTCCCGTCCAAAAACTCCTGCGGCTGACCCACCACGACTGTCCCGCCGGAAAGGGCTTCCGGTTCATCCAATGCCGCCTCCGAGCAGCTGAAGCACTTGAGGTTCGGCGGATATTCTATTGGAAATTTTTCTCGCAGGTGCGAACACAATTCGGTGGTAAGCGTAAAGATTCACCTCCATCCGGACCGTTTGTGCCTTCCTTTGCAACTCACCCGGTCCGCTTGTCAAAAATGGAAAATTTGCTCCTCTTTTTTGTCCTTATGATACAGTGTACAACCCTGTTCGTCAATGTTAAACTAATGCCAGAGGTCGAATGACCAAAAAATAACGAAGTTTTCATCCCTGTGGAACCAAGGAAAAAGAAGGAGGAACCCCCATGTTTGATCTGTCCAGAAGAAACTTCCTAAAGGGAAGCGGCGCCGCCGTCCTGTCTGCGGCTGCCCTGGGCCTGGCAGGCTGCGCTTCCGCCCCCAGTGAGAGCGCTGCCGGGTCGGCTGTGTCCAGCACCGCCTCTTCCGCCCCGGAGACCGGGGCCGTCACCACCCCTGCGGCTTCGTCCGACCTGATCCCCGCCGCTTATCTGAACCCCCAGAGCGAGGATTACCGCACCAACACCAAGGAGCTCAAGACCCTGTTCTCGCCCCTGACCATCGGCTCCATCCAGCTGAACCACCGCATGGTCAAGTCCGCCGCCGGTTCCGCCACCTATCTGGCCGGTCTCACCGACGAGCTGCTGCAGTACTATGTGAACTTCGCCAAGGGCGGCGTGGAGCTGATCTTCGTGGAGGGCATCACCGCCCTGGAGCCCCCCGCCGACGGCTCCGGCTACGACGCCGAGACCCTGGCCTTCGGCAAGAAGCTGGTGGAGGAGTGCGCAAAGTACGGCGCTTCCCTGGGTTATCAGTGGGCCCAGTTCGGCGGCGGCGAGAACGATATGACGGTGGACCAGATCCACGCCATCCAGGACCGGGGCGTCGCCATCGCCAAGGGGATGCAGGAGATGGGCTTCAAGGCCATCGAAATGAACGCCGCCGGCTTCAATATGGGCGAGCACTTTTTGTCCCGGTTCTACAACACCCGCACCGACGAGTACGGCATCGGCAGCTTTGAAAACCGCGCCCGCTTCGTCACCGAGTGGATCGAGAAGGTCAAGGCCGAGTGCCCCGACATGGCGGTGCAGATCCTGATCGACTGCATCGAGGAGAACGACAACATTGCCAACAACCCCACCCTTATGACCCTGGACAACGCAGTCACCGTGCCTCACACCAAGGTCACCACCGTGGAAGAGGGCGTGGAGCTGGCCAAGTGCTTTGAGAAGGCGGGCGCAGACTCCATGCACCTGCGTCTTGGGCCCCTGGGCCACCATGTGGCTCAGTTCGGCGCCGACCTGTACTTCATCCTCAACGGCATCGAGGGCGCCACCGGCTTCGGCACCCAGTACGACTTCAGCCGTCACTGGCAGGGCCAGCTCATCGGCAACACCAGCGGCGCAGGCGTGGCCCTGAACGTGGCCGCCAAGTACAAGGCCGCCCTGTCCATCCCCTGCGGTGTCGTCACCTACATGGACCCGGCCCACGCCCCCGACTTCTTCGAGCAGGCACTGGAGGACGGCAAGGCCGACTTCTTCCTGATGACCCGTCCCCTGACCGTGGACACCGAATACGTCAACAAGCTCAAGGCCGGCAAAATCGACGAGATCGCCCCCTGCACCCGCTGCCTGCACTGCCACATCGGCGGCAACGAGGCCAACGCTCTGGAGGGCTACTGCCGTGTCAACGCCCTGACCCAGCGGGTCATGCGGGAAGGCGGCCCCGCCACCTATGAGCTGCCCGCAGCCGAGAAGGTCAAGAAGGTCATGGTCATCGGCGGCGGCCCTGCCGGCATGGAGGCCGCCCGCATCGCAGCCCAGCGCGGCCACACCGTCACCCTCTACGAGAAGAAGGGCGCTCTGGGCGGCCTGCTGGACTTCGCCCACATGGTCAAGGGCCCCCACGAGAACCTGATGGACCTGAAGAATTATCTGATCCGTCAGCTGGAACTCTCGGGCGTCACGGTCAAGACCGGCACCGAGGTGGACAAGGCCCTCATCGAGTCCGAGAAGCCGGACGCAGTCATCCTGGCCGTGGGCGGCCTGCGGGACACCCTGGCTGTGGAGGGCGATACTCCGGTCATCGAGATGGAGGACTTCATGTTCACCGAGATGGGTGACAACGTCATCGTCTACGGCTCCAACGCCCAGTCCTTTGACGCGGCCCTCTGGCTCACCGTCCACAAAAAGCATGTCACCATGGTCACCCCCAACCCCGCAGAGGACTTCGACAAGCAGCAGTCTCAGCACGCCATGCGCATGATGACCACCGCCCTGTATGCCCTGGGCTTCAACTCCTGGCCTGAGTCCGCCATCAAGTCGGCCTCCGGCGGCAAGGCGGTCATCACCACCGAAACCGGCGTGGATACCGAGATTCCCTGCGACGCCATCGTCAACGCCGCCGACATGCTGCCCAACACCTCCCTGGTGGAGGGCCTGTCCGGCATCGAGGTCTACACCATCGGCGACTGCGCCGCCCCCTTCAACATCGGCATGGCCATCCGCGCCGGAAACGACGCAGGCCGCGCCGTCTAACCCCGCCCTGTTTTCCCCTGCAGCGAGAGATGCTGCATAACACAGCGTCTCCCATAAAATAATCCGCGCCCCGCCTGCCAAACCGCAGACGGGGCGCGTTTTTTGCCCCCGGCACAGGGAGGGGCCGGGAAGGCGATTATTTGGGGGACGAATCGCAATCCAGGGGCAGCAGAATCTCGGTGGAGAAGGCCCCGTCCTCGCTGTTTCGGCTCAGGTAGCCCCCCAGTTTTTCCACAATGGCGTCCATGCGGATGAGGCCGAAGCCGTGGCCCGCCTCCCGCTTGGTGGTGGCGAAGAGGCCCCCAGCTTTTTCTGCTTTTTCGCGGCGGTGAAGTTGGTGAAAGAGATGTACAGCTGGCTGCCCTTGGTGTCCATGTAGACCCGGATCAGCCGCTGATCCGGGGGCAGGGCGAGACTGGCCTCGATGGCATTGTCGAAGAGGTTGCCCAGGATGACGCACAGGTCGATCTCCGAAATGGGCAGTGCATAGGGAATCTGGGCATCCGCCCGCACCGGGATCTCCTTGGACTTCGCCAGAGAGATCTTGCTGTTCAGGATGGCATCCGCCATGGGGTTGCCGGTCTTGACCACCGTGTCCACCGTGTTCAGGTCGGTGTCCAGGAGGTCGAGATAGTTTCGGATGGCCTCCCAGTCCCCGGCGGCGGCGTAGGCCTTCATGGTCTGGATGTGGTTGCGGTAGTCGTGCCGCCAGCCCCGGATCTGGTGGTACATATTGTTGACCTCGGCGTAGTGGGTCTCCAGCAGCTCCCGCTGGTAGGCCTCGATCTGGCGGTCCATCCGCCGGTGCAGCAGGGACGAAAGAAAAGACATGGTGTTCCTCCTTTAAAACCGCTGGATGATGGCCCGGTTGAGCTTGTCGTAATAGCCCCGGGGCAGCGGGATGCGATCGCCGGTGCGCAGCAGCGCCTCCTGCCGGGTGACCCGCTGTACACAGCTCAGGTTCACAAGATAGGACCGCCCCAGCTGGAAAAACCGCTCGTCCAGCTCTGCGGCCAGTTTGGACAGGGTGTTCTTGACCGTGTAATCCTGCCCGGCGTGGATGGTGACGTAGTTCTGCTGCACCTCGAGATACCGGATCTCGGCCAGCGGGACCCGCACCATCTCCCCTTCCAGCTTCAAAAAGAGGGCCCGCTCGGCCACCTTCAGGCGCTCAGCGGCCCGGTCCAGCACCTCCAGGAGCTTTTCCTCCCGGACCGGCTTCATCAGGTAGTGGAGGGCCGACACCTCGTACCCCTCGGCGATGTAGTCCGAGTAGCCGGTGATAAAGACGATTTGGACCTTGTCGCCGCCTTTGCGCAGCTGCTTTGCCAGGGCCACCCCGTCCATCTGCCCCATCTCCACATCCAGAAGCAGGATGTCGTACTGCTTATCCTCGGCGTAGTGAAACAAAAATTTTTCGGCCGAGTCAAACTGCTTGGTTTGAATCTGCACGCCCCGCTCCCCGGCCCAGCGGGCAGCAAGGCTTTCCAGCATCTGCCGGGCCGCCGGGTCGTCGTCGCAGATTGCAATGCGGTACATAAAACCCTTCCTTTCTTTGAGAAAAAGGTCAATTATTTTTATTGTAATCCCCCCGCCGACTCTTCGCAAGGCGTTTTCCGGCAAAAGCAAAAAGGGGGCGCGGCGCCCTTGCTTGAAAGGTGCGCCGCGCCCGGAAAATATTGTGTTTAAAGGGTGCCCTCGGCAACAATGGCGCCGATGGCTTCGAGATTCGACCCGGCAGTGAACTCAAACCGCACAAGGCCCAGGCTGCTGAACCAGACCTGCAGCTCGCCGTCCAGATCCATGACCCCTGCCGTCTCCACCGAAAAGGCCTGGATCTTCTTGTAGGGCAGCGAGGTGAAGTCCACCTTGCGGCCGGTGATGCCCTGGACGTTGATGGTAATGATCCGCTTGGTGGTGAACACCACCCCGTCCCGCACCGTCTTGAAGCTGGCCAGGATCTCCTCGCCGGGAATCAGCATAGGCTCCAGCACATCGGCAAAAGAGCCGTTGTCCACCGCCCGCAGTTTCAGAAAGTCGGAATTTTCAAAGTCGATCATAGGGGGCCTCCTGTCCTTTATTAATAGAAGGATGATACCACAAACCCCTCTGCCTGTCCAGGCGGGGGTTTATTTGTTCAGAATCTCCTGGGCGGTGGGATCGTTGGCGTCCATCACGATGACCCGGCGGTTCTTCACCGCCTCCGACTCCACAAACCGGCCGCTGCCGTCCCGGTCCTTGCCCCGGGGGAAGGGATCGTCCTCAAAGCCCAGGCCCACGGTCAGCAGCTGCTCCTCCGGCACTCCGAAGGCGCTGACCAGCAGATTCTTGACCGCCTCGGCCCGCTGGCTGGACAGCACCTCGCAGGACTCCTGCTCTCCGTCGGTGGCGGTGGTCCCCGCCAAGAGGACCGGGTGGTCCGGGTGGGCCAGGATGATCTCGGCCACCGGCTCCAGCGCCGCCTTGGCGGCGTCCTCGTCCACAAAGACCGCCTTGTTGGAAACAAACATGATCTGGGTCTCGTTGAGCTCGAAGGGCTCCTCAAAGATCAGCTCCTCCGCCGGCTCGGGTTCCTGCTCGATCTCAGAGGCCGAGGCACCCTCGATGGACTTGGTAGAGATGCGGAAGGTCAAAAAGCCGGTGCTGTACATCGTCTTTGTAAGCGTTACATAGTAGGTGGTTTCCGGTGAAAGCCGAATCTGGCTGACGGTCACCGAGCCATCTTTATTGCTGTCTATCCCCCACAATTCCTCTCCCAGCTCATTGTAAATATGGAAACCGATGGGCGTATCATATTGGCCGTTTGGCGCCAGCAGGATCTCATAGTCGGTTTCCTTCCCGGTGGTAAAGGTGAACCAACAGCGGGAACTGCTGCTGGCGCTGCTGTTCGCCTCGGCTTTCACCTTCTGTTCCAGCGGAAAAGGAGTTGCTCCCCCCTGGGCCGAAGCGCCCTTCAGCTCCAGGATCTCAGGCGTTTCCGACTCGGAGGACGCCGATGCCGCTTCAGACGAGGCGGCCTCGGTCATGGTAGGCGTAACGGAGAAGGTCAGTATACCGTTGCTCCGGCCACCCTGCTGTATGGCAGCATAATAAGTGGTTTTGGGGGAGAGCTGAACCTCCTCCAGGGTCACCGATCCATTTGAATTGGTTTTCAGGCTCGAGAGCTTCTCTCCCGCTTCATCGTAAAGCTCGAAAACCATGCTGTCTCCATACTGACCATCCGGCGCCAGAAAAACCTCGTAGGTCTGTTCCTCTCCGGTGGTAAAGCAGTACCATTGCCGCGATGTATTTGTCTTGGTCTGGAACTTCTTCTCCAGCGGGAAAAGGACCGCTCCGCCCTGGGAATTTCCGCCCGCAAGTGCAGCGGTATTGGATGCCAGTTCCGACACCGTTCCCGACTCCGCCTGCTCCAGGGTTTCCTCAGAATCCGGTTCATAAGCCGCTTCGCTCTCGGAAGTCGCCTTGCTGGCCGCGCTGGATGCAGGCTGACGTTCCGTCTGGCTCTCTGCTTTTTCAATCGCCGAGGAAGCCGGTGCGCTCTGTGTCCCAGCCGACTGGGCGGGCTCTTTGCCGCCGCAGGCCGACAGGGACAAGAGCATCGCAGCGGTCAGAAAAACCGCAAAGATTTTTTTCATTTCAATTCCTCCTTTTTGACCCTCAGCCCGGCTGCGGATCTTTCTCCCATACTAACACAAATCCTTCCGGCGGGCAACCGCGCCGGCTTTGGCGAACTTTACAAAAAAACGCCGTTTTTTCGGGCATGCTCCTTTTGTCCGGACCGCCTGGTCATCTCGACGCAAGCCGGCAGTTGTTGATCCAGAGGTACTGCCCCTTTTCGAGCGTAATGGGGACATTCTCCTTTACATAGGTTCCGTTGTTGGTCTTGTCCTCCCGGCTGGAATAAAAAATCGTATATTCTCCGTATACGCCCGAACTTTCCAGACTGCTGGGGGAAAGGACATACTCTCCCTCCGGGATATCGTAGCCCACCATCAGCACCGCGCTGCCGCTCTCCGGGACGTTTATGACCAGCTCGGCCGGCCATTCTCCCATGGGGATGGCGATGGCGGATTTCAGCCGCAGAAACTCCCCGGTGCCGACGGTGACCACCGTATTATGGTCAAAGACCTCGCTCAGAAGGATGCTCTCGTCCTCCATCTTCTCGCTGGAGGCCAGCCGCAGATTTCCCAGAATCCCCAGGGCCAGGACCATATACTCCCCCTCCGGCATGTCCTGCCCGATTTGGTAGAGACCCTCCTCGTAGCAGGTGGCGTCGATGTCGTACTTTTCCTTGCCGTTGATGGGGGCCGCAGGTTCCATGGGCATTTCTTCGGACTCGCTGGCCGGCATACTCTGGGAGGCCGTTTCTTCTTCCTTCTTTTCTGCAAAGCCGCAGCCGGCCAGCAGCGAGACCGCCAGAATCAGGCAAAGCAGCAGGGACAGGGTGCGTTTCATAATAATTCTCCTTTCTGTTTCAGCTCAGGATGTGAATATCCCGGGTAGAGGGCTGCCCCACCGGCATGGAAGTATCGGTAGGCCAATAGGTATTTTCCGGGTCGATGCTGAAAATCAAATGCTGTCCGTCGTACTGCTCCAGCCCCTCTGCAAGGGAGACGTCGATCAGCCGCACCTCCCCGCTCCGCACCCGGAACTCAGGAGAGGGATCTCCCGTTTGCAGCTCCATCTCCTGGGGTGTATCCAGCACAACCAGCCGGAAACTTTGGGAGGGATCGGTCCAGGGGGCGTTGGGGTCGGGGCAGCCCTGGAGGGCGACTACCTCTTCATAGCTGTAGGTATCCACCGTCCCGGCAAAGACGATCCGTTCCCCATCCACAGGCAGGGTCTCCTCCGGTTCGGGGGCCTGTTCCGCCGATGGCTCCAGGGCGGGGTCAGACCAGCTTTCCAGCGGAGCGGTATCCCCCAGCTCGTGCCACAGAATTTCCACGAAGGAGAATTCCTCGGGGATCGGATCGGTAAAACTTCCGTTCCAGACAGAGGCGGTAACCAGAGCTCCATCCTCCAGGGTAATCCGGTCGATGGCGGTGGCTCCGGTGCCGCCGCTGATCGAGATGCTCCGCAAGCCTCTGCCATCCGCCATCAATCCCAGGCCGCCCCGGTAGCCCCCGACCTGGGCCGTGTCTTCGGTCAAGCTCTCGGCGGGAGCCAGGACGG
>CALXGY010000111.1 GCA_944387955.1 uncultured Faecalibacterium sp. | reverse complement strand
CCACCATCGCCAACAAGGGTGTGCGGTATAAGACCCACTTTGTCAAGGCGCTGCTGGACACCAACACCGGCGCGGTGATCGAAGAGGTGGAGCCCGAGATCATGGAGATCATCCCGGACGATATCGGTGCCTTCGACCTGGTGGAACAGGGAATGATCGGGGTCTCCCAGACGGTGACCGGCCTGTCCAACTACCCTTACACCATCGCCTGCAAGACCGGCAGCCCCCAGCGCAGCGACTACTATATGGTGGGCAGCACCCGGAAGTACTACACCAACGCGGCCATGATCGCCTATGGCCCGGTGGAAGATCCCCAAATCGCAATAGGAATTATTGTGGAGTACGGCGGCGCCGGCGCCCGCACCGGCACTTTGGTGGCGGATATTTTCAACGCTTATTTCTTTGAAAAGTCCAACACCATGACCCCGGTCCAGGAGGGCCAGCTGCTGGAATGAGCGGCGGCTTTGGCGGGGAATAAATCCTGTTCCAATGCCGAAAAATCGGCTTTTTACAGGAAGAAATGGAACGGTTGCATGAACTGTATAAAAAACGGTTGTCACACGGAACAAATTGTGGTAATATAACTGTATGCGGTGCTGTGCTGCTGCTCTGCACAGAATGATTCAATCGATACACAGACAGGTTGTGAAGAAGGAGATGGGGTTCGATGACAATTGCGCTCATTGCGCATGACTCCAAGAAGGAGTTGATGGTGCAATTCTGCACTGCATACTGCCGTATTTTAAGCCAGCATCAGCTGGTGGCGACCGGCACGACAGGCAAACTCATCTCAGAGGCGACCGGTCTGCAGGTGCAGCGCTTTCTGGCAGGCATCCAGGGCGGCGATCAGCAGATCGCGGCCCGTATCGCCTGCAATGAGATCGATCTGCTGCTTTTCTTCCGCGATCCGATCAACGCCAAACCCAGTGAACCCAATGAGATGACCCTGCTGCGGCTGTGCGATGTACATAACATCCCCATGGCCACCAACATTGCGACGGCCGAGGTCCTGATCCACGGTCTGGAACGCGGGGATCTGGCCTGGCGGGACATCGTCAATCCCCAGCACGATCACGAAGCGGAATAAAACGCCGGATAGAAAATACAGAGCAAAGATCATGAAATGCAAACGCAAGAGCTGCGCCCGGCAGCCCGGCCAAAGCCGGAAGGGGCGCAGCTCTTTTTGCGTTTTATAGTTTACTCCTGCAGCACGAAATCCATCAGCACCGGGTTGTGGTCGGTGGTGAGGAACCCTTGGTCCTGCACCTCCACCCGCTTGACCTGGACATTGTCCGAGACCAGGAAGCCGTCCACACAGACCACATAGGTCTGGCCTTCTACATAACCGGTGTCGCAGTTTCGGCAGCTGGGCACCAGGGGGTCCTGGGTGTAGTCCGCCACCGAGAAATGCTCGGGCAGATAGCTTCGGTCAAAGGCCCGGGCCCAGGTGTAGCCGTCGGTGTGCTGGTTGAGCTTTTCGGCCGAGTCGCCGGGCAGATCCTGGTTGAAGTCGCCGCCCACGATCACATAGTTTTCGCCGTCGGCGTAGTATTTCACCAGATCCTCTGCCAGCTGGCGCATCTGGGCGGGCACCGTCTCCGCCTCCTTGGAGTAGGCCGAGGCGTGGATGTTGATGAGGTAGAGTTTGCGGCCGTTGGATACCTCCAGCTCACTGACGCTGTAGCAGCGGTCCAGATCCAGCACCCGGGTCAAACCGCTGTCCACCGGCAGGCTGCGCCGCAGTGCGCTCTGGATCGGGAAGCGGGAGAGGGTCACAATGCCCGCCAGGCTCTTGCCGTGGGGCTCCAGCAGCGGCCAGAACAGATAAGGAGAGTCAAAGTTGATGGCCAGGACGTTGTCGTAGCTGGGGAAAGCGCTGGCCACCAGTTCGTACTGGTTCACATGGTAGGTACGGGTGGCATCCACGTCCACCTCCTGGAAAAAGACAAAGTCCGGGTCGAAATCCTTCATCACCGAGGCGGAACCGTTGATGTTGGAGATGGCTTCCTCGGCGCTGCGGGCCCGGGACTCGGTGCCGCCGTCCATGAAGAAGCTGTAATCCACGCTGTAAGCTCCGAATCCCAGGTTCCAGGTGCCGATGGTGTATTCCTCCCCGGCCGAAAGGACCTGATTGCCGGAAGCAGCTGCTCCCTGCACCTCAAGGGGAAGATTGTCCTCGATGCGGTAGGCGCTGGCAAAGTAGTAGATCGCGTAGCCGGCCACCACCAGGACCAAAAGCAGAACGAGCCCCAGCAAAAGCCGCAGTGCCAGCGGCCAGGGCCGGCGGGCGTGAGAAGCGTGTGCCATCGTTCAATTCCTCCAAAAGTCAGCCCGAAGGCAGATGAAACGGCCCACAGCAGGCCGCGGCGGATAAAAGGATCAACCGAGGCTGCCGGTGATGAAGCCGCCGCCCAGCAGGGTATCCCCCCGGTAGAAGGCGGCAGTCTGGCCCGGAGCGGGAGCCCGCACCGGGTCGCGGAAGGTCAGGGTCTTTTGACCATCGAAGTCGGCGGGGGCAGGCTGGGCCGCGCTGCGCACCTTGATGAGGTATTCCCCGGCGGGCAGGGGCGCGCCGTCGGCGGTGGAGATCTCCGCCACCGTCACCGTCCGGGCAAACTCCTCGCCCGAGCGGGCAAGCTGGATGTCGCCGCTTTCCAGGATGGTCTTGATAAAGACCGGCTCCCCCAGGGCAATGCCCAGCCCCTTACGCTGGCCCACCGTGTAGTGGAGCACCCCCTTATGGGGGCCCAGATCCCGGCCGTCCGGGGCCAGGAAGTGCCCGGCCTTGCCGGTCATGCCCCGGCTCTCAATATAGCCCGCGTAGTCTCCCTCGGGAATAAAGCAGATCTCCATGCTGTCCGGCGCGTCGGCGCATTCCAGCCCGAAGTCCCGGGCCATCTCCCGCACGTCCTCCTTCTCGAACTCGCCCAGAGGCAGGATCAGACGGCTCAAAACCGACTGGGGCAGACGGCTGAGCATATAGCTCTGGTCCCGGGCAAGACAGGCGGGCTGGTGAATGCGGCTGGCTCCGTCCTCATCCACCTCCACCCGGGCATAGTGGCCGGTGGCGATGTAGCGGATGCCCAGCCGGTCGGCCGCCGTGACCAGGGCGTTGAATTTCACTGCCGGGTTGCAGAGCACGCAGGGGTGTGGGGTGCGCCCGGCGCAGTAGGCGTCGCAGAAAGGCCGGATGACCTCCTGCTCGAACAGGTCCTGGGCGTCCAGCACCAGGCATTCAATGCCCAGCTGCTTTGCGGTGCGGCGGGCGGATTCCACCGCCTCGGCGTGGGCGGGGGAAAAGCGGATCACCGCGCCGGTCACCGCGAACCCCTGCTGCTGCAGGATGCGCACCGTCACGCTGGAGTCCACCCCGCCGCTCATTCCCACCAGGACCTTGTCCTGCTCTTCGTAGGTATCAAGCCCATTGCCGGGCAACAATGCATCGCTCATTTCTTATTCCCTCCCGCTGTGTGCTTTGCTCTGGGCTACGGCCAGCTGGTCGCAGCGCTCGTTCTCCGGGTGTCCGGCGTGGCCTTTGACCCAGATATAGGTGATTTTATGCCGGGCTTCCTGCTCCAGGGCCAGTGCCCAGAGGTCCGGGTTCAGGGCGGGGGAGCCGTCTCCCTTCTTCCACCCGCGGGCCCGCCAGCCCTTGGCCCAGCCCTTCTGCAGCCCGTTGATGACATATTGGCTGTCGCTGCAATAGCGCACCTCGCAGGGCTCCTTGAGCTGGCGCAGCGCCTCGATGAAGGCGGTCAGCTCCATGCGGTTGTTGGTGGTGCTGGCCGCTCCGCCCGACAGCTCCTTTTCGTAGATCTTGCCGCCAAACCGGTAGCGCAGCACGGCGCCCCAGCCTCCCGGGCCGGGGTTGCCGCTGCACGCGCCGTCGGTATACACTTCTACCTGTTTCATCCTTTTCTCCTGTATACAGAAACACCCCTGCGTCCGTGTGCCGTACAGGGGAGCGTTTTCCTTTTTATTAAGGTGTCTTTCACCCTCTATATTAGTGGAGCCCGCCCTGCCCTGTCAAGCCCAAACGTATATTTTCCAGAGCGGCGGCCCAAGCTCAGAATTGACAAAAAACCGATTCAATACTATACTGAAAACGATTGAAAGCGTATAGGAGCATGCGTACGGCGCATGTTCAGGCACCCGGGAGGCGGGCCGCGGTCGCATCGAACAGATGGACTGGGCAGGGCCAGTACGGCCTTTCGCGGGCATATTCAGAGGACCCATCAGGGCTGAAAAGAGGATTCTATACGGATATCCACCGGAGGGGCGCAGCCCTCTCCCTGGGCGGAAGCGGGCCGTGCTTCGGGCAAGGCCGGCTTCCGCATACGTTTTGGAGGTATATATGGCACAAGCAAAGGACAATCACAACGCAAGCAACACCCCCGCCCCGGCCCAGAACGCGGGACAAAGGCCCCGCCGCTCCTATCACACGCGCCGCTCCCGCCGGCCCCAGCAGCCCAAGGAGAACGCAGTGCCCATCCACATCTATCCGCTGGGCGGCCTGGGAGAGGTCGGCAAGAATATGACCGTTTACGAGTGCTGCGGCGATATGATTATCGTGGACTGCGGCCTGGTTTTCCCGGACAGCGAGATGTACGGCATTGACCTGGTCATCCCCGACTTTACCTTTGTGCTCCAGAATAAGGACAAGATCCGCGGCCTGTTCATCACCCACGGCCACGAGGACCACATCGGCAGTATCCCCTACCTGCTGCAGAAGCTGGATCTGCCCATCTACGGCACCCGCCTGACCTGCGGGCTGATCCGCAACAAGCTGGAGGAGTTCGGCCTGGCCGGCAAGACCCGTTTTGTGGAGATCCTGCCCCGCCGCAAGGTCAAGCTGGGCTGCTTTACCATCGAGCCCATCCATGTGAACCACTCCATCCCGGACGCGGTGGCCTTTGCCATCGACAGCCCGGCGGGCACCATCATCCAGACCGGCGACTTCAAGATCGACTATACCCCGCTGGGCTGCGGCCCCACCGACCTGACCACTCTGGCCGAGTACGGCCAGCGGGGGGTACTGGCCCTTTTGAGCGACTCCACCAACGCCGAGCGGCCCGGCTTCACGGCCACCGAGCAGAAGGTGGCGGCGGGCGTACACAACCTGTTCGCCCAGGCGC
>CALXGY010000110.1 GCA_944387955.1 uncultured Faecalibacterium sp. | reverse complement strand
GCCGCACCACCTTTGTGATCGCCCACCGGCTGTCCACCGTCAAGAACTCGGACTGCATCATGGTCCTGGAACAGGGCCGCATCATCGAGCGCGGCAGCCACGACGAGCTGATCGCCCAGAAGGGCCGTTACTACCAGCTCTACACCGGCAACGCCATCGGCGAGTAAAGCCCAGAAACAAAAGATCGCTGTTCCCCGCTAAAAGCTGTGGGAACAGCGATTTTTTTGTAGGGAAGATTTTCCCAAAGATAGAGATCCATTATTTTGGTAACTCGTCTTGCTGACGCCTGCCCCACGGAGGGACAAATTAAAACGAACCCCGGGGCAAAACACGTTAAGAAAAAATCCCATTTGATTTTTTTAGTGTTTTGTCCCGGGGTTCCTCCTTGTATTGGTCCAGGGCTAGCCCTGGTCGTTTGTGAGGAGGGTATGGAGTTCCTAGAGGAGGTAGGGAGGAGGAATCGAAACCTCCGCCCTCCTCCTCTAGGTCTGCGAAGCAGATGGATTGCATCGTAAAGAATAGAAGATGCAAAAAAATAAGTTTCAGCCCTGCGACAAAGTACAGCCTAAAACAGAATTTTTGCAGCTGCCTTTTGGAATATTAAAATCTTATTTCAGTACACCATAGATTTCATCGTCCACCGGCTCCAGCCACTCGTTGGAGCCGTTCACCCCCGGCACCTCCACGGCCAGATGGCTGAACCAGCTGTCCGGCGCGGCGCCGTGCCAGTGCTTGACCCCGACGGGGATGTTGACGCAGTCGCCAGGATGCAGCTCCTGGGCCTCTTTGCCCCACTCCTGGTAGTAGCCCCGCCCGGCCAGGCAGAGCAGAATCTGCCCGCCGCCCTGGTCGGCGTGGTGCACATGCCAGTTGTTGCGGCAGCCCGGCTCAAAGGTCACGTTGAAGATGCCCACCTGACTGCCGGAGACCGGGGCCAGATAGCTCCGGCCGATAAAGAACTGGGCGTAGGCGTCGTTGGAGGCCCCGATGGGGAAGACCATCTCGGCGGCATGGGCGGCCTTGGGGTCGGCGGGGGCCTCCTCCTCGGTCCAGACCTGCTTTGCCATGTTGAACACCGCCCAGCCCTTGGGCCAGCCCACATAGAAGGCTGCATGGGTGATGGCCGCCGCGATCTCGGTGCGGGTCACCCCGGCCTTTTTGGCGCTCTCCAGGTGGTACTGCAAGGAAGAATCAGTGATGCCCGAGGACATCAGCGCCACCACCGTGATCAGGCAGCGGGTCTTGTGGTCAAGGCCCGGGTCGTTCCAGTTCTCCCCAAAGAGAACATCGTCGTTGTAGTGGGCAAAGGCGGGCGCAAATTGGCCCAGCGCATTCCGCCCGGCGGTCTGTACAATCTTTTCCATAAAAAATCCTCCGCGCAAGGGGCCCTGCCGGAGCGGGGGCAAGGCCCGGCTGTTCATCTCTTCTGCCTGCATTGTACCGCAAACACAGGGCGGTGTCGAATGCTTATCCCCGATGGAAAGAGATGCTTTCGGGGCATTGCTTGGGGCGCTTTTCCTGAAAGGCAGAATTTTCTGGACGGAGAAGCGCCGGTATGATACAATCAAAATTGCTTATTTTCATAACGCATTTTTTGTTTCGTTCAAACACACCATTTTTTGAAGTACAAGGCGATATTTTTGCATCCTGCCGGGATGAGGAAAGAGGGTGATTTTCGGTGCATCTCTGATTTTGGCCTATGAGCCTGTTTTGCGGACCGGACGGTGTAAGAGTCTGCAAAATTTCTGATGTTTGACGAAACAGGAGATGCAAAATATGAAAATTGAAGTATGCGACCTGAACAAATCCTATATTTCCCGTACCAAAACGACCCACGCTCTGGCGCAGGTCAGCTTTTCGGTGGGAGAAGGGGAGATCCTCTGCATCCTGGGCCACAACGGCGCGGGCAAAACTACCTTGATCAAGTCCATCTGCGGACTGCTGAAGCCGGATTCCGGCGACGTACGGATCGACGGCATTTCCGCAGTGCAGGATACGGCTTACGCCCATCGCAAGTGCGGCGCTGTGCTGGAGGGCTCGCGGAACATCTATTACTATCTGACCGCCTATGAAAACCTCCAGTATTTTGGGATGCTGAACGGCCTTTCCCAAAAGCAGATCCGGGCGGACGCTGGGCGGTATCTGGAGCTGTTTGATCTGGCGGCCTTTCGGGATGTCCCTGCAAACTCCTTTTCCCGCGGGATGCAGCAGAAGCTGGCCATCACGGTGGCTTTGATGAAGCGGCCGGAGATTTTGCTGCTGGACGAGCCCACACTGGGGCTGGATATCCTTTCTTCCGAATCGGTGATCCGGCTGCTTTTGGAGCTGGCCCGGGACAAAAAGCTGTCCATCCTGATCACCACCCACGATGTCCACCTTATTGAGCAGCTGAACTGCCGGCTGATCTTCCTGAATCAGGGCAAGATCCGCTGCGACAGCTCCCTTGCCGAGCTCAAGCAGGAAGCGCGGAACCCGAGATACCGTATTGCCTGGCAGACGGGGACAGAGCCCCTGCCCGAGGATGCACAGATCCGGCAGCGGCAGAACGACATCCTGCTTTTTGAGACCGAAGACGCCTCCTGGCTGGGCGGGCACATCGCCGCCCCTCAGCTGGTCCAGATTGAAAAATGCAGTCAATCTGTGGCCGAAATCTACAAGGAGGTGATGGGCTGTGTCTAATGCGCTTCGCCTGCTGCGGGCTGAATGCCTTCGTGTTTTTGGGGATGTAAAGAATTATTGGCTCAACTATCTATTGGGGAACATCAACGTCTTTTTTATGTTCTTCGGGCTGTTCTTCGCCTTCTCCAAGAATCAGGGAACATCGGTGGACAAGCTCCTGTTCCTGTTTGGGCTGATGTACTGGTATTTCGGGACCCATGCCATTGACCTGGTCAGCCTCCTGATGGAGGAGGAGATCCAGCAGGGGACCCTGGAACAGCTGCTGATGACCCGGGTCCCGCTGGCGGTCTCCTTTGGGTTCCGCATCGCGGCGCAGATCCTGTTCGATCTGTGCAAGGGGCTGCTGGTCTTTGGGCTGTGCATGTGGGCTTTTGGCATAGAATTTGCTCTGGCTGCAAATCTCCGCTTCCTTCTCTCTGCCGCGGTTTTCTTCTGGGGCCTGGCGGCCATGTATGGCGCCGGTTATATCGTCGCGGGCTTTTCGCTGGTATACAAACAGGCGTCCTCTCTGGCTTCCCTCTCTTCCTCGCTGATTCTCTTCTTTTCCGGGACCACCATCGAGATCAGCGCCTTTCCCCCGGCGGTCCGGCTGGTGATCCAGTGTTTTCCTTTTTACTGGAGCAATCAGGCAATCGGTCAGATTCTGCGCGGCCAAACGGATTCCCTGGCGCTGTGCTTGTGCATGCTGGCGCTGGAATTTGTGCTCTGGCTGGGCGGCGGCGTGTGGATGTTTCACCGCTGCCTGGACCGGATCTATCGCAGCGGGACCACCGCGAGCTATTGAGCGGGAGGAAAGAGAGATGGAATTTGTTCGTTTGATGAAGGTGGAAGCAAAGCGCCTTCTGCGGGAGATTCGGTATTACAGGTTCGACCAGGTCATCAGCCTGTTCGATCTGCTGCTGCTCTGTCTGGGCATCTTTACCGGAATGGGAAAAGATCTGTTCCCCGGTCAGTCGGTCTTTTATGCATGGGTGGGGATGATCCTCTGGAGATATGCCGCCGTGGGCCTCCAGACCGCCTGCGGCATCGTGCAGAAAGAGATCCGGCTGGGAACGCTGGAACAGCTGATGCTCACCCGGTGTTCCTTTGAGCAGATCCTGACCGCGCGGGTGCTGGTGCGCCTGGCGGCAGAAACGGTGAAGCTGGGGGCGGTTTCCCTGGTGATCGGCTGGGTCTTTCGGATTCAGCCGGACGGGGAAATGTCTGCGGCCGTTGCCTTTCTGGCAATCCTGCTTTTTCTGGCAGGGGTGGCCGGGATGGGGTACATCATTGCCGGGGTGAGCCTGCTCTTCAAAAAAGCGGATGCGCTGGTCAACGCCGTCAGTTACTTCACCCTGTTCTTTACCGGGGCGGTGGTGCCGCTGTCGCTGCTTCCCCAGGGCTTCTCTCTGCCCGCCCGGATGCTGCCCTTCTGCTGGTGTGTGGAGTCCATCCGCGCCGCCGCGTTTGGGCCGCAGCTGCTGGGCCTGCTGGGAGTATCTTGCCTGTGGCTTCTTCTCGGCCTCGGGCTGTTCCGGGCCGCCCTGCTCCGCCTGACCGAAAAAGGCAGCTCGGCGCAGTATTGACCCATCTAAAAAAGCAGACCCTCCCGGCGGGAGAGCCTGCCGGAACGACTGTTCACTTGGGGCGCGTCCTTCGGGGCGCGCCCCTTTCTGTATGTTTGGTGGGCTTTGAGGGGCGCGTTTTTGCGGGGCCGAAGCCCGGGTCTTGGGGGCGAAAAGCAAGAGTTACGCCTTTTTTGCCCTGCGCTGATCCATCAGCTGCACGAACCATTCCACCGTGTGGGGGTCCTGATGCGAGAAGAACGCGCTCTGCTTTTTGTCCAGCGTTTCAATGGCGG
>CALXGY010000109.1 GCA_944387955.1 uncultured Faecalibacterium sp. | reverse complement strand
AGTGCGCTTTCCAGCGACTCGCCCTCTTTAACACGAATTTCCGACATCTTATTCCCTCCCTTGGACCGTGAGGCAGGAATTTCGTTGTTACATGGTAACTAACAGTAGACAGTATAGCGCATTTTCTCTGGTTCGTCAACCATTTTAGAAAGATTTCTAAGAAGGTTTTCTTAAAAAATCATGAACGCAGAGAGGGCTGCCCTCAGCCCTTGACCGCCAGGTTCACAAGACGGCCCTTGACGTAGATCTCCTTGACCAGGGTCTTGCCTGCAAGAGCCTCGGCCACGGCGGGGTCGGCCTTGGCGGCGGCGATGGCGTCGGCGGCCTCAATGGCGGCGGGCACCTTCAGACGGGCCTTGACCTTGCCGTTGACCTGCACCGCGATCTCGATCTCGGCCTCCACGCACTTGGCCTCCTCGTAGACCGGCCAGGGGAAGCAGGCCAGCTGCTCGCTGTGGCTGTGGCCCAGCTTCTCCCACAGCTCCTCGGTCATGTGGGGAGCGAAGGGGTTGAGCAGCTGCACCAGGGTCTCGAACTCAGCCTTGGTGGCGCCGCCATTGTCGTACAGAGCGTTGACCAGGGTCATCATCTGGGCGATGGCGGTATTCATCTTCAGACCCTCGATGTCCGCGCCCACCTTCTTGATGGTCTGGTGCATCAGGGTCTCGACGGCCGGGCGGTAGCCCTCGCCCTCCACCAGCTTGTCGGACAGGGCCCACACGCGGTCGAGGAAGCGGTTGCAGCCTGCGATGGCCGAGGTCTGCCAGGGAGCGGCCTGCTCGAAGTCGCCCATGAACATCTCATACAGACGCATGGTGTCCGCGCCGTAGGTGTCCACCACCTCGTCGGGGTTGATGACGTTGCCCAGGCTCTTGGACATCTTGACGATGGGGTGACGGGCCATCTCGCCGTACTTCTCCTCCAGGGCCTTCTCGGCGGCCTTCTGGCTGCCGTACTCCTTCAGCAGAGCTTCCTGCTCCTCGGCGGGCAGGTTGACAAAGCTGTGGGGGTTGAGGCCCAGGATCATGCCGTGGGCGGTGCGCTTCTGGTAGGGCTCGGCGGTGGGAACCACACCGATATCATAGAGGAACTTGTGCCAGAACCGGCTGTACAGCAGGTGCAGGGTGGTGTGCTCCATGCCGCCGTTGTACCAGTCCACCGGAGACCAGTACTCCAGCGCCTCCTTGGAGGCGATGGCGTCGGTGCAGTGGGGGTCCATATACCGCAGGAAGTACCAGGAAGAGCCGGCCCACTGGGGCATGGTGTCGGTCTCGCGGGTGGCGGGGCCGCCGCAGCAGGGGCAGGTGGTCTTGACCCAGTCGGTGTGGCGGGCCAGCGGGCTCTCGCCGTCCGGGCCCGGCTCAAAGTCGGTGATGTCCGGCAAAGTCAGGGGCAGGCTGGACTCGGGCAGGGGCTGCCAGCCGCACTTTTCGCAGTAGACCATGGGGATGGGCTCGCCCCAGTAGCGCTGGCGGCTGAACACCCAGTCCCGCAGCTTGTAGTTGACCTTCTCGCGGCCGCAGCCCTTCTCCTCCAGCCAGGCCACCATCTTCTTCTTGGCGTCGGCGACCGACAGGCCGGTGATAACGCCGGAGTTCACCAGGGTGCCGGTGGCAACGTCGGTGAAGGCGGCTTCGTCCAGGTTCGAGGGGGTCTCGCCCTTGACCACCTCCACGATGGGCAGGCCGAACTTCTTGGCGAACTCCCAGTCGCGGGTGTCGTGGGCGGGCACCGCCATGATGGCGCCGGTGCCGTAGGTGGCCAGGACGTAGTCCGAGATGAAGATGGGGATCTCGGTGTTGTTCACCGGGTTGATGCCCATGACGCCGGAAAGCTTGACGCCGGTCTTTTCCTTGTTGATCTCGGTGCGCTCAAAGTCGCTCTTGCGGGCGGCCTCGGCCTGGTAGGCGCGGACCTCCTCGGGGTTCTGGATGAGGCCCTTTTCCAGCCACTGGGCCACCAGCTTGTGCTCGGGGGAGACCACCATGTAGGTGGCGCCGAACAGGGTGTCGCAGCGGGTGGTGTAAACGGTCAGGGTGTCGCCGGCGGTGGTGCCGAAGTTGACCTCGGCGCCGTAGCTGCGGCCGATCCAGTTTTTCTGCTGGGTGGAGACCCGCTCGATGTAATCCAGCCCGTCCAGGCCGTCGATGAGCTTGTCGGCGTACTCGGTGATCTTGAGCATCCACTGGCTCTTGACCCGGTGCACCACCTCGCTGCCGCACCGCTCGCAGACGCCGTTGACCACCTCTTCGTTGGCCAGCACGCACTTGCAGCCGGTGCACCAGTTGACGTTCATTTCCTTCTTGTAGGCCAGGCCGTGCTTGTACAGCTGCAGGAAGATCCACTGGGTCCACTTGTAGTAATTGGGGTCGGTGGTGTTGACCTCCCGGTCCCAGTCAAAGGAGAAGCCCAGGGCCTTGAGCTGGCTGCGGAAGTGGTCCACATTCTGCTTGGTCACGATGGCCGGGTGGATGTGGTTCTTCATGGCGAAATTTTCGGTAGGCAGGCCGAAAGCGTCCCAGCCCATGGGGTACAGCACATTGTAGCCGCACTGACGGCGCTTGCGGGCCACCACGTCCAGAGCGGTGTAGCTGCGGGGATGGCCCACATGCAGGCCTGCGGCGGAAGGGTACGGGAATTCCACCAGGGCGTAGAACTTGGGTTTGGAGTGGTCCACTTCGGCGTGGAAGGTCTTTTCGTCCTCCCAGACCTTCTGCCACTTGGCCTCTACGGCCTTGTAATCATACTTCATTCTTCGTATCAGCTCCAGTTTTTTTATCTCACGCGGCGCTTTTTGCGCTGCAGCAAAGCCCCGCGCCCAAAAGGGCGGCGGGGTGCTTTCGGTGTTATTCCCCGTCGGGGGTCAGGTAGGCCGAGATGTCCACCGGCTGGCCGTCCGCCCACAGGTGCTCCAGGTCGTAGTAGGTGCGGGTGTTGGGCACAAAGACGTGGACGATGACGCTGCCGTAGTCCAGCAGCACCCAGTTCTTGGAGTCGAAGCCCTCGGTGTTGTAGGGCTTGACCCCCTGCTGGGAGAGGGTGTAGTCCACCTCGTCGGCCAGGGCGGCCACCTGGGTGGTGGAACTGCCCGAGGCGATGACAAAGTAATCGGTGAGGACGGTCAGGTCCTCCACCTTGAGCACCCGCACGTCCTGGGCCTTCTTCTTGTCCAGGATTCGGGCGATCTCGATGGCAAGGTTCTTGCTGTCTTTCAGGTTTTCCATAGTGTTTTGCTCCTCGTCCGTAGTAGTTTGAAGGCGGCTTATTCCAAAGATCCTGCGGCCTGGCCGTCGGTGGTCACCGCGCCGGGCAGGTCGGTGTTGCCCTCCAGAATGGCGTCGTCCGACTCCTTGTCCAGCTGGCCCACATACTGGACGTTGGCGCTGGTGGAGTAGCTGCCGTGGGGCCAGTCGTCGGTGACGAGATTCAGCTCCTCGGCGCTCACCGGGCCGGTGTAGGTGCGGAAGTAGGTGTTCAAAAGCTCGGCGATGGAACCGGCGTCCGGCACCACGCAGGAATAGCCCTCAAAGGTATCGGTCTTGCCCACATAGGGCACGTCCGCACCCATAAAGACCGGGGCCTGGGCCATGATGATGTTGGCGCTGTCGATCCGCAGGAAGGAGACCGCCAGCTTGCCCAGGGTCACAAGGTCCATGTCGGTGTGGATATAGTTGTTGAACACCAGGGGCAGCTGGTTGATGATGTCGGCCGCGGTCATGGAGCGCACCCGCTTGAACAGGCCCGCGTAGAAATACCGCTGCATGTTCAGACGGTCGATGTCCGAGTTTGCGTAGCCCTCGCCGTGACGGCAGCGGACAAAGAACTCCGCCGACGCGCCGTCCAGGTTGCGGTATCCTTGGGCCAGGAAGCTGCCCGCGAACTCCATGTCGTGGGGGATATAGACCTCGATGCCGCCGAAGTTGTCCACCATCTCGGTCAAGGCCTGCATGTCGATGGTGACGTAGTAGTCGATGGGCAGTTTGAACTGGTCATAGATGACCTCGGCCAGGGCGGCAATGCTGCCGCCGTTGGACAGGGCCACCGAGTTGATCTGGTAGTTGGAGGCGGCATAGGTCTTGCCGCTGGAAAGGGTGACGGTGCGGCCCGAAGTGGTCACCAGGGTGTTGCGGGGGATCTGCAGAAGCCGCAGCGCCCCGTTTTTGATGTCGAACTGACAGTAGAGGATCATGTCGGTCATGCCGTCGTTGCTGGTGGGGTCATTGGAATAGCCCCGGCCCTCCTCATAGTCGATGCCGCAGACCAGGATGTTCACCACATCCCCCTTGTACTCCTCGATGGTCTGGATCTCCTCGATGATGGAGGGGGCGTCCTCCTCGGGGCGAAGGCTCTCCTCCACCCGGTTCACATACCCCACCGCGTAGACCACACCGCAGGAGACGATGCCGATGAACACCATCACCACCGCCAGGGGCAGCCAAAGAGGGGTACGGTTTTTCTTGCGCCGCCGGGGCGGCTCGCCGCTGCCGGATGAATGGGCAGCCGGGCCTTCGGTCCGGGCGTGAGCAGCCTGCTGCGGCTGCGGGTTTGCATCCCCCAGGGAATGTTGCCGGTTGATCCGGCGCGGCGTCTCGCTCATTGATTTTTATCCTCCGTATTCCGTCGGTCCGGGTCGCCCCTCACCGCCGGTATTCCCTCTGATTTTTGCGGCAGCCGGTGCTGCCATACTTTGTACAGTATACCATCCTAAAGCGGAATCTGCAATCGGTTTTGGCTCATCCGCGGCGGGCCAGAATGTCCTGATAGGTGGCCTCGGACATGGGGTCCAGGGGTTTTCCGCTACGGCGGACAAAGTCCATATTCTGCCGCAGAGCCCAGAGCATGGCCTCGTCCAGGTCCTGCATCTCCAGCTCCCGCAGAGTCTCCACCCCATCCCAGCTGCGCTCGGCGCTGGTCATATCGGCCAGAAAGAGGATCTTGTCCAGCCGGTTCATGCCGGGCTTGCCGGTGGTGTGGCAGTCGATGGCCGAGAGGATGCCCTCATCGGTGACGCCCCATTCGGTCCGGGCCAGGATGGCCGCGCAGATGCCGTGCCACACCGGGGTGGGGCGGTTCTCCCCCTCCCCGGCAAGGTCGGGGTTCGCCCGCATCAGGGCCAGCTGCTGGGCGGCGGGCATCTCCTTGGCGGTATCGTGCAGAAGGGCCGCCAGGGCGGCCCGGTCGGGGTCCTCGCCGTAGCGGCGGGCCATCTGCACCGCCATCTTTTTGACGTTCAGGGTGTGCTCAAAGCGCTTGTCCCCCATCCGGCTGCGCGCCAGGGCCTTGGCCTGCTTGAGTTCCATAGAAAAACCTTCCCCCATTCCAAACACCGCTCAGCGCGGTCTGTAAAGTCCTTCCCGGCGGATGACCTGCCGCACGCTGTCCGGCAGCATCTCTCCGCACTCCTCCCCGGCTGCGAGGCGGCGGCGGATCTCGCTGCTGGCCATGGGCAGCGCCTGCACCGGGGCCAGCAGGATGCGCCCGCCCTCGGGGTCCAGCGCCCGGGCCGCGGCGTGCAGGGCGGGGTCGTCCCCGATCTCCCGGCTCACCACCACCAGGCAGCTCAAAGCCAGGATGTCCTGCCAGCGGTACCACTGGCGGAAGCTTTGCAGCATGTCGCTGCCCACGGTCAGATAGAGCCGGGCCCCGGGATACCGGGCGGCCAGCATCTCCAGGGTCAGCACCGTGTAGTTGCGCTCTCCCGCTTCAGCCTGCCGGATCTCCCAGCCGCTGACCTCGATCTCCGGCCCGCCCTCTCCTTCCAGCGCATGGAAGCAGCTGCACATCTCCAGCCGCAGGGCGGCGGGGGTGGCGCTGGCCTGCTTGTGGGGGGGCACCCCGGCGGGCATCACCACCACCCGGTCCGGCTTTACCCGGGCCAAGGCCGAGCGCAGATTGTTCAGGTGGCCATTGTGGGGCGGGTCAAAGGTCCCGCCGTAAAGCAGCAGTCTCATTTCAGAAGATCCGCGTAGGCGCTGTCCTTCTTCTTTTGCAGATAGAGCACGAACTTGGAACCGATGACCTGCACGCAGTCGGCGCCGGTGGCCTCGGCCAGCAGGATGGATGCCTCCCGTGCGTCATAGATGCTGTTGTCCAGCACCTTCAGCTTGATGAGCTCCCGGGCCTCGAGGCAGTCCCGCACCGCCTGGATGAGGGCCTCGTCCACCTCGCCCTTGCCGATCTGAAAGACCGGGTCCATGGTGTTTGCCTTGCCGCGCAGGATTGCGCGCTGTTTGCTAGTAAGCATGGTATTTCTCCTTTTTGATGATACGATCTCCGCCCCCGGAATGGTGCGGAAATTCAGGTTTTACTTGGTTTCTTTTTCCAGGAAGGCGGGCAGCTGCTCCTCGAGCCGGCGCAGCGCCTGGCCCCGGTGGCTGATGGCGTCCTTTTCGTCGGGGGTCAGCTGGGCGTAGCTGCGCCCCTCGGCCTTGGGGCGCTTGCCCTCGGGGGTGCCGCACTCGTCGGGGATGAACAGCGGGTCGTAGCCAAAGCCGTAGTCTCCCGAAAGCCGTTCAAAGGCCACCCGGCCCGGGCACTCCCCCAGACAGGTCAGGGCCCGGCCGCCGGGCAGCATCAGGCAGACCGCCGAGCCGAACTTTGCGCCCCGGTTTTCTGCGGGGACCCGCTCCATCTCGGCCAAAAGCCGGTCGTTGTTGGCCTCGTCGTCCCCATGGCGGCCGCAGTACCGGGCGCTGTACACCCCCGGCGCGCCTCCCAGGGCCTCGACGCACAGGCCGGAATCGTCCGCCACGGTGGGCAGGCCGCTGGCGCGGCAGAAGGCCTCGGCCTTGATGCGGGCGTTTTCAGCAAAGGTTTCGCCGGTCTCTTCCGGCTCCAGATCCAGCCCCAGCTCCTTCTGGCTGAGCACCGTGTGGCCCTGGGCTTCCAGGATGCGGCGCAGCTCGGCCAGCTTGCCGGGGTTGCCGGTGGCGGCACAGATTTTCATAATGGTTCTCCTCTTTTTCCGCAGAGCGGAAAAAACTCTTCACTGGTTTTCAGTTTTCGCCCTCCTGCCCGGAAAGCGAAAAACTATTCACTCTTCACTCTTCACTTTTCACTTAAGTTAATGTTCCCATTTGCGGGGCAGCAGCTCCTCGGCGAATCCCTCGGGGTCGAAGGGCAGAAGATCGTCGATGCCCTCCCCCACTCCGATGAATCGCACCGGCAGGCCCAGCCGCTGCTTGACCGCCACGACGCAGCCGCCCTTGGCGGTGCCGTCCAGCTTGGTGAGGATGACGCCGCTGGCGTTGGCGGCCTTGCAGAACTCCTTGGCCTGGCTGATGGCGTTCTGGCCGGTGATGGCGTCCAGCACCAGCAGGGTCTCGAGGCTGGCCTCGGGGGCCGCCTTGTGGACGCTGCGGCTGATCTTGGCCAGCTCGCTCATGAGGTTTGCTTTGTTGTGCAGCCGTCCGGCGGTGTCCGCGATGACCATATCATAGCCCCGGGCGGTGGCGGACTGGATGGTGTCGAAGATGACCGCCGCAGGGTCCGCCCCCTCGCCGGCCTTCACCAGAGGCACCCCGGCCCGCTGGGCCCAGATGTCCAGCTGGTCACTGGCTGCGGCACGGAAGGTGTCGCCCGCCGCCAGCATGACCCGCCGCCCCTGGGAGCGGTAGTAGTGGGCCAGCTTTGCGATGCTGGTGGTCTTGCCCACCCCGTTGACCCCGATGACCAGGATCACCGCCGGGCGGCCGTCCAGCTCCATATCCCCGAAGGGCTCCATCTCCTCTTTCAGGATCTGGCGCAGCGCCTCCATGGCCTGGTTGCCGGTCTTGAGGTGCTGGTTTGCCACCTCCCGGCGCAGCCGCTCCACCAGCCGCAGGGCCATATCGGTGCCCACGTCCGCCATGATGAGCTGTTCCTCCAGCTCGTCGTAGAGGTCGTCGGTGATCTCGGCCCCGGTGAGGGTATTGAAGATGTTGCCCCAAAAGCCGGTACGGGTCTTTTGCAGGCCGGTCTTCATTTTATCCTTGTTTTTTCCAAATAAACCCATCTTGGTCTCCTGCTCCCTGCTCTTTGATGTAGTATGTGCGCCCCAGCGGGCATTTTTCCCACCTTTTATGGTATCAGGAAAGGACGGATGCGTCAACCTGTTCCAGATCCAGTTTCAAAAGTTTGGAGACGCCGTCCTCCTGCATGGTCACGCCGTAGAGAAGGTCGGCGGCCTCCATGGTGCCGCGGCGGTGGGTGATGACGATGAACTGGGTGCGGCTGCTGATCCGGTGCAGATACTGGGCAAAGCGGCCCACGTTGGCATCGTCCAGCGCGGCCTCGATCTCATCCAGGATGCAGAAGGGGGCCGGGTTCACCGCCAGAATGGCAAAATAGATGCAGATGGCCACCAGCGCCCGCTCGCCCCCCGAGAGGGCTTCGAGGTTGCGGATGACCTTGCCCGGCGGGGCCACATGGATGTCGATGCCGCCGGTGAGCACGTCGCCGGTCTGTTCCAGCATCAGGCAGGCCTCGCCCCCGCCGAAGAGCTCGGCGAAGATGCGGCCAAAGTTCTCGTTGATGACCCGGAAGCTGTCCGAAAAGATCTGCCGCATCTGGCCGCAGAGCTCCGCGATCATCCGGGTGAGCCGGGCTTTGCTCTCTTCCACGTCCTCCACCTGGGCCCGCAGGGTGTCGTACCGCTGCTTGACCTCCTGGTATTCCTCCACCGCTCCCAGGTTCACGCTGCCCAGGGCCCGGATCTGGCTGCGCAGCTGGGCCGACAGCGCCCGCAGGGCGGAAAGGGAGGTGTATTCCACACAGAGCTTTGCCGCCTCGGTGGGGGTCAGGTGGTATTCGTCCCAGAGCTTGGCGGCGGCCTGGTCGCACTCGGCCTTGGCGGCGGCGCGGCGCTCGTCCTGCCGGGTCATCTCCCGGCTCATCTCCTCCCGGCTCTGGGTGGCCTGGCGGGCCTTGAGCTGGGCGGCGGTCTCGGCCCCCTGGCGCTCAAGGCGGTCTGCGGCGGCCCGGCGGATGCCCTGTTCCTTGTCCGCGATCTGGGCCCGGCCCGCTTCACAGGACCGGCGCAGCCCGTCGATCTCGGCCCGGATGCGCTCCTCCTCGCTGCCCAGCGCCCCGAGGCTCTCTTCCAGGGCCTGGCGGCGGGCGTCGGCGTCGGTCAGCCGCTGCTCCTGGTCGGCCAGGCGGCTGCGGCAGAGCTCGGCATCCTTTTGCAGGGCCAGCCGCCGCAGTCCGGCGTCGGACAGTTCCTGCCCGAGGCGCCGTATCTCCTCAAAAAACCGGTCGTCCCCGGCGGCCAGCTGTTCCAGCTGGGCCGAGAGGGCGGAAATTTCTCCTTCCAGCTGCTGCCGTTTTTCGGCGGCGGCTTCGGCCTCCCGGGTCTTTTGGGCGGCCAGTTCCTCCAGCCGGGCAAGCTCGGCTTTGCGGTGTTCCAGCTCCTGCTGCCCTTCCTGGGCCGCGGTTTCCAGCCGTTTTCCCTCGGCTTCGGCCCGGGCCCGGTCGGCGGCGGCGGTGATCTGCTCGCTGGCGGCGGCGGTCTGCTGGGCGGAGAGCTTTTCGGAGGCGGCGCGGCAGGCCGCCGTCTTTGCGGCGGCTTCACCCAGCCGCTTTTCCAGCTGAGCCAGACGGACGGTGAGCTGCTCCATCTCCTTTTTGCGGGTGAACAGCCCCGCCGACCGCTGCACGCTGCCGCCGGTAAAGCTGCCCCCTGCGTGGATGACCTGGCCGTCCAGGGTCACCACCTTGTTGTGGTAGCCGAGGGCCTTGGCGGCGGCGGAAGCCGAGGCCAGGTCCTCGGTGACCAGGATGCGGCCCAGAAGGTTCGAGAGGATATTGGCGTACCGCTCTTCGGTCCTGACCAGGCTGCTGGCAAGGCGGGCCCCTTCGGGCAGCTGCCCCCGAAAGAGGCCGGGCTGCACCGTGTCCAGCGGCAGGAAGGTGGCCCGTCCGGCCCCCTCCTTGCGCAGAAAGGCGATGGCGGAGCGGGCGGCGGCCTCGTTTTCCACCACGATGTTTTGCAGCGCCCCGCCCAGGGCGGTTTCCACCGCCAGTTCACAGCCGGGCTCCACCTGCAAAATGCTGCTCACCGGCCCCAGGATGCCCCGCAGCCGCCCGGAAGAAGCGGCCCGCAGCACCGCCTTGACCGAATTTTGATAGCCGTCCAGATTTCTTTCCAGCTCCTGCAGAACGCTCAGGCGGCTGGCGGCGGCTTCCCTCTGGCGGGCCAGCTGGCTCTCGGCTTCGCTCGCCTCGGCCAGGGCCTTGGCCCGGGACTGGGCTTTCAGTTCCAGGCCCGCCCGGACGTTGGTCAGCCGCTTTTCGTTCTGGTCCAGCATCCCCAGATACCGGGCGGTGTCCCGGCGGTCCTGTTCCAGCTGTTCCAGCGCGGCCTGCTGCTCTTCCAGGCTCTTTTGGGCGGCGGGGGTCTGCTGGCGGGCGGTCTCGGCGGCGGCAAGGGCTCCGGCCTCCTCCACCCGTGCGGCGGTGAGCCGGGCGGTGCAGTCGGCCAGAGCGGCCCGGGCGAGGTCCGCCTTTGCGCCGGAGGCCTCGGCCTGTTTTTGCACCCCGGCCTGCCGCTCTTTGAAGGCTGCGATCTGCTCTTCCAATGCGGCAGCGTCCGCTTCCAGCTGCTTCAACTGGGCGCGGCTGTCCTCCCGGGCGGCAAGGGCCTCTTTGCGGGCATTCTCCGCCCCTTCCAGCTGGGCGCGGAGAGAATCGGCGCTGCGGCCGCTGTGGCCCAGGTCGTTTTCCAGCACCGCGATGCGGCTCTCGCTGCCGCTGATCTGCTGGGTGAGGCTGCGGATATCCCCATTCAGGCGTTCAATGGCGACGGTCAGCCGCTGCGCCTGCATCCGGATCTCCTCAGCCTCCTTCTGGGCCGCCTGCTCGGCCCGGTCGAACCGCTCATACTCCGCCTGGGCGGTCTCCCAGCCCCGGCGGCAGATCCGCTCGTTCTCCTTCGCCGCTGCCAGCTCCTCGCTCCAGAGGGTGACCTCCACCCCCTTGCGCTGCTCCATGAGGGCCAGGGCCTTTTGAGCCTTCTCGCTCTCCTTTTCCAGCGGGAGGACCCGGCTTTCCAGCTCCGAGAGGATGTCCTGCAGCCGTTCCAGGTTCTCCTGGGCGGCGGCCAGACGCTGCTCGGCCTCGTTTTTGCGGTAGCGGTACTTGGCGATGCCGCAGGCCTCCTCGAAGATCTCCCGCCGCTCGGCCCCCTTGGCCGAGACGATCTCGGAGATCTGCCCCTGGCCGATGATGGAATAGCCGTCCCGGCCCACACCGGTATCCAGCAGCAGCTCGTAGATGTCCTTGAGGCGGCAGGGCTGGCCGTTGATGTGGTATTCGCTCTCCCCCGAGCGGTAGTACCGGCGGCTGATGGTGACCTCCTCGGCCGCAAGGTCCAGGGTGTGGTCGGTGTTGTCCAAAGTCAGCTGCACCGTAGCATAGCCCATGGCTCCCCGCTTTTGGGTGCCGCCGAAGATGACCTGTTCCATCTTGCCCGCCGAGCGCAGCTGGCGGCTGCTGGTCTCTCCCAGCACCCAGCGCACCGCGTCGGACAGGTTGCTCTTGCCCGAACCATTGGGGCCCACCACTCCGGTGACCCCCGGCCCGAAGGGGATCTTGACCCGGTCGGGAAAACTTTTAAAGCCCTGGATCTCCAGCTGCTTCAATACCATGTTTTCTAGTTCCTTTGCTTTTTACTTTTCCTTGATGACCCCCAGCAGTTTGAGGGCCTCCCGGGCGGCGTGCTGCTCGGCGGCTTTCTTGCTGCGGCCCTCGCCCCGGGCCACGCAGTCGGAGTTGAACCGCACCGCCACCACAAAATGCTTGTCGTGGTCGGGGCCGCTCTCCTGCTCCACCACATAGCTCAGCCGCTCCTCGGGGTTCTGCTGCACGATCTCCTGCAGCCGGGTCTTGTAGTCCGCCTCGGCCCGCTTGCCCTCGGTGATGAAGGGCAGGATGAACCGCCGGGCGGTCTCCATGCCGCCGTCCAGATAAAGAGCCGCGATCAGCGCCTCGAAGGCGTCGGACACCACGCTGGGGCGATTGCGGCCGCCGCAGCGCTCCGCCCCCTTGCCCAGACGCAGATAGTCCCCCAGGTCGATCTCCTGGGCAAACTGGAACAGCGCCCCCTCGCTGACAAGGCTGGCCCGGATGCGGGTCAGGTCTCCCTCGGGGCGGTCGGCGTAGGCGTGGAAAAGATAGTCCGCCGAGACGATCTGCAAAACGCTGTCCCCCAGAAACTCCAGCCGCTCGTTGTGCTCCACCGGGGTGCGGCTCTCGTTGGCGTAGCTGGTATGGGTCAGCGCCGTGGTCAGCAGCCCCGGGTTCTTAAAAGTATACCCGATGATTTCTTCCAGTTGATGATGACTCATATTCCCTGTTCGATCCCTTTCCGCCCCGGCCCTCTGGCCGGGCGCGTTCTGCATGTTGGCCGGTCTTACTCCGCCTTGCTCTGGGCGGCCAGATCGTCCAGAGCGGACTGCATGGTGCCGCACAGATCGTTCTCTACGCAGATCTTCGCCTGGCGGATGGCGTTCTTGATGGCGTTGGGGCCGGAAGAGCCGTGGGCCTTGATGACCGGCTGTCTGGCTCCCAGGAAGGGTGCGCCGCCGTATTCCTCACTGTCCAGCTTCTTCTTGAGGGCGCTCAGGTCCTTGCGCAGCAGAAGATACGCGATCTTGCCGCCGACGCTGGCCAGGAACATCTCTTTGAGCATGCCCAGCAGCATCTTGGCCACGCCCTCGGTGAGCTTGAGGATCACGTTGCCGGTAAAGCCGTCGCAGACCACCACGTCCACATCCCCGGCGGGCACGTCCCGGGGCTCGATGTTGCCCACAAACCGGATGCCCGGGGTCTCCTTGAGCCGCTGGTGGGCCTCCCGCAAAACCGGGGTGCCCTTGCTCTCCTCGGCGCCGTTGTTGGCCAGAGCCACAGAGGGGTCCTTGCGGCCCTCCACCCGGGCCATATAGCAGGAGCCCATCACCGCGAAGGCGGCCAGCATGTCGGGGCGGCACTCCACATTCGCGCCGCTGTCCAGCAGCATATAGGCCTTGTTTTTGGCCGGGATGATGGTGGCCAGAGCCGGGCGCTTGACCCCCCGCAGGGTGCGCACGATGAGGCTTGCGCCCACATGTAGCGCGCCGGTGCTGCCCGCCGAGACAAAGGCATCCCCCTTGCCCTCCTTGAGCAGATTGAGGCCCACCACGATGGTGGAGTCCTTCTTGGTGCGCACCGCCCGGGCGGGCTCGTCGCACATCTCGATGTTCTCGGAGCAGTGCACCAGCTGGATGCCCGCAAGCGAAATGTTGTTCTCGGCGGCGGTCTTGCGCAGCAGCGCCTCATCGCCGAGGCCCAAAATCTCCACCCCGTACTCCTTGACGGCGTCCGCCGCCCCCTGCAGGGTGGACAGCGGCGCGTTGTCGCCGCCCATCATGTCCAGAATGATCTTCATAGCGTTCTCCCTTTCTTATGCCTGCAAATCGGCCCCGGCCGGTTCGGTCTCCGGCCCAAGGCCCAGCCAGCTGCGGAAGCTGGCCACCGCCCGGTTGGCTGCGGCCAGATACCGCAGGCGCTTGTCCCGGGGGCGTTCTTCCAGCGGGGGCAGGATGCCCATGTTGGCCCCCATGGGCTGGAAGTTCTTATTTTCGGTGGTGAGATAGCGGATCAGCGCGCCGCACATGGTGTCCGCCGGGGGCGGCGCAAACTCGGCTCCGGTGAGCCGGGCGTAGATGCTGCGGGCGGCAAGCAGGCCGCAGGCCGCGCTCTCCATATACCCTTCAAAGCCGGTGATCTGCCCGGCAAAGAAAACGTTGGGGTGTTCCTTGAGGAAGAGCCCCGCCGTCAAGAGCCGCGGCGCGTCCAGGAAGGTGTTCCGGTGCATGACCCCGTACCGCACGAACTCGGCGTTCTCAAGGCCCGGAATCATGGAAAAGGCCCGGTTCTGCTCCCCCCACTTGAGGTTGGTCTGAAAGCCCACGATGTTGTACAGGGTGCGCTCGGTGTTCTCGGCCCGCAGCTGGACGTTGGCCCAGGGGCGGTGGCCGTTGCGGGGGTCGATGAGGCCCACCGGCCGCAGGGGGCCGTACCGCATGGTATCCGCGCCCCGGGCGGCCATGATCTCGATGGGCATGCAGCCCTCGTAGACGGTCACCGCGTCCGCCTTTTTGCCCTTGGCGGGGGCAGCGTCTCCGGCAGCTTCCGGGGCCGCCTCGGCGGGCTGGTCGAACTCGTGGAGCTCGGCCCGCTGGGCAGAGGCCAGGGCCGCGTAAAACTCCTCGTACTCCGCCTTGTTGAAGGGGCAGTTGAGGTAGTCCGCCTCCCCCCGGCCGTACCGGGAGGCGGCAAAGACCTTGTCGTAGTCCAGGCTCTCGGCGGTGACGATGGGGGCCACCGCGTCGTAGAAGTGCAGCCGGTCGTCCCCGGTGAGCCGCCCGATCTCCTCGGCCAGGGCTCCCTCGGTCAGGGGGCCGGTGGCCACCAGCACCGGCTCGCTCTCGTCAATGGCGGTGACCTCGGCCCGGTGTACCGTGATGCCCGGGCAGTTTTCCACCATTTCGGTGACGACGGCGGAAAACTTGTCCCGGTCCACCGCCAGCGCGCCGCCCGCCGCCACCCGGGCGGTCTCGGCGGCCTTCAGGAGCTGGCTGCCCATCCGGCGCATCTCCTCTTTCAGCAGGCCGGAAGCGGAATCCAGCCGCTCGGCTTTCAGGCTGTTGGAGCAGATCAGCTCGGCGAAGCCCTCGCTTTTATGGGCCGGGGAGAAGTGGACCGGTTTCTGCTCGTAGAGGTCCACCTGGACCCCCTGGCCCGCCAGCC
>CALXGY010000108.1 GCA_944387955.1 uncultured Faecalibacterium sp. | reverse complement strand
AAATCCGATACTCGAAATCTCCCGCCGGAGTATGCAGGATGACGCTGTCCCCCACCTCCAAAGAGAGCATCGCCTTAGCCCGGTTGGATAGAACCACCTCGTTGGCATCGTCGGGATAACTGCCCTCGGTGAGGTTGTTGTATATCTCGGTAAGAAGGGATCTGTCCCCGCCCACCACGACGCAGGTTTTCCCGTTGATGGTATATTCTTCCGACAGGTCAAAATTCAGGCCGTCATAGAGAGAATAGGCTGTCACATCGGTTCTTTGGGCAATCTGTTCCACCTGCCGGGCCGAGGGCTCCTTCAGCATGATATGCCAATAGCCATGCTGCTCGATCACACGGGCCTTTTCCATGCGGATGCCCATATCCGCCATGCTGAAAATTGTTGTGACCAGAAGCACGGAGATGATGATGCAGAGCAGGGTCATACGGTTCTGTCTCTTTCGCACCTTGGCCGAGATGGGAATCAGACTCAAATAACTTTTCATTCCCGGCACCTCCCAAAATCGGTCAGAACACCATCGGATACCTGCAGAATGCGGTCTGCCGTCTGAGCGATGCTTTTGCTGTGGGTGATGATGATAATGGTCTGTTCGTATTTTCGGGATGCTTCTTTCAGCAGTGCAACGACCTCACTGGTATTTTGTGTGTCCAGATTTCCGGTCGGCTCGTCCGCCAGAATCAGGGCAGGGCGTGTAATCAGGGCGCGGCCAATCGCCACCCGCTGCTGCTGGCCGCCGGAAAGCTGGCTGGGCAGATGGTTCCGCCGGGCAGTCAGGTTCAGAACGCCGAGCAGTTCTTCCAGATACGCTTGATTGGGCTTTTGATAATCCAGCAGCAGCGGAAACACAATGTTTTGTTCCACCGTCAGCTCCGGAATCAGATTGAAGCTTTGAAAAACAAAGCCGATGTTTCTGCGCCGAAAGACCGTCTGGTTCCGGTCTTTCATGGAAAAAATGTCCTTTCCATCAATAAACACCTTGCCGGAGGTCGGGGTATCCAGCGCGCCGATCATATTCAGCAAGGTGCTTTTTCCAGAACCTGATTCCCCGACAACCGCAACGAATTCCCCTTTGGGAACCGAAAAGGTTGCCCCTTTCAGTGCGTGTACCGCTGTTTCGCCGGTCCCATAGGTTTTGGAAAGGTTGCTCACTTCCAATAAGTTCATGCATTCAAACCTCTCTTTCTTTTTGTTACCGAAAGAGTAGCACAGCATTCCTACTGCAGCATGACGCATCGCCTACAATTTTGTAGGAATCAGGAAGTTTATAAGAAAGGCGGTTCCCCGTCCGGGATCGCTCTCTGCCTCGATCATGCCATTGTGGGCTTCAATGATCGCTTTTGCAAGCGGCAGCCCCAATCCCACCCCCTGTGTATCCTTGGAAAAGCGGCTGCGATAAAACCGCTTGAAAATGTGCGGCAGATCTTCCGGATGAATGCCGCTGCCGTCATCCCGAACAACAATCTGAACCATGGATGCAAACCGCTTCCATTCGATGGAGATGGTCCCTCCGGCCGTTGTATGATCGAAGGCGTTTTTTACAAGATTGCTGAGTGCTTCTGTGAACCATCCGCGATCACACAAAAGCGTTATTCCCTCCTCTCCGGAAAAGAGAAGTTTCTTTTCTTCCTGCCGGGCCTGGTATGCAAAGTGCCGCTCTATGCTGTCCATGATCTCGGCGAGATCTTCCGGCGTCTTTTCCAATACGATGCTCCCGGAATCCAGCTTGGCAATCTTCAAAAGATTCTGCACCAGAGCTTCGATTCGATCCAGTTCCTGCTCCGAAAGATCGGCAAATTCCCGGATCTCAGGAAGCTCTTTTGCCTCCTCTTGAAGAAGGCCGTTATAGATATTCAAAGCTGCAAGCGGGGTTTTCAGCTGGTGCGAAATATTGGATATGGTGTCCTTGAGAAAACGCTTTGCTCTGGTTTCATTTTCTGCATGGGCATTGAGGGTCGCCGCCAGGGTGTTTACTTCATGGAACAACCGATACAGCTCTCCCTCTTCGTTGCTGTCAATCCGAGCATCTGCGTTTCCTGCGATATACTGCCCGATCTGAGACACCGCGTCTTCCATAATTTTCTCCTGCTCTCTGAAATAAAGATACAGAACCAGGAAAATCAGAGCCCCCATACAAAGGGCAGACATTAGAACACAGAATACCGTCCCTTTCCATTGCTGCCAAACAGCAACCACAGAAGCCGCGGTAAATACAACAAGAAAAAACAGGATCTGATAAAACAGATGCCGTATTTTTCGATTTGCCAGCATTCGCATGATCTGCCTCATTCCACCACGTTCCATCTGTACCCGATCCTGCGCACTGTGACGATTTTTTGCGGGCTGCCGGGATCGTCCTCAACTTTTGTGCGCAGACGGCGAATATAAACGGACAGGGTACTGCTGTCGATATAATTTTCTTCGTTGTCCCACAGCCTGTTCAAAATCTGTTCGGAGGAAAGAACAATCCCCGGATTTTCCATAAACAAACAGAGCAATTTATACTCACTGGCTGTTAAATCGATGGGGTCGCCATTTTTATAGACCTCGTGCTTCAGCAGCTGTATGGTAATACCGTTTGAGCTCAGTTCTGTTTCCTCTTGTCGGAAGTTATCGCTCCGGCGGAGCAGAGCGTTTACCCTCGAGAGGAAGATTGCCAGTTTGAAGGGCTTTGTAATATAATCGTCTCCTCCTATATCAAGCCCCATAATAATATCCGTTTCTTCGTCTGCCGCGGTCAGAAAGATGATGGGGACCTTTGAAGTCCGCCGAATTTGTCTGCACAAATCATAGCCGGAACCGTCCGGCAGGGACACATCGAGAATCACCAGGTCATATTTTCCGTTCGCCCACAGATTTTCCGCTTCCAGACGTGTCCGGGCGACCTCGATTGAATACCCTTGTTTTTTGATGGCAAAGGACAACCCGTTGATTAAGCTCAGATCATCTTCCACAAAGAAAATGTGTTTCATCGTTTTGTATCGTCTCCACTTTTTCTGTTCGCCGCTTCCCGATTTGTCCGCATTCTTCCCCCTATGTTCCATTATATTTCCGCAGTTCAAAGAACACAAGTCCGCTTTCAACAGATTCTCTCAACTTTTTCCAAAGCCATAATATAAGTTTGTGCAGCTGAATTTCCAGGCAGAGCAAAACCTCCCCATGCAGCCCGGTTGATCCTGCACAAGGAGGTTTTTCACGACCTGTTTTTATCATCGGATGGTTCTCATTCATCCACTTCCAGAAGGCGGGCGATCTCTCGATCAATGGCCGATTTCAGTCTGCCGATGTGTACCCCATCAATGGTGCGGTGGTTCACCTCAATGGACAGATGGACCCACAGCCGTTCCTTCTCCCCATAATATTTTCCCCATGCAAGACGTGGAATGGTGTCGTCCTTATCAAAGGAGTGCTCGTTGGTCAGCGCTGTAAAATCAAACCAGGGCGTACAAGAAAAATAGATTTGTTCATCGCTTTCCTCTTCGGCGGCAATAAAGCCGGTCTGCTGCTCACAACGGCTTTTCGCTTTCCGGCAGAAAGATTCAAAATCCGGTTCCCAAGGGAGCGAAACGATCTTGAACACATCCGAGTCTTTCGGCATATAAGTAAAGCTCGGGTTAGTTTGGCTTGAGACGAAAACCTCGTCCTGCCGGATGCGAAGCCGGAATTCAAAAACCGAGTTGACCGCTTTGGTACAAACCCAAATCATCAGAAAATAAAAGGAGATCCCCTTTTTTCCGGAAAGGATTTTCAGATTGGTTACATCCACCGGAATGGTAACCGAATAAAACGGGTAGTCCACCTTGGAAAACATTTCATAGATTTCTCTGCGCGCCCAGGTATCCTTATTCAGCCTTTCCATAGTATTTGTCTGCCTTTCTTCTCTACAGAAAAATGGTTTTCAGCGTTTTTGAAAAAACTTATCCTTCACCTGCTGCTTAAAGCGCAGTTTTGCCGCCCGAATCCGGGCTCCATACCGGCTGGTCATCAGGATACCGGCGACAAGAGATCCAATCCCGATTCCCTGACAGCCGCCGGCAAGAAAACTCCCCTGAACGCCGTAGATCCGGTCCGTAAAGAGCAAAACCAGATACACAATGGAGCCAAGCAGTCCGCTCCAGAGCACAACGTGCAGCCGAAGGGTCATCTGAGTTTTTTCTTCCATGCTGTACTCCGCCAACTGCCGGGCGGTCTGCGCCAGTTCCGGGTTCATCCTTTCCTGCTTGCGCTGTCCTTCCAGCAGTTCCCGAAGATCCACTCCAAAGGCATCCGAGAGCTCGATCAGAAGATCCAGCTCCGGCAGATTTCTGCCATTTTCCCAGCGGGAGACGGTCCGCCGGGATACGCCGAACCGGTCGGCCATCTGCTCCTGGGTAAGGTTGTGCTCTCTGCGAAGCTCTTTGATAAACGCTCCCACTTTGGTCTGATCCATGGTATATAACCCCCTTTTGATTCCAGTCTAACATCCTTTTGCTTCTGTGTACAGGACATGGAGCGGGATTTGCTGAAATCTGCGGGCGGGACAGCCTTTGTCCCATCCAAAAGAATGCAGCATTTTCTTTACATCCGCTTTTCCAGCATGCGGAAGAGCACCACCCCAAGCCCCCACTGGAACACGGTCAGCAGGAAAACCATCAGGATGATCCAAGCCTCCACCCGCAGCAGTGCCAGTACAAAGGCCAGCAGGAACAGAACAACCAGCATGATCTGGTAGGCCATCTGCCCGGATTTCATCCGCAGAAACTGCTTGCGCTCATCCACAGCGTCGATGTGGGCCTGCTTTTGGCGGGCCTTGTATTCTTCCTGACGCTCCGGGCGCTGCCAGTAAATCAGCCGGGCCAAATGTACCCCGCCCGCCATCACAAGACCCACTCCGGCGGAGAATACCATGCTGTTATAATAATCCACCTGCATGAAAAGTCCGGCGATGAGCAGCACTGCCCCCAGCAAAATATCCAGCACAAATGGCATCTTCTCTTTCATGGTTTACCCTCCTCTTCATAAATAAAAATCTCCTCGATGCTCAGGCCGAAGTACCGCGCAATTTTGAAGGCCAGCAGGATCGAGGGGTTATAGCGCCCGTTTTCCAGCGAACCGATGGTCTGGCGGGAAACTTCCAGGGCGTTTGCCAGTTCTTCCTGCCGGATACCCCGCGCTTTGCGCAGCTCTTCCAGACGATTTTTCATGCTCCGCCCCCTTTCCCTATTGCAAATGGAAAGTTTCCTTTCCGTAATTCCAGTATAACACACTACTCAAAAATGTCAAGGACGCTTTCCATTCCTGTGCAAAAAGAGACGGTCCCTTCTCCGCAATTTCAGCACTGCCCTCAAAAAGAGCTGGCTGTGCGGGCCTCTGGACCGTCTGCATTTGTTATGCTGTTCTAAAATCTCCGGGATATTTAGAACTGGATGGTGCGGGGCTCCGCCGTAAAGGAGGAAAAGACCGCTGTGGCCTGCTCCAGCGCGAAGATCTGGGTGTTGCCGTCCCCTGCCTTGTACATGCTCTGGAGAGAAGGGTAAGCGTCCAGCATGTGCTGCTGTGCCTCGATGCGCTCATCCTCTACCGCAACCGCGCTCAGCCGCAGCCAACTTTGCCCATCAAAGGCGCAGATCTCCACCTTGGGATTGGCCGCAATCTGTTTGGAGACATCCTTGCTCCTTCCGGTCTGGATGGTCAGACGGCCGTCGAAGATGTCCACCGTTCCAAAGGGACGCACCCGGGGCTGGCCCTGGTCATCGGTGGCAAGATAGTAGGTGCCGCACTTTTTCAAAAACGCATAGACTTCCTGCATAAACGCAAACCTCCTTTGTTGGCCTTGGTATCCTTTGTTCCGCCGAAGCAGTTTTTCGTTAAAGCCATTATAGCACAAATAAAGAAGAATTTGCCATTGTTCTTCTTAAAAAACAAAGGGTCTTGTCCTGCGCAGAAAACCCGATATAATGGAAGAAACAGCAGTTTTTGCAGAGGAAAGGACGGAAGGCCCATGAAAATTGAACATATTGCTCTCTATGCAGAGGATTTGGAAGGCATGCGGGAATTTTTCGAGAAATATTTCGGCGCCCGCGCAAACCAGCTCTACCACAACCCCCATACCGGCTTTCGTTCCTACTTTTTGACCTTTGAGGAGGGAGCCCGGCTGGAGATCATGCAGAAACCCCAGATGGACCGGGCCGAAAAGTCCCTAGTGCGCACCGGTTTCATCCACCTTGCCCTCAGCTGCGGCAGCAAGGCGGCAGTGGACCAGCTGACCGCCCGTCTGAAGGCGGACGGCTACCCGGTGCTCAGCGGCCCCCGCACCACTGGAGACGGCTATTACGAGAGCTGTATCCTGGGCCCGGAGGACAACCAGATCGAAATTACAGTCTGAGCAGCGCGCAAAAGAAAGGAAAAGCCTTATGGAGATTCGCTGTGTGTACGCTTTATCCTTCAGCCCCACCGGCGTTACCGAACAGGCGGTGCAGCGCATCGCCGCCGCCCTTGCCGGAAAGCTGGGCCTGCCCTGCCGAACCCTGCCCTGGACCCTGCCCGGCCAGCGCCAGCAGGTGCAAAGCTTTGCCCCCACCGATCTTGTGGTGGTGGGCTCTCCCACTTATGCAGGCAAACTGCCCAATAAGCTGCTGCCGGATTTTCAGGCAAAGCTCCGAGGCAGCGGCACCCCCGCTGTGGCGGTGGTGACCTTCGGCAACCGGTCTTTTGACAACGCCCTGGCCGAGCTGTGGGCAGTGCTGGAAACGGATGGTTTCTGCCTTGCAGGCGGAGGAGCTTTTGCGGCAGAACACGCCTTTGCCCCGGCGCTGGCCTCCGGCCGGCCCGATGCCCAGGACCTTGCCCAGATGGACAATTTTGCGCAGAGACTGGCCCAAAAGCTGCAGGCCGGAGAGAGCACTCTCCCGCCGATTCGGCCCGTCGGAGACCCGGACGCCCCCTATTATGTGCCCCGTGGTCTGGACGGTCAGCCCGCCAAATTTCTCAAGGCAAAGCCCAAAACCGATTCCGAGCGCTGCACAGGCTGCGGCCTGTGCGCCCGGCTCTGCCCCATGGGTTCCATCGACCCGGCAAATCCTGCTGAGGTACCGGGGACCTGCATCAAGTGCCACAGCTGCGTGCGCCGCTGCCCCCAGGGGGCAAAATATTTTGATGACCCGGCCTTTCTGTCTCATGTAGAGATGCTCAAGCAAAACTTTGCCCGGCCGGCGGAAAATGCGGTTTTCCTCTAAAAAGCAAACAGAAAAGGACATGGTTTTTCCGAGCAGAACCCGGAAGGCCATGTCCTTTGTTTTTGGAAATGCAGCGTCAGACCTGCCCTTCCCAGCCTTTGCACACATTGACCCAGGCGGCAAAACAGGAATATTTTTCCAGCTCGGGGATGGTCAGCTCAATGGCGCTGTTGGAGCTGCCGCAGGCGGGGAAAAACGTCTCGAATCGTTTGAGGGACACGTCCAGATAGACCTTGACCCCCTCGGCTACTGCAAAGGGGCAGACCCCGCCCACTGCATGGCCCACCAGAGTTTCGGCCTCGGCGGGAGTGAGCATCTTGGCCTTGGCACCAAACTGTTCTTTATAGCGGTGGTTGTCGATTTTGGCATCTCCGGCGCAGACAATGAGCATCGGCGCGCCATTCACCATAAAGGAGAGGGTCTTGGCAATGCGGCAGGGCGCACAGTTCAGCGCCTGCGCTGCCAGCTCCACCGTGGCGCTGGAAACCGGGAACTCCAGCACCCGATCTTCCATGCCGTACTGTGCAAAATAGGCTTTGACCTTCTGAATGGACATCTTTTTCCCTCTTTCTATTACAAAAGCTCTTTTTTCATCACAAAATTGGGCATCCAAACACCGTGACGCTCCACCTGCTGGGCCCGGATGACCCGATACCCCCGCCCCTCAAAAAAGGGCCGGGCCGTGACCGAAGCGTGGGTGGTCACGCTCTCTGCGGCTTGTGCCTCCAGCCGGTCACAGAGGGCCGAGCCAATTCCCCTGTGCTGAAATTCTGCGTGAACATACAGCCGGTCCAGATAGCCGATTTGGTCGATGTCTCCGAAACCCACGATCTTTTCCCCTTCCAGTGCCACGAGGCTGTAGTGCTGCTGAAAGGAAGCGAGCCATCGTTCCAGGTCGGGTGCGCCGTCCGCCCAGGCGTCCAGCTGCTGCAGGGTGTAATCTGCCGCGTTGACCGTGTGGACTGTTCGATAAAAAAGAGCAGCCATCTCCTCAAGATCGGAGGGCTGAAAAAGCCGAATCTGCATACAAGACCTCCCTCGGCTGACATTACGGTCTATTGTAGCACATTTAGACAGCTTTTGAAAGGCTGGAACAGCTTACCCCACACTGCGCAGCAATTTTTTATAGCTGCAGTCAATGCCGATGGCCCCCAGCGGAGCCGTGATAAGGATGGCCAGCACCGCCACCGACAAGACAATCTGCCCACAGGGCAGCCCCATGGCCAGCGGCACTGAACCGATGGCAGCCTGAACCGTTGCCTTGGGCAGATAGGCAATGACACAGAACAGCCGCTCCCTGCCGCTGAGAGGAGTACCCAGCATACAGAGGATCACACCCACCGCCCGGAAGCCAAGGGCCAGGAAGATCATGACCACCGCTGCTGCCCCTGCATGGAGGGTATAGCGGATGTCCACCGCAGCGCCTACCAGCACAAACAGCAGAATCTCGGCTGCAAGCCAGAGCTTGCCGAACTTTTCCGACAAGCGGCGAATGACCTGTTCGCTGCTGCGGATTTTGAGGGTGCAGGCCATGCTGACCACTGCCAGCAGACCCGACACCGGCGCAAAGGGCTTTGCCCAGGTCTCGATTGCCATCAGCAGAAAGGAGCTGCCCAGCAGAATGATGACCTTGGTGCTGTTGCGGACCTTGCCGCCCCGCCGGTAAGCCTCTTCAAAAAAGAAGCTCAGCAGCACCCCGGCCACCGCTCCCAGCGCGATGCCCAGCAGAATGGACACCGGGATCTGGGCAAAGTCGGTCCAGCGGGCGCTGCCGCCCTGGGCCATTCGGGAAAAGGTGGTAAAGAGAACAATGACAAAGATATCATCACAGGAGGCGCCTGCCATGATGAGCTGAGGGATGCTTTTGTCGGTGCCCCAGCCTTTTTCCATGAGCATCACCATACGGGGCACCACCACCGCCGGGGAAACAGCTCCCAGCACTGCCCCCATGACCGCAGCTTCCATCCGGGTAATTCCCAGCAGCACGGGTGCCAGCAGCACTACTCCCAAAATCTCAAATCCTGCCGGAACACAGGACATCATGACTGCCGGGCGTCCCACCTTTTTCAGATCCGCCAGATTGAGGGAAAGACCCGCTTTCAGCAAAATGATGATGAGGGCCATCTGACGCAGGTCGGATGAGATGGACAGAATGGAGCCGTCCAGCCAGTTGAGGGCATAGGGCCCCAGTGCAATGCCCGCCAGCAGCATTCCGATGATCCGCGGCAGGTGAACAAATTCACAGAGGGCCGCCGCCGCCAGACCCACCAGAAAAATAAGTGCAAGGGATGTAAGCATACGATTTCTCCTTTTGCCAAATGTTTCAGAACGGTTCTCCCCTTCCGGCACAGCTGCTGAAAAAGAGCAGAAAAAAAGCTGATGAGATTCTGCGACCCTTGAATCGCAGAAGTCATCAGCTTTGAAAAGCGGTTTAGGTTGCCCTGGGGAGAACTTCATTCCCTGCAGGGAAGTATAGCAGAGCCTGCAGGTTTTGTAAAGAGGTTTTTCTCACTTCAGCCGTCCATAGTACATGGAGCGGAAGACGCCCTCGGTCTCCACCAGCTCCTGGAACCGTCCGCTCTGTACGATTTGCCCCTGGTCCATCACAATAATTTGGTCACAGTTGCGCAGGGTCGTGAGCCGGTGCGCGATGGAAAGAATGGTCATCTGCTGTTCCTTTAGCAGCTGTTCGATCTCAGCCTGAATCCGGCGCTCGGTGGTGTTGTCCAGCGCGCTGGTAGCCTCGTCCAGAATCAGCACCCGCGGCTGCCGCAGAAATACACGGGCAATGGCGATACGCTGCTTTTGACCGCCCGAGAGGTTGCCCCCTCCCTCAGCCAAAGGGGTGTCCAGCTTTTCCGGCAGGCTCTCCACAAACTCGGCAAGGCAGGCTTTCTGCACCGCCTGCTCTACCTCCTGGGGGGTGGGCAAACGGTCCAGACCATAGCAGATATTCTCGTAGATGCTGCCCGCAATCAGGAACGGCTCCTGGGGCACCAGAGCCACCAGCCGGGCGATCTGTTGCCGGGTCAATCCGGCCAGGTCTGCCCCGCCGATCTCGATCCGGCCCTCATAGGGTTCCAGCCGGCAGAGAGCCTTTATGAGAGAGGACTTTCCGCAGCCGCTGGGACCTGCCACCCCCAGGAAAGTTCCCGGCGGCAGATCCAGCTCCAGCCCCCGAAGCACCGGGTGTTCCGGCTCGTAGGAAAACCAGAGGTCTTTTAGCGAGATCCCGGCCGGGCCTTCAGGCACAGACGCCTTTAAAAGCGGCGGCTGATAGGAAAAGTCGTTGGGGATATCCGCCAGACGGAAAAAATCCTCCGCCAGCAGCACGCTCTCGGCCAGCTCATCCAGAATCCGGTGCAGTTCTTCCAAAGGCTTGAGCAGCTGGGAAAAGCAGAGATAAGCCGTGAGCACATCGCCCGCTGAGATAACCCCCTTGGTGGCAAGATAGACCGACATTCCGATCATCAGCACGGTGAACACCGCCTGGTTGACAAATTTCAGGCTGTCGTACCCGGCCATCTGAACATGGTGGTGCATCTCCTTGCTGCGCAAAAGTTCAGAGCGTCCGTCGAACCGCTCTTCCTCCTGGGCGGCGGCATCGGTGATGCGGATGACCGCAATGCCGTTGAGCAGCTCCACGATTGCCCCATCCATCCCGGCCTTGGTTTCCAGCAGAGAAACCCGGATGCCCTTCTGGGTAGCGATCTGACGCAGAACAATGGCGGTACCGATGGGGATCACCAGCAGCATGGGCGCGGCCAGGCTCACCGGCAAAGTGGTAAAGATCACAAGGATGGCCGCCGCGCTGTTGAAGATGGCGGGGGCAAAATCCATGAAAATTAGTTTTTCCAGCTTGACCGTTCCTTCCAGGCAGCGATTGAGGCGGCCGTGGATGTTGCCGGTCATGTTTTCCTTGAAGTAAGAAAGCGGCGCCTTGAGCAGCGAGGCGAGCACCAGCCCCCGGGCCTTCTTCTCGGTTTTGGTGGCGGTGTCCTCCACCAGCAGGCGGCGGCCGATCTTGATGAGCTCATTGACCACATTCACCGCCAGCACAAACAGCAGCACCGGAAGCACTGCCCGAAATTCCAGCCGCTCCTGAGCGAGGATGTCGTCGGTGAGCCATCCCATAGCCTTGGGGGTCAGCTGGGAAAGCCCTGCCGAAACCGCCATGATGCAGAGAATCAGCACAAAGTTTGCCTTCTGTCTGCGGTCCAGCAAAAGATACAGCCGATGCAGGATCTGTTTTAACCCCCGTGTTCCCTGCTTCGTGTTCTGCATATTTATCCTCCTCCCCGGTCGATTTTTCCAGCCCCAGTATAGCACGTTTCGCCTTCGGGAAGAAGCGTCAAATCCAGCCGAAAAGACTCTTTCAAAAAACTTAGCTTTTTCCTTTGCAGCGATACGGCAGCCAAAGCTCACACCGGGAGCTGCTGCCAAAGGAAAACCGGGCGCTCCCGCCGTGGGCCGCCGCGATCTGGGCCACCAGTTTGAGGCCGGTGCCGTGGGCCGCTCCGCCGTCCGCTTCGAGAGTACAGGAAGAAACGGGCCGAGAGCCTGCGGACTGTGCAGGCCCGCCCTCCACCCAGAAAAGAAGCTCTTTGCCCCTGTTTTCCGCTCCAAGACGGATGGAACTGCCCGGCAGGCTGTGCCGCACGCAGTTGGACAGCAGGTTGTTCAGCGCCCGGCGCAGGAGAAAGGGGTCCGCCTGAAGGACGGGCAGCGGCGTTTCCGGCAGAAGAATTTCAAATTCAAACCCATCGGACATTCCGCCGTTGAGAAAATCTGCCGCCAGCTGCCTCAGAAAAACCTCCGGCATAAACTTTTCCATCCGCAGCGGCTGCATGGCGCAGTCCAGCCGCATGGTCAGATTCAGATCGTTCACCAGATCCCGAATCGTCTGGCTTTGGGCCCGAATCGCACCGGCCCGCCGGTGATTTTCCGGTGAGAGGTCGGGCGCGGCCTCCAGCTGGGCGGAGTATCCCATGACCACCGACAAAGGGGTGCGGATGTCGTGGGACACCCCGTTGATCCATCCCGAGCGGGCGGCGTCCCGGATCTGCTGTTCCTGCCTAAACCACCGCCGGGCCGCAAGACAGGCAAAGCCCAGGACGCTGCCCAAAGAGAGCAGGAAAAAGCCCAGAAACCAGCCGGGGATCGCGATCATGTTTTCCATATCCATTTCAAGATTGTGCTTCCAAATGCTGTTTCTGGGAGACCCCACTACCAGCAGCCCGTCCTCCCGTATCCAGCACTGGACCGGGTAATCCTCGAGATACCAGCGGCTGAAAGAAGCCACATCCGAAATGGTGTATTTCTCCGGCAGTTCCTCCGGCTTGCGGAAGGACCAGACAAGATTTCCTCCCTCATCCAGCAGCATGGCCCAGCGGCCCTGAAGCAGATCCTCGCCGGAAAACACATAGCCCTTCTCCTGCCGGGTGAGAGAAGCAGAGATCTCGGACAGAGGGGCGTTCCAGTTCCGGCCGCCGTCCGAAACGGAGTAGACAAAACCAAACAAGCCCAGAAGGGTCAGCAATGTAACCAGCGCCGCCGAGACGGCCACCAGAACCGCTCCTTTTGCCAAACTGCGAATTCTCATATCTCATCCTCCCGGCGCAGGCGATAGCCCAGCCCCCGCACCGTCAGCAGATAACGCGGGTGAGAGGGTTCTGCCTCGATTTTGGACCGCAGGCGGCGGATGTGGACCATCAGCGTGTTTTCATATCCAATCAGAGGCCCCGGCCACAGAGCCGCGCAGAGGACGTCAATGGTTAGAATGCGGCCGCGGTTTTCCCACAGGGTGCGCAGCAGGGCGAACTCCTTGGCGGTGAGGGGGATTTCCTGTCCGGCACGGCGTACCATTCCCTGATCCCAAAGGATCTCGGTATCTCCCAGGCGGGAAACGCTTTCCTTTGCCCCACGGTACACCCGCCGCAGCACTGCCTGCAGCCGCAGCAGAAGCTCCTGGGGCAAAAAGGGCTTGGTGATGTAGTCATCCGCCCCAAGTCCCAGCCCCCGCAGCCGGGCTTCGTCCTCGTCCCGTGCGGAAAGGAAAATCACCGGCAGTTCCTGCTTTTGGCGCAGGCGTCCGAACAGCTCAAAGCCATCCCCATCCGGCAGCATCACATCCAGCAGCACTGCGTCCGGGATTTGTTTCATAAAGCTCTCCATTGCCCCGGTGCAGCTGCCCGCCGCCCGAACCCGGTACCCGGCCTGGGTCAGGATCTCCCCCAGCATCTGACGCAGAGCAGGCTCGTCGTCCACAATCAAAATGGTGTATGGCATAAAGCAACGCCCCTTTCCGGTTCCTATCATACCATGGAGGCATCCCCTTGTGCAGCCCCCTGCTCCAAAAGTAAGGAAGATGTAAGGCGGCATCCATCCGCCTGTAAGGGTGGGGTGATATGCTTTTGCCACAAGGAGGGATGTGAAAATGACGATCATCCAAACACAAGAGCTCTGCAAACGCTACGGAACCGCCATGCGGGTCAAGGAGCTGAATCTCCAGGTGCCGGAGGGCAGCATCTACGGCTTTCTCGGCCCCAACGGGGCGGGCAAGTCCACCACATTGAAGATGCTGCTGGGGCTGGTGCGCTCCACCAGCGGAGAGATCCAGCTGTTCGGAAAGCAGATGGGCCCCCGTACCCGGGTGGAGATCCTGCGGCAGGTGGGAAGCCTCATCGAAAGCCCCAGTTACTACGGCCACCTCACCGGAGAAGAGAACCTGCGCATCGTACAGACCATGCGGGGCGCACCGGCGGAACAAATTGATGAGGTATTGCAGATCGTCCGGCTGCAGGACCAGAAAAACAAGCTGGCTGCCCACTATTCCCTGGGCATGAAGCAGCGGCTGGGGCTGGCTGCTGCGCTGCTGGGCTTTCCCCGGCTGCTGATCCTGGACGAGCCCACCAACGGCCTTGACCCCGCAGGCATCCAGGAGATGCGGGAACTGATCCGCAGCCTGCCCCAGCGGTTCGGGATGACGGTGGTGGTTTCCAGCCATCTGCTCAGCGAGATCGACCAGATGGCGGACACGGTGGGCATCATCCGGGAGGGAGAGCTGGTTTTCCAGGACACACTGGCCGCCCTCCATGGGCGCAGCCGTCCCCACCTGGCTTTGCGTACTACCGACAACGCCGTTGCCCGTTCCCTGCTGGAAAAGCAGGGGCTTGGCTGCACTGAGGAGGAAGGGCACCTGATCCTGCCTCTTCTGCCAGACCATCAGGTCGCCGCCCTGAACTGTGCTCTGGCCGGGCAGCAGCTGGGCATTCTGCGGCTGGAAGAGCGGAAAAAGAGCCTGGAGGACATCTTCCTGGAGCTGACCGGAAAGGCGGCGAGCTTATGAAAAATTTGAAACTGGAATTTTTCAAATGCAGGCGGCGCGGCGTGCTGCCGGTCTGCCTGGGACTGCTGGCAGCCCAGTTTGTCTGGATGGGGGTATTCCTTGCCCGGGAAGAGTCTCCTGCCCCCGACGGCTGGAAGCTGCTTTTATACAACCTGCCGCTGGTGGATGCCATCCTGCTGCCGCTGACCGCCGCGGTACTGGCCAGCCGCAGCGGCGAGACAGAGCACAAGGGCAGCGCTCTCAAACTGCTGGAGACCATGGCCACCCCCGGCCAGCTCTACGCCGCCAAATTCTTCTGGGGGGCGCTGGTGCTGGCGGGGGTGCTGCTGGTGCGCTCTGCGGCCTTCATGCTGCTGGGCTTTGAACTTGGCTATGGGCAGCCGCCTTTTTTGCGCTGGGCCGCCTTTACCCTTTTGAGCTGGGTGGTGTCGCTGGTGCTGTATGCACTGCAGCAAGGTCTTTCGCTCCGGTTTGCAAACCAGGCTCCCGCCCTCATTGCGGGGCTGTCCGGCAGCTTTTTGGGCCTTTTGAGCCTGCTGTTCCCTCTCGGGGTGCAGCGATGTCTGCCCTGGGGCTATTATGGTCTGATGCTGCTGGTGCGGATGGAATGGGACCCGGTGACCCGCGCCACCAGTTTTTTCTGGCGGGAGCCGGAAGCGCTGGACCTGGGGCTTTTGTGCCTGTGGGGCGGGCTGTTCCTGCTTGCCGGCCGGGCGCTCTTTGTGAAAAAGGAGGTGTAAGGCCATGCTGATGCGGATTCTGCGGACCGAAGGGATCAAATTCCGGCGTGCGCCGGTCTGGGCGGCCTTTCTGCTTCTGCCGGTTCTGCCCGCCGTACTGGGCACCGGCAACTATCTGGCGAACCTTGGGGTATTGCCCAACCAGTGGTACAGCCTCTGGACCCAGCACACTCTGTTTTCTTCCTATTTCTTCCTTCCGGCGCTGCTGGGGGTCTTTTGTTCCTGGGAATGGTACCTGGAGCACAGCGGCCACAACATGCACGCCCTGCTCAGTTTCCCAGCGCCTCCCTGGGCTCTGTGCCTGGGCAAGCTGCTGCCCGCTCTGGGCATCTCCTTTCTGAGCCAGGCGGTAACCGGCGGGCTGTTCCTGCTCAGCGGATCTCTGATTGGGCTGACCGATCCGGTGCCCCCTGAGCTGCCCGAGTGGCTGGTCTGCGGCGCGCTGGGCGGAATGGCGGTCTGCGCAGTGCAGCTGAGCTTGAGTTTGCTGCTGCGTTCCTTTGCGGTGCCGGTGGCCCTGGCGCTGCTGGGCAGTATCGCCGGGCTGATGCTCACCGCCCAGGGATTGGGGCTCTATTTCCCCTATTCTCTTCTTGCGCTGGGTATGCGGGCCAACAACCCTTCGATGGAACTGGACATCCGGGTCCTGGTGGTTTCCAGCCTGGTTTATACCCTGCTGTTTACCCTCCTGAGCATCCGCCTGCTGAGCGGGCGGGATGCCCCGGCGGAATAAAAAAGCAAAACTCCCTCTGCTCTTTCAAACGAGAGCAGGGGGAGCTTTTGGTGTTTGGATTATTTTGCGTAGGCGCTGCCCGGAGTCCAGGCGTTGTCCGCTGCATAAAGGGTGTGGCTGCGCAGGTAATTGACCCAGGCTCCGTAGCCGTTGCCCGCAGACAGGTGCACCCCGTCCGGAGCGGCGCAGACTCCTTTCAGGTTGCCCTCCGCGTCTGCCAGCGCCTCCCATAGGTCAAGATAGACACAGCCTTTGGAATCCGCCAGGGCTGCCAGCTGCTCGTTGACCGCACGCAGCGAGTCGCTGGCAAGGCCAGGCTTTTCCGCTGCTGCCTCCGGCCGCACCGGCGGCACAGACTGAACATAGATGACGCAGTCCGGACCCAGCACATTCCGCAGTTCATCCAGCATTCCGCCGTAATAGGCCAAAAAGCGTTCCTCTGCCCCGGCAGTGGTAAGGGTATTGGTTCCCAGCAGAATATACAGCTTTTTGGGCTGGGCTGCTGCCAGCACGTCCAGCGCGATTTCCTCCCCTCGCTGGGGATGGGTCATGGTGCTGCGGTTCAGGATGGCGTCCGGTCCTGCGCCCACATAGCCGCAAACCAGCGCCCCGCCCAGATTGATGCTGTAATCCGAGAAGCCCACCGTCAGACTGTCGCCCAGGAAGGCCGCGTCTGCAAAATAGCTCAGATCCACCTGACCGCAGGAAGGCTGACGAATGACAGAGCTGTCGTACTTCAGAACCGTATAACCTCCGGCGCTCTGGCGCACCGGGCCGAAGGGCTCCAGCTCCCCTGTCCCCGCGTCGCTCTGGGTATTCTGCATAGGCAGCGGGGCAAGGATATCCGCCACCACTCCGCTGGGCTGGGTCAGGGTCTCCGGCGTGCTTTCCCTTTGGGCTCCCTCCAGGATCGCGGTGATGGCCAGAGCCAACAGCAAAATAATGACCGCGCAGCCTGCGACCCGCAGCCAAAAAGGGCCTCTGCCGCCCCGCTGTGCCCGGCGGCGGGAGGCGTAGTAATCTCTTGAAACGCCCATCTTTCGATCAATTCTCCATTTCTCACCCCAGGCGGATGGCCCTGGCAGGGCCCCGTCTTAGGTGCGTGCCTCGATTTTATCATATTTTTTTCCGCTCTGCAACCGATTGCCATTGCATACAACGCCCAAAACGGGTACAATAGAATTGTCAAAAAAGCGCAGCCGGTGACAAAAAGGTCGCAAAAGCAGTGCGCTTTCATCTTTTCTGCGGTATTCGATCTTTTCTGGGACACAGCACAGTGCAGGACGCTTTGTTCTCAAGGCCTGCCGCAGACCCGCCCATCCACCTGTATGATAGAAGGAGGCTTTTTTACATGGCCAAAAATGTGATCGTCGGCCAATCCGGCGGCCCCACGGCCGTCATCAACTCCAGTCTCGCAGGCGTTTATAAAACCGCCCGCAGCCTGGGGGCCGACAAGGTCTACGGCATGAAGTACGGCATCGAAGGGCTGCTCAAGGAGGAACTGGTCGAGCTGAACATCCTGCTGGACGACCGCATGAGCATCGAACTGCTCAAGCGCACTCCGTCCAGCTATCTGGGCAGCTGCCGCTATAAGCTGCCCGACCCGGACGCCGATGCCACTCCGTTCGTCAAGCTGTTCACCCTCTTTGACAAGTACGACATCTGCGCCGTCTTTTACATCGGCGGCAACGATTCCATGGACACCATCGCCAAGCTCTCCCGCTACGCCCAGCGGGTGGGCAGTCCGGTGCGGTTCATCGGAGTGCCCAAGACCATCGACAACGACCTGACGCTGACCGACCACACCCCCGGCTACGGCTCGGCGGCAAAGTACATTGCCACCATCCTCAAGGAGGTCATCCGGGATTCTTCGGTGTATAACATCCGCAGCGTGACGGTGGCCGAGATCATGGGCCGTCATGCCGGCTGGCTGGCGGGCGCTGCATGCCTGGCCAAAGGCGAGGACTGCGAAGGCCCCGACCTGATCCTGCTGCCGGAAGTACCCTTCGATCAGGAGAAATTCCTGGCCAAGGTGGACGAGCTGCAGCAGAAAAAGTCCAACGTCATCATTGCTGCCAGCGAGGGCGTCAAGCTTCCGGACGGGACTTATCTGTGCGATCTGGTCTCCACCGCAGGGCAGCTGGACGCCTTCGGACACAAGGCGGTGCTCAGCGGCACCAGCCGTTATCTGTCCGAGCTGATCCATGACCGGCTGAACTGCAAGAGCCGCGCCATTGAGTTCTCTACCCTGCAGCGCTGTGCCAGCCATCTGGCCAGCCGCACCGACGTAACAGAGGCTTACGCTGTGGGCGGCGCAGCTGCGGCTGCGGCTTTCGCGGGCGAATCCGGCCGGATGATTGCTCTCAAGCGGCTGAGCGGTTACCCCTACCAGTGTGTCACCGAATCGGTGGATGTACAGCAGGTTGCAAACCTGGAGAAGAAAGTACCTCTGGATTGGATTGCCCCCGACGGCATGCATGTCACAGACGCCTTTGAGGAGTACGCCCGTCCGCTGATTCTGGACGAGCTGACCCCCATCTATGTCAACGGCACTCCGCGCCACGTTCATCTGTAAAAAGCGTTTTCTTCCTTGCAAAAGACAAAGGACCGCCCCGCGTTCCCTCTGCACAGCAGTTGGACGCAGGGCGGTCCTTTTTGGGTTTTACAGTTCAGACTCTCAGACCAAAGCCGGTTCCCGGCCGACGGTGGGTGCGCCGCCTGCGATCTGTTCAGCGGTCAGCGGCTTTGCTTCGGCGGGATTGATCAGACGTTCCCGGGCCACAGCCAGCATCAGCTTGATGCGGTTTTCCTGGTTGACCTTGGTGGCGCTGGGGTCGTAGTCAATGGGGGTGATGTTGGCCGCCGGGTAGAGTGCCCGAATCTTGTTGACCATGCCCTTGCCCACGATGTGGTTGGGCAGGCAGCCGAAGGGCTGGGCGCAGACGATGTTGCCATAGCCGCCCTGGACCAGCTCGATCATCTCGGCGGTCAGCAGCCAGCCCTCGCCCATCTTGGCCCCCAGAGAAATGACTCCGCGGGGCTTTTCCAGCAGCTCCTTGAAGGGGCCGGGAGCGTAGAAGCCAGCATCCGAGATGGCCTTGAGCATGGCCCGCTCGATGCCGTCCAGGTAGTCCAGCAGCTTGTCAGTCACCAGCTTGGTGGCCAGATTTCCGCCGTAGAGCACATGATCCTCGCCCATATTGAAGATGCAGTACTGGCAGAAGCCCATCAGCCCCGGGAAGTTGACCTCGCAGTCCTGGCTCTCCAGGAATTTTTGCAGATCGTTGTTGCCCAGGGGGCTGTACTTGACGTAGATCTCGCCCACGACCCCCACCTTGACCTTGGGCACCCGGGTCACCGGGATGGTGGCAAAGTCTTTTGCAATCATCGGGAAGGTGTGCTTCATCTCCCGGGCGGTGTAGCCTTTGTCCGCCAGCAGCACCCGGCCCAGACGCTCGACCCAGAGGTCCACCATCCGGTCGGCCGCGCCCTTCTCGTTCTCATAGGGGGCGATCTGGTTGCGCAGGGCGGCCAGCATGTCCCCGTAGAAGACGCAGGCAACCAGCCGGCGCATCAGGGGCAGGGTCATCTGGAAGCCGCTGTCCTTTTCAAGGCCCGAGAAGTTCAGGCTGGCCACCGGCACCTGGGGATAGCCGGCCTTGACCAGCGCCTTGCGCAGCAGGTGGATATAGTTGGAGGCGCGGCAGCCGCCGCCGGTCTGGGTGATCAGCAGCGCGGTGTGCTCGAGGTCATATTTGCCGCTGTTCAACGCGTCCAGGAACTGGCCGATGACCAGCAGCGCCGGATAGCAGGTGTCGTTGTGGACGTATTTCAGGCCCAGCTGCGCCACCTCGCTGCCGCAGTTGCCCAACACCTCGCAGCGGTAACCGTCATGCTCCATGGCGTACTTCATCAGCCGGAACTGGGTCACCGCCATGTTGGGGATGAGGATGGTGTGGGTCTTTTTCATCTCTGGGGTAAACTTGGGATAATTGTATTCCATAGGTTCCTCCTATGTAGCTTAATGCTGCTCGTTCTGCTCTTTGTCCGCGGCAGGCTGTTCAGCAGGGGCCTGGGCGGTCTTTTCTGCCCGCTCGTCCAGGGCTGCGAAGAGACTGCGCAGGCGGATGTTCACCGCGCCGAGGTTGGTGATCTCGTCGATCTTGAGCTGGGTGTAGAGCTTGCCGCCCTCCTGCAGGATCTCGCGGGTCTCGTCGGTGGTGATGGCGTCCACGCCGCAGCCGAAGGAGACCAGCTGGACCAGGTCCATATCCGGCTGGGTGGTGCAGTACTTGGCCGCCGCATACAGACGGCTGTGGTAGGTCCACTGGTTGAGTACGCTGGTATGGAACTTTTCCACCCGGTTGGCGATGCTGTCCTCGGTGATGACCGCTGCACCATGGCGGACGATCAGACGGTCGATGCCGTGGTTGACCTCCGGGTCCACGTGGTAGGGACGGCCGGCCAGCACCACAATCCGCTTGCCCTGGCGGCGGGCCTCCTGGATGATCTCCTCCCCGCGGGCACGGAGCTTGGCCATGTGGCGGGCGTGCTCGGCGTAGGCAAAGTCCGCCGCAGCCTGGACCTCTCGCTGGGAGATGCCGCCGAAGTACTTGGGAAGTACCTCCTTGGCCATCTTATGCACGAAGTCCTTGGGACGATGCACGCCCACATAATCGCAGATGAACTTTTTGCCCTCCAGTTCGGGGCAGTTGCCCAGCAGAACCTCGGGATAATAGGCTACCACCGGGCAGTTGTAGTGGTTGTCGCCCAGGTGCTCGTCGAAGTTGTAGGTCAGGCAGGGATAGAAGATGGCGTCCAGCTCCATGGCGCTGAGAGCCTTGATGTGGCCGTGGCTCAGCTTTGCAGGGAAGCAGGCAGTGTCGCTGGGGATGGTGGCCTGACCGGCCAGATACAGCCCGCGGCTGGAAACCGGACTGACATGCACCGCAAAGCCCAGCTTTGTCCAGAATGCATGCCAGAAAGGCAGCATCTCATAGAAGTTCAGGCAGAGAGGAATGCCGATGGAGCCCCGCTTGCCCGGGATGGGCTTGTAGCTGGCCAGCAGTTCCTGCTTGTAGGCATAGAGGTTAAGGGAATTGTCCTCACTCTTGCCGGTGACCGGCTTGTCGCACCGGTTGCCCGAAATGAACTTGCGGCCGTCCGCGAAGGTGTTGACCGTCAGCTGGCAGTGATTGCCGCAGCCGTTGCACTTGACATTGACCACCTTCTGATCGAAGTTTTCCAGCTCCTCCAGCGTCATCACGCTGGAGTGAGCGCCTTTGGCACGGCTCAGGCCATAAAGAGCCGCGCCGTAGGCACCCATCAGACCGGCGATGTCGGGGCGGATGACCTCCACCCCCATCTCCTTTTCAAAGGCCCGCAGCACCGCCTCGTTGTAGAATGTGCCGCCCTGAACCACGATGTTCCGGCCCAGCTCCTCGGGGCTGGAAGCACGGATGACCTTGTACAGCGCATTCTTGACTACGCTGATGGACAGGCCTGCGCTGATGTTCTCGAGGCTTGCGCCGTCCTTCTGGGCCTGCTTGACCGAGCTGTTCATAAAGACGGTGCAGCGGCTGCCCAGGTCCACCGGACGGTCGGCAAAGAGGCCCAATGCGGCGAACTGCTTGACATCGTAGCCCAGCGCCTGGGCAAAGGTCTGCAGGAAACTGCCGCAGCCGGAGGAGCAGGCCTCGTTCAGGAAGATGTTGCTGATGGCTCCATCCTCGATCTTGAAGCACTTCATATCCTGGCCGCCGATGTCGATGATGAAATCCACATCCGGCATGAAATACTTGGCGGCGGTAAAGTGAGCCACCGTCTCCACCAGGCCGTTGTCGCAGCGGAACGCATTCTTGACCAGCTCCTCGCCGTAGCCGGTGGTGGTCACGCTGGCCACCTGCAGGCCCGGATGCTCACGATAAATCTTGAGCAGCTGTTCCCGAATCAGGGGCAGCGGGTTACCGAGGTTGGGCTGGTAGTTGGTATAGAGGATGCGGCTCTGCTCGTCCACTACCACCAGCTTCACGGTGGTGGAGCCGGAATCAATGCCGATGTGCACCGGGCCGCAGTGGACGCTGAAGGGCATACAGGGTACGCTGTGGGACATGTGCCGGGCGTGGAACTCCTCATACTCTTCCTTATTGGCAAAGAGGGGCGGCTGGCTGACATAGGTCGCAGTGGCCGCATACTGATCCAAAGCCGTGGCGACCTCGGAGAGTACAAACTCCTTATCCGCATAAAGGGCAGCGCCCAGCGCCACATACAAAAGACTGTTTTCCGGGCAGATGCCGGTGACCTCCAGCGCCTCGTCAAAGCTCTTGCGCAGCACCGAGCTGAAGGTCAGCGGGCCGCCCAGATAGAGCACATTGCCCTGGATGGGCCGGCCCTGTGCAAGGCCTGCAATGGTCTGGCTGACCACCGCTTTATAGATGCTGGCGGCGATGTCCTCGGCCCGGGCGCCCTGGTTGATGAGCGGCTGCACGTCGCTCTTGGCAAAAACGCCGCAGCGGGATGCAATGGTATAAGTACGCTGGGCCTGCTCGGCGGCGTGGTTCATCTCGTCGGCGCTCATCTTCAGCAGGGTGGCCATCTGGTCGATGAAAGCGCCGGTACCGCCCGCGCAGCTTCCGTTCATCCGCACCTCGGTGCCATTGGTCAGAAAGAGGATCTTTGCATCCTCGCCGCCCAGCTCAATCACACAGTCGGTCTGCGGAACAAACCGCTTGACCGCTACACGGGTGGAGAAGACCTCCTGCACAAAGGGAACCCCGCAGCTGTCTGCCAGGCCCATGCCCGCAGAGCCGGAAATGCTCAAAAGAGCCTTCTGCCCATGGAGAAGCTGCTCATCCACCCGGCGCAGCAGTTCCTGCGCCTTTTCCAGAATATGGCTGTAATGCCGCTCGTAGGTAGAGTAGATCAGCGCATCGGTTTCATCCAGCACGACGCATTTGATGGTCGTACTTCCTATATCAAGACCAATTCTCAAAATATATCATCCTCCTGATCAGGAATGCCCCAGGAATACGGCCGCGGTTCTCCCGGCCCCTCCCAATTAGTTAGATAGCGAACAGATGCTCCCCGTCCGCACTCACAAAAATTATAAACTATTTTTGGGCAATTTTCAATCCGCCGGTTCGATTTTACGCGAAAAAGATAATTTTTTCGTCTGTAAAAGCTGAATATTTTGTGAATTTGTTTCCATACCTTTTTCTCCAGTGCTGCCCGGCAGAAAGCAGTTCCCCTCTTCCCTGCCCCCTTTTCTCAGGACCAGGCAGGCCCATTTGCTGTTCGGAACCGCTTGCCGTTTGATGAAAAATCGGGTAGAATTCTCTTATACTGAGGTCTGTGCATATAGATGCATTCCACCGGAAGATGCTTCGACGCATTTTGACGCATTTTTTTGATTGCATCCTGTGGGCAAGCCCATTAAAATAGAGCCATAGACCGAACTTTTCTGCGGATGTAAAATTCTTGGTGGGAGGAGAACATCATCTATGCTGGAAGTATTTAAACCGCTGTGCAGACAGTTTTCTGCAATTGAAGAACTGCAAAGCGCATATTCTCTGATTTATACGCTGGATGTTGGAGACCAGGGCGGACGGCTGACCCTTTGCCGCACAGGCAAAGACGCATGCGTCGACAGTCTGGAACTGCCCCTCCCACCGCAGCGCTGCTACGGGGTCCTGCTCTATCTGTATGAAAATGCGGTGCAGCCAGAGCTGTGGCGGGACATCGTGGCCGAACACTTCCCTTTGGCCAAGCCCGGTGTCGGAAAGGGCGGGGTGGTTTGTGAAGGATGAAGTAAACGAACTGGGTCCCCGCATTGTAATGGCAAGTTACGATCTGCGCGGACTGCGGGTCTATCGCAGCTATTTGACCGAGCTGGGCGGCTTTGCCCTCGGCAAAAGTTACCGGATGGGGCGGGAACTTTTACAGGATCTGGAAGCCGGACTGTGCTGTGACATCCTGCTGATGGACGAAAAGTTAGCGGACATGCATGCCTTTGAATTTCTTCGGCGGCTGCATCAGTGCCGTCTTCCCCGTCTGCCTCAGGTGGTCATGCTCTCCGGCTGGGAAAGCAGCCGGGCAAGACCCTTCTCACTCGCTGCCGACCCCTTGCATCCGGCGGGAAATTATTGTATCATGGACTCATACAGTCTGAGCGATATGGCCCAGAGCCTTTCGGTGCTGTACGATCTGGATCTGGAGCAGCTGACCAGACGCTGCCGCTCACTATGTGAAGAATGGGCCGGACAGTTCAGTGAAACCGACTGCGCTTATCTTGTGGAATCGGTGCAGATCGCTTTCCAGTGCCGGAGAAAAATGGCGATCCGTAAGGAGATCCTGCTGCCGGTGAGCAAACGGCATAAGGTGACCATCTCTGCGGTGGACAGCGGAATCCGCCGCCTAATCGAAGCCAGTGAAAAGGAGGGCCGCCCCTCATGGCAGGCCTTCAAGCAAAGTTTTCGTTTCAAGACCCAAAGGCCCTCTACCGGAGAGCTGATCTATTCAGTAAAGGCGCTGCTGCAAAACAATACACCATCTCTGGAGGAAGGAGCTCTGCGCCGGGATGAGCAAACCGAACACACCTTCTAAGGATATGACCTGGGAAAATTTCCCCCGCGATCGTTTTGCGGAGGAATGTTTTCGTGCGCTCTCTTCCATCAAACTGAACTGCGAATATCTGCGCCATTTGCCGGAAAGCGGACGGGACCAGGCGCAGAACGCCGAGGCGCTGGAGGATATTGCGGTTTCTTCGGCCCGCCTGGAGCGTTCCCTGCGTGAGATGATGGCGATGCTGGCCTGCCTGCAGGGGGATTTTTCCCCTGCATGGGAGCAGGTGGAGCTTTGCGGGCTGCTGCGCAGCCTGTGCGCCGGACAGGCTCAAATTCTGGAAGGGCTGGGGGTTCGGCTGGAACTGGACTGCGGCGGAGTTGAAGATTTCTATGTACAGGCTGACCGGGAATGCCTGCTGCAGATCTGTCTGCACCTGCTCTCCAACGCGCTGCGGGCCTGTGCCCAGGGAGGGCATGTTTCCATCTCTCTCTCGGTCACCCCCGAGGAATCCTGCACCCTCTGCTTTGCGGACGACGGGTGCGGCATTCAGCAGAGCCCGGACAACTACAGCCGGTTTCTGGGCGGTTCCGGCGCAGGGCTTACCCTCTGCCGGGAGTACTGCCGTCTGATGGGATGGCAGCTGGAGCTGGACAGCCCTTCGTCAGGCGGCACCCGGGCCAGTGTGCAGATCCTCTCCCAGGCGGAACTTCGCCGGAACAACCCCGAGGTTGCTCTCTGCGAGCCGGACAGCCCCTGGGAGCGGATGCGGCAGGAATCCCAGCTGCGTTACCGCCTTGCCCTGGAGCTGCACTGCATCCCCGGGCTGGAGACGGTGGAATTCAAATAGCCAAGACACACAACAGGAAGCGGGTCTTCCTGTTTTTTATTTTACCTGCCCGTTTGTACACAAACACTCCTTCTGTTATAATGGTCGTAAATCAGCTCAAAGGGAGTCTTGCCTATGCCTTATAAAATTCTCATTGTGGAGGACGACCCTGTCATCCGGCAGCAGCTGCAGCTTTTGCTGAGCGGCAGCGGCTATGAGACCGGGGCTGTCACCGACTTTGGAGCAGCTCTTTCACAGCTAAAGGCTTTTGCACCGCATTTGATTCTTTTGGATATTGGATTGCCGGGAGCAAGCGGGTTCGAACTTTGTTCCCAAATTCGTGCTTTTTCTCAAGTCCCCATTGTCTTTGTAACCAGCAGCAATACCGACCTGGACGAGCTGAACAGCATCCTGCTGGGCGGGGACGCCTTTATCACCAAACCTTATCACCCGGCCATCTTGCTGGCCAAGATCGCTTCCCTGCTGCGTCGGGCTTATCCCGCTGCGGGCGAAGATGCTCTCTGCTGGAAAGAGGCGGTGCTCCACCCTGAAAGCGGCAGACTGGAATACCAGGGCCAGACCGTGGAGCTGACCCGCAACGAGCAGAAAATCCTGTATTATCTGTTTCGGCACGCCGGAACCATCTGCTCCCGGGCGGACCTTGTGGATTTTCTGTGGGACAACCAGCTTTATATTGACGACAACGCCCTCAGCGTTCACATCAGCCGCATCCGGGAAAAGCTGGCTTCCATCGGGCTGACCGACTTCATCCAGACCAAGCACCGGCAGGGGTATCTGATATGAAATACTGGAAAGACCGCCTTCCTGCGGTACTGCTGAACCTTTTGGGACTGACCGCGTTGAGTTTGTTTCTGCTGGCAAGCAGCAGTGCGGCTGGAACCGTTTTGCTGATTGCGGCCATCTGGCTGGGAGTGCTGGCGGCGTGGTTGGCAGTCGGCTGTCTGTTGGAAAGGCGGCGAATGGATTCCCTTTTGTCCCAGGCGGAACAGCTGGAGGAACGGTATCTCCTGCCTGAGGTCCTTCCGCCACCTATGACAGCGGAAGAATCTGTTTACCGCCGCTTGATGCAGATGGCTGAGAAATCCATGCTGGAAAAGATTGCAGCGGTCCAGCGAGAGAACAAAGCATATCGGGAATACATCGAGCAGTGGATTCACGAAATCAAGACCCCCATCACAGCCGCAAAACTGCTCTGCGAGAACAACCGCAGCGGCCAATCCCGGGAGATGCTGGCCCAGCTGGAGAGCATCACCCACTACACCGAACAGGCCCTCTACTATGCCCGCAGCGAGCACACCGAGAAGGATTCTCTGATTCGGGAAATCCAGTTGGAGGATGTGGTCCATCAGGCCATTGCAGAAAACAAGTATCTGCTGCGCCAGCAGCAGGTGGAGATCCTGGTGGAAGAGATGCCCGACGTTGTTTATACCGACGATAAATCGCTCTGCTTTATCTTAAACCAGCTGATCGGCAACGCAGTAAAATACCGGTCCTCCTCTCCCCGGCTGCGCTTTGCTGCACAAACAGAACCGGGACAGGTCCACCTTTTGGTGGAGGACAACGGCCTCGGCATCCCGGCGGCGGACCTGCCCCGGGTGTTTGAAAAGGGATTTACTGGTCAAAACGGCCGCGCCGTCCACAGCTCCACCGGGATTGGTCTTTACCTCTGCAAGCAGCTGTGCGAAAAATTGGACATTGGGCTGGAAATCCATTCCCGGGAAGGAACCGGGACCACCGTCCGTCTTACTTTTACCGTCAACGATTATATCACTGGAGTGCAGGGCTGAAGGGCGCTGCACTTCTTTCATTTTTGTAAGAACTTTGCAAGAAAACCTGATACACTCCAGCCCGGAAATTCCGTACAATGGAGCCAGAGGTGAAATAATATGAAAGAAATACTCAGGCTGGAACACATCCAGAAGATGTACGGCAGCGGCGGCAGCATCACCAAAGCCATCCGGGACATCAGCTTCAAGGTAGAAGAAGGAGAGTTTTTAGGGATTATGGGGGCTTCCGGTTCGGGCAAGACCACCCTGCTGAACTGCATCTCCACCATTGACAGGGTAAGCGCCGGCCGCATTTATTTGGACGGCGAGGATGTGACCGAGATCAAACCCAAAGCCATTGCCAGGTTTCGACGGGAGAAGCTGGGCTTTGTCTTTCAGGACTTTAACCTTTTGGATACCCTGACCATCGGGGAGAATATCGCGCTGGCACTGGCCATCAACAAAACCCCGCCCCATGAGGTGGAACCTCGGGTCAAAGCGATGGCCCAAAAGCTGAAGATCCAGGAGATTCTTTCCAAGTATCCCTATCAGGTGTCGGGCGGCCAGCGGCAGCGCTGCGCCTGTGCCCGGGCACTGATCCACGATCCCCGGCTTCTGCTGGCGGACGAGCCCACCGGGGCGCTGGACAGCCACTCGGCCCAGATGCTCCTGTCCACATTTGAGAGGATACACAACGATCTGGGGGCCACCATCCTGATGGTGACTCACGATGCCTTTACAGCCAGCTACGCCCAGCGCATTTTATTCTTGCGGGACGGCGAAATCTTTACCGAGCTGCGCCGGGGGGACGAAACCCGCGGTGCCTT
>CALXGY010000107.1 GCA_944387955.1 uncultured Faecalibacterium sp. | reverse complement strand
CACAACGTGTAAGTGGAGTGATCCATTCAGCGGGCGTGTACTAATAGATCGAGGGCTTGACCAGGTAAAGCACTTGTACTCTGATTGCAAAGCAGATTATTATTCAGTTCTGAAGGCACGTCCTTCTAAAAAGAGAATAGAGATTGTCCGGAGAAATCCGGACAGCCGGTGTCGATGACGGTGAGGTCCCACCTGTTCCCATTCCGAACACAGAAGTTAAGCTCACTTGTGCCGAAGATAGTTCGCTGGAAACGGCGCGTGAAAATAGGTAGTCGCCGGCTTAGATAGCCTCCGGAGCGTATGCTCCGGGGGCTTTGTCTTTTTCAAAAGAGGAGGGTGTGAAAAATGAGGGAGGAGCACAGCCGGGATGATTTTTGGTACTGTTTTGGCATAGGGGCCGCCTGTGCGGTGGTATATGGGCAGCTTGTCTACCGTCCGCTTTCCTTTGTGCCGGAGTTCGTTTCCCATTTGATCCTGGCAGCGCTGGTGCTGGGCTGCATCGCGGCGGGGGGAGTCCTTTCTCACGGGATGACCGGCGGCTCTCTTTTTGGCTCCATCCTCATCGGATGTGGACTGTATACTCTGCTGGCCTATGGGCCGCTGTATGGCTATCTGCTGCTGATGGGCGGTATCCTGGCAGCGGCGGTGCTGCTGGCGGCGGCGTATGTGCTCCTGCTGCGGTCTATGAAGATCCAGACAGAGGACCCTGCCCGCCGGGAGCGCATCCGGAAGGGGCGCAAACGCCGGGCCATAAGGGTGGCCAGAGGAATCCTTACGGCGGGCTTTGCCCTGATGATGGCGGCCTGCGTGGGTGCACAAATTCTGAATTTTCCCGCCATGGAGGCCTCTGCCGGAGAGCCTGTACAGCAGGGAGCTTCTATTGATTCCAGCATGGATACCCTCCTCCTTTTGCAGGAGGAAAAGTGGGCACAGCTCACCCTCCCGGAACGGCTGTCGGTATTGCAGACTGTGGCCAATATCGAAAGTGAGGATCTGGGCCTGCCCGAGCCGCTGAAGGTGATCGGGGTCAGTCAGGATCTTTCTCTCGGCGGCAGCTACGACGATGCGGACCGCACCATCCAGATCAACCTCTCCAACCTTCAGGACAGCACAGCAGAGGAAACCTTGGATTCGCTGCTGCATGAGGTGTATCACAGCTACCAGCACCGGCTGGTGGAGGCCTACGACGCAATGCAGGACGAGCAGCTCCGACAGCTGATGATCTTCCAGAACGCCGCACAGTACAAAGCCGAGTTTGAGGATTACACAGACAGCGAGGAGGACCTGGAAGGCTATTACTTCCAGAAGTGCGAACAAGACGCCCGCAGCTATGCCGAACTGTGCACCGAATACTACTTCCGCAAAATAGAGTCCTATCTTGCGGAGAATGCTGAGAAGCAAACCGCCGAACCGGGGGAGGAACCGCTTCGTCCGGACGCATCTGCCCCGGATCAGGCCTCGGCAGAAAGCGCTTCTTTGGCACAGAGTACAGCGGCCTGAAATTTCTGCGCAGCACAGAAAGGGAGAAGAAAGCTGAACACAAGAAGAATACCGGTCCGCGGCTTGCATGGAACAAAACCGCAGACCGGTATTCTTTTGAGGATTTGAGCGAAAAGTCTTTTCCTAAAAAAAGCGCGGATGAAATGCCGGCGTGTCAGGTTCCGGGTTGAAGCGGACCGTAGAAATAGGAGGCGGTAGCCCCGCCGTTCCAAAAGCGGGAAGCCCGGCTCCCGTTCCAGGGCTTGGACCTGCTGGGATACGGCATACTGAGAGATATGGCAGACTTCGGCAGCTTCGGTAAAGCTCCCCAGCCGAACCACTGCCTGGAAGGTCTGGATCTTGCGCAGCATGGGATGATCCTCCTCACATAAGTTCTAAGATTATTGTACCACGGCGCGATGCATGTGTCATGCGTTGCTCTGAAGGCCGGCTTGTGGTAGGATGTAAGGGAAAACAAAAAACAGGAGGCGAGGCGGTTGCAGGTGACCATCATAGAGGACGAACCTCAGGTGCAGGATCAGCTGGCGCGGCTTTTGCGGCAATACGCTGCCGTACGCCGCTGTCCGGTGGAAATCTGCCAATACAAAGACGGGCAGAGCTTTCTGGATGCAGGGGAGCAGCCGGAGATCCTGCTTTTGGACATTCAGATGCCCGGACTGGACGGTATGACCCTGGCCCGCCGTATCCGCCAGCGGGGCAGCGGGGCCTGCATCATCTTTGTTACCAGCATGGCGGGCTATGCGGTGCAGGGCTATCAGGTGGAGGCTCTGGACTTTCTGATCAAGCCGGTGGAAGCCGAGCCACTGTTCAGCGCGTTGGATCGGGCGGTGCGCCGGCTGGAATACGACCGCCCCCACTGCCTCAATCTGAGGGCAGGGGCAAGCTACCATCACCTGGACCTGCGCCAGCTGCTCTATGCAGAAGCAGGGCGGCATAAACTGATGCTCCACACCACCGGCGGAGTGATCGAGTGCCCCGGCAGCATCCGGGGATTGGAAAAACAGCTGGAAAGTCAGGGATTCTTCTGCTGCCATGCCGCCTTTTTGGTGTCGCTGGCGGCAGTGACCCGGGTGGATGGGAACGAACTTTTGATCGGCGGACAGCGGGTTCCGGTCAGCAAGCACCGCCGCCGGGCCCTGCTGGAAAAACTGGCGCAATATTGGGGGGAACAGCTGTGATCGGACTGTGGGAACAGGTGGGGCAGCTGCTGCGCACCCAGGGACTGACTGCCGGGTTGCTGGGTTCGTTGGATCTGGTGCTGCTGGTATGGGTGATGCCTGCCCGTGCTCTGCAAAATGTAAAGCGCGCCCCTCTGTGGGAATGGGCGGGCTGCTGGCTGCTGCTGACGGCAGCCCACTGCCTGGAGGATATCCGGGGGCTGTATGGCTACATCGCGCTGCTGGCGGTCTGTTTGAGCCAATGGGTTTGCCTTTGGACCCTGGGGCGGATGTCTGCCGGAGCAGCGGGTTACAGTGCGCTGTACTATTTTCTGTTGTCCAACTGTGTAGACGGGGTGCTGCGGTTTGGTTCCATGCGGCTGCTGGGCACCGACCTTCTGCGAATTGGGCCGATGCCTCAGCGGGCGGCGGCCCTGCTTCTGCAGGGGGCTGTGCTGGGAGGATTGCTGCTGCTTTTGCGCAGAAAATTGCCCCAGGACAGGCAGATGAACCGGTCGGCGCTCTGGGCGGCGGTTCTGTCGTCGGTGCCCTATCTGTTTGTCTGCCGGATCACCAACTGGCTCCCGCTGGACAACGAGCAGCTGACCGGAGCGATCCCGGTGATGCTGGCGGCCAGCTGCGCCCTGGCACTGACCATGCAGATCACAGTGGCCGGGCGGCTGCAGGCCGAGATCCAGGCCCGGCGGCTGGAACAGAGCCTCCGGATGGATCAGCAGCGCCGCCAGCAGTTCCTCTTGGCCAAGGCCAGCGCCGACGCGCTGCAGCGCAACTATCACGACCTGAAAAATATTCTGCTCTACCTGGAGCAGACGGCGGATAAAGAGGAGGTGCGGGCCTACACCCGCCGGGTAATAGGGGAGGTGCGGCCTTTTGAACAGCTGGTCCGGACTGGAAATGAAGCAATGGACATCCTCCTCGGCCAAAAGCTTGCCGTCTGCCAAGCTGAGGAAATTCCCTGCACAGTAGATCTGGAGGGGGCGCTGTTCAATTTTGTGAATCCGCTGGACCTGTGTACCATTTTGGGCAATGGACTGGACAACGCCATCGAAGCCAGCCGAAAGCTGGAGCCGGAGCGGCGGCGCATCCTGATCAAGAGTGCCCGCCGGGGCGAGTATGCCCTGCTGAGTGTGCGCAACAACTGTCTGCCCGGCGCAGGGAACTGGCGGCACAGCTCCAAGCCAAATCCCGATCAGCACGGCTATGGCATCGCCAATATCCGCCGGACCGCCCAAACCTATGGAGGCGAGGCAGTTTGCAGCTGTTCTGAGGGCAGCTTTTTGCTGACTGTACTGCTGCTGCGGCCCAAGAGCGAAACCGGCGAAGAATAAACAGAGAAAAGGCGTGCTCTCCCTCTGCCAAAAGGGAAGCACGCCTTTTCTCTCTTTTTAAGGAACTTGCGGCATGATGGTATAGATCTGGTCGGGCTGATCCGAGTGGTAGAGGTATTGTCCCAGCCGGTCGGTGGTTTTGTACCGGATGCCGTCGGTAAAACTTTCAGCTCCCAGGCCAAACCCCAGCCGCTCCGCACCGGAGTTCAAAAGAGCCCGGAACCGGCAGTCATGTCCCGGCAGTACCCAGTAACCCGGAGAAGGGGATGTATAGCCCTTTTCGGTCAGGTGCCGAGCGGTGCAGTCCATCATCCGGCGAATTGCAGCTTGCCCGGGCAGCGGGGCGGAAGGCTGCCCCACCGGCCGCCAGGCGGACAGCAGGATCTCAGGGGCATGGTAGCGCACCGCAAACCGCAGGCTTTTTTCAAAGCTTTGTTCGGTCTGGCCGGGCAGCCCGAAGAGCAGCTGAGCTTCATAGCTTTTCAGCCCAAACATCTGGGGCAGGATCAGAGCATTTTCCATGCTTCTGGGGCTGGCGGGCAGCCCGATGCGCTGTGCATCTCCGGCATGACCCGTCACAAGCCCCAGAGCCAAGCGGCTGACCCGCGCAGTCTGAAAGGTCACCATCCATCCCGCATCCAACCGGTTGGGCAGTGCTTCCACCGTGATTTCGGCCCCCTGTTCCAGGTCGTAATGCTTCTGCAGGCAGAGAGCCAGCCGGGTGAACTCCTCCTGGGACAGACAGGTGGGGCTGCCGCCGGAAAAATAAACGCACTGGACTCTTCGGCCTGCAAAGTCCGGGGCGGATGCGGTAAGCTCCCTGCACAATGCGTCGGTGTAGAGGCTGCGGGTGGAAGGATCTGCCTGCAGCACCGGCTGATCGCAGTGGGGGCAGCGGGAGGAACAAAAGGGAATGCGGATCTCGATGACCAGAGGGCGGGATGGGGTTTCCATAGGGAAAGAGGCTCCTTTTCAGCAGTTTTCAAACGGGGAAGGGCTCAAAGCTGGGCGACGTACCGGCCCACCAGCATACCCTGGGTATTGGCCAGACCCAGGCTCTCGCCGGGAATGGAGGTGGAATACTGGAAGCCGAACCGGCCGCCGCAGTTGTTGCCCGCTGCGAACAGACCGGGAATGGGCTCGAAGTCCTCTCCCAGAACCTGGCTGTTGTCGTCGGTCAGCAGACCGCCGGTGGTCACCAGCATGCTGCCAAAGCTCTTCTCTGCACCGTAGGCAAAGATGTGCTCGCCGTTGAGGGGACGCAGCAGCACCGGTTCTTTGGCGAAGTCCTCGTCCACACCCTTTTCGCACAGCTCGTTGTAACGGGCAACGGTGGCGATGAAGTTTTCCAGATCCTGGCCGGTAAAGCCGATGCGGCGGCCCAGTTCCTCGGCATCCTTGCCTGCATAGACCATGGTGGTGCCCATGCCGGTGACTTCATAGCCCGCATCCCCGGCGTCGATGGCGCCTTGCAGGATCTCGTCCAGCTTTTCATCTTCTCCGTTGGCGTAATCGATGGCCATATGGCCGGGGGCCTGGTAGGTGATGTCCTGCCGGATGGTGTCGTTGAAAACGGTGAAGATCTTGCCCTGGGGCTCCTTGGCGCCTGCCATGGCGGCCAGCACGATATCGCCGAATCCTTCGTTGCAGTAGCGCTTGCCGTGGCAGTTGACCCACAGTGCGGCGGTGGTGCCGATGGGGTCTCCGGGGCTGTTGCAGGGGTAGACGTAGTTGCCGCCCATGCTGGACAGGGGGCGGCTCTCCAGCCGTCCGCCGGCCCAGTAGCCCAGCTGGATGCCGCTGCCGTCGTCGTCCATGCCGCCGATGGCGGTATCCTCGGAACAGTAATCCGAGATCTCGATCAGCAGGTCGCGGCACATCTCAGGGTTGCCGCCGAAACCGCCGCCGCAGAGGATGACCCCCTTGTTTGCGGTAAACTTGATGTTGCTGCCCTCGGCATCCTGACCGACTACGCCCACTACCGCGCCATTCTCTTTGATGAGCTGGCAGGCTTTGACCCTGAAGTGGTAATCCGCCCCCTTCTCAATGGCGATCTCCATGCAGCGCTTGACCGGCGAGGCGTCCCCATTAAGGGTGGGGGTGCCCACCCAGGTGCTGATGCCGCTCTTTTTCTGGGTGTAGTTTTCGCTCAAAGGCCACTGACGGATGGTCCAGGAAGCTTTCTCCTCTTCGGTGAAGCTGTCGGTCATCCAGTCAAAGCAGGCGCCGCTGTTTTTGGCGTAGGACATGATCAGTCCGCAGCGGCTGCGATTGTTGGTGCGCAGCTGCCAATCGGTGACAAACTCCTGGATGTCTACCTTGGGCACGCCTTTGCTGGCCAGGAATTCGCTGTTGATGTGACCGATCTGTCCGCCGCCGCGGAAGCTCATGCCCTCTTCGGTCTGGCTCTCGATGACAATGACCGAGGCGCCTGCCTCCACTGCGGCTCGGGCCGCCGGAGTACCGGCCTGCCCGCCGCCCACAATGACTACGTCGGCGGTGAATTCCTGGTCAAAACTGGTGATGGGATCGGGCGCAGTACGCCAACTGGTGCTCTGAGCCGAAGCATCCGGGGTGGTGCTCACCACCGGTTCTCCCTTGGCCTGGGCGATGCAGTTGGCTGCTGCGTCCTTGACTGCGGTGCTGGTCACGGTGCTGCCGGACACCCCGTCGATCTCAGCGCTCTGGTTTTCCAGCAGCTGGGCAATCAGCTCCTCTCCGGCGTCCGCACCGTAGCCTGCAGTTTCGCCGGATACGTCCAGCTGAATGTCGGTGATTTTTTCGCTGTCAAAGGTCATGGTGACGGTCACATCCGAGGCGATGCCCCGGCTGGTAGCCGAATAGGTGCCTGGAGTGTAGAGGCCGGAGCCGCTGGCCGAAGCAGAGGCTGCGGTGCTCTCGGCGGCACAGCTGCCCAGCACCCCCATTACGGTTACTCCCAGCGCACCGGCGGCAGACCGGCGCAGGAAGTCTCTTCTAGATAGATTGGACATACCTTTTTTCTCCTTTCTTTTCCGGCCGGGAAAGCCCGACCGGCGGATCGTCACCATTTTAACAACGTGCGGCAGAATTGTCCTGCGTTTTTCCTAAGTGGGCGAAAAAAAGGCCCATCTGGGCAGGAGGCTGTCTCTTTACACTGTCCGTCAAGCTGTGGTATCTTAGAATCAAACAAAACGAAAAGGCGGCGAGAGAATGGACAAACTGTTTGGCTTCTTTCTGAAGGACGGGCTGCATCTTTTCAGCGGGGCGGCCCTGTTTGCGGCGGCGATTACCCTTTTTGCCGGGCCGGGTCCGTTGCCGGTGCTCGGGCTGCTCTGGGTGCTGGCCCCGGGGCTGCTGCTGGCCGCAGCAGTCCGGGACGTGGAACAGAGCTACTGGATGCACCGGGCGGCGGTGGTCCCGGCACAGGTGGAGCAGGTGCGCAGGCTGCCGGTCAAGCTCCACACCTCCTCCAGCCATCTGGCGGATGAGGATGTGCTCTATCCCTACCAGATCCTCTTTGCCTACCAGTACGAGGGGCAGAGCTACCGCGGCCGCTCGGAGTGGATCTGGTTCAAGCCCTGCTTTCCCAAGGGAACACAAATCCAGGTGAAGGTGGACCCCAAACGCCCGAAACACAGCTTTTTCTCCCTCTAAGCTCAAAATACATGCAAACAGCCCGCAGCCTTTTTGGAATGCTCCGAAAGGCTGCGGGCTGTTTTGGTCTATTTTTCTGCCGCCGGTTGTTCCTCTGCCTGCAGGGGAAGGCCGCAGGCGACCCGGTACTGGCGGACGATTTCTTCCAGGCAGTGCAGCTGTACAGCATCCAGCGGCGCGGCCAGCTGGGCCAGGAGGCTGCGGTCATGATCGGTGGGACGGCCGGTCAAAAGATAGTCGGCGCTGACCTCCAGTGCTCGGCTGACCCTCAGCAGGCTTTCGGCCCGAATGTTTTTCAGACCACGCTCGACACAGGCGAAAAACTGGGCGGAAAGGCCGGCGCGCTCGGCCGCCTGCTCCTGGGTGAGCCCCATCTCTTTGCGCCGCTGGGCAATGCGGTGGCCGATGTTTTGGGCCAGAGTCGGCTGGGGTTGGGACTGTACCATCTTATGCACCTCCTTCTTTCCTTTGCCGCTTGTACTATTTTACCCACCCATTGTAGAATTTTGTATTGCCAATAAATGATATTACTTATATAATTGGCATAATCAGGGCGGGCAAGGAGGAAGAGCAGTGGATGAAAAAACACCGTGTGGCCTATATGAATGTATCTGTAAAGACTGGGCTTTTGTGGTTGAGAAAGCCAGACAGGGCCTGCTGTCTCCCTACTGGCAGCAGGCTTATCTGAAGGAGATGAGGCAGTTTGGCTCGGTGATCCCCCAGGCGGATGAATTTCTTGCTCTTCTGCAGAAAGCGATTCGGGAAAAGCCTCAAATTTCGGATGAAGAAGATGCGCGCAGAAATATGGAACAAAAAGGGATGAAGCTCTTGTTTTTCTTCCTGAAGGATCATAAAACAAGAATGGAAATCACCTTTGATCCCCTGGAAAAGGTATACAGTGTTTCTGCCGCTCTGGATACCGACCAGCCCGAAGAACAGCGTAAAAAGGACGCGGAACAGATGGAGGCCCAGCTGGACAGCTGGTGCCGGAAACGGAATATTTCCCTGGACAAAAGTGCGATAGAATTCCAAAAGATCCAGGCAGGATGCAGGATGTATTGGACGCTGGAACAGGCGCTGCTCTACTGTTACGGAGTACTCCGGTGGCCGGAACTGCTTTGAAGGCCCCTTTACACCGTCCGCGGGGATGCGGTATACTCTTTTTGAGATTCAAAACATCCAAAAAGGGGGAAATACCATGAAACCGGTCTGGGTTCAGCGGGCGGCGGCGGTGCTGTTCTGGCTGGCGGTCTGGCAGTGTGCGGCCATGGCGGTGGGACAGGAGGTCTTTCTGGTCTCGCCGGTGGCCGCTCTGCGCGCCCTTGTGCAGCTTTTGCCCACCGCCGACTTCTGGGGCAGGGTCTGGTTCAGCAGCGGGCGGATTCTTTTGGGCTTTGGGCTGGGGGCTGGGTGCAGCGTCCTGCTGGCCGCCGCTTCGGCCAAGATCCGCTGGGTGGATATCCTGCTTTCGCCGCTGATGCAGCTGGTCAAGGCCACCCCGGTGGCCAGCTTCATCATCCTGGCGCTGGTCTGGGTGCGGGGGCGGTCCCTGTCCATCCTCATCAGCTTTTTGATGGTGCTGCCGGTGCTCTATGGCGCGGTGCGCACCGGCATCCAGTCCACCGACCCGCAGCTTTTGGAGATGGCCCGGGTCTTTCGCCTGCCGCGGATGCGGCGTCTGCGGGCCATCTGGCTGCCGGCGGTACTGCCCGCCTTCCATCAGGGGTGCAGCGTGGCGCTGGGCATCTGCTGGAAAAGCGGGGTGGCCGCCGAGGTCATCGGCCTGCCGGACGGCAGCATCGGGGACGCCCTCTACCGGGCCAAGATCACCCTATCCACCGGGGATCTGTTCGCCTGGACCTTCGTCATCATCTGCGTCAGCGCCCTGTTTGAAAAGCTGTTTCTGTGGATTCTGGACCGGGCGGTGAAGCGGGTCACCGGAGAGGAGGCGGCGCGATGAGCATTCAAATCGAGGAGCTGTGCAAGCGGTACGGGGACAAGGTCCTGTTTGAACACCTGAACCTACGGGTGGAGAAGCCTGCGGTCCTCTGGGCTCCCAGCGGCTGGGGCAAGACCACCCTGCTGCGCATTCTCATGGGACTGGAGCAGCCGGACGGCGGCCGGGTGACCGGCGTAGGCCGGGTGGGAGCGGTGTTCCAGGAAAACCGGCTCTGCCGTGCGCTCAACGCGGTGCAGAATGTGGCCCTGGTCACTCCGGACGGAAAGGGAGACCCCGAGGCCATCCGGCGGGATTTTGGGCTGCTGGGGATGCAGGGGGCGGCCCTGGCGCTGCCCACGGCCCGGCTCTCGGGCGGGCAGAAGCGGCGCACCGCCCTTCTGCGGGCCCTCTGGGCCGAGGCGGACACCCTTTTGCTGGACGAGCCCTTCACCGGGCTGGACCCGGCGGCCATGCAGCAGGCAGCGGCCCTTCTGCGGCAGCGCTGCGCCGGACGGTCGGCGCTGCTGGCCACCCACGACCGCGCCGCCATCCAGGCTCTGGGCTGGCCGGTGCTGGTACTGGCGGGGCAGAATGGGCCGGAAAGCGGAGGAAAATAAAAACGGGTTCAGAGCAGCTCGGTGAGGATGCTGTTCTGTACGATCATCCCGGCGGGAGTGAGGGCGAGGGTGTCCGGCGTGAGGGTCAGATACCCGGCTTTTTCACACCGGCGGAGAAAATCCATCTGCCGCGGTGTGAAGCGGCCGCCCCAGAGCTCCCGGTATTTTGAGAGAGAGAGGCCGGTTTTCAGCCGCAGCTGGAGCATCAGATAATCCTCGGCGTCGCAGACCCCGTCCTGGACCGGTTCTGCGCCCTGGATAAACCCGGCGGTGTCCGGGAGATAATAGAACCGGCGGCCTTCCATGCAGGAGTGGGCTGCGGGGCCGAGGCCCAGATAATCCCGGCAGTCCCAATAGAGCAGGTTGTGCCGCCCCTCATAGCCGGGGCGGGCAAAGTTCGAAATTTCGTACTGGGCGTAGCCCGCCGCGGCCAGCTTTTCCACTCCATAGAGATAGAACTCGGCGGCCTGCTCCGAGGTGGGCAGCCCCTCGGGCGGGCGGCGGCCAAAGGCGGAATCCGGCTCGATCTTGAGCAGATAGGCGGAGATGTGCTGGGCGCCTCCTTCTTGGATGAGGGCGAGGGTCTCGTCGAACTCCTCCCGGCTGTAATGAGGCAGGGCCAGCATAATGTCCCCGGTGATGTTCTCAAACCCGGCCTTGCGGGCGGCGGCAAAGGCGGCCCGGGCCTGGGCCGCGGAGTGAGGGCGGCCCAGGGTGCGCAGCTGCACATCCCGCGCCGACTGCACCCCGAAGGACAGCCGGTTCACCCCTGCCGCAAAAAAGCCCCGCAGAGAGGCTTCATCCACCGTCTCGGGGTTTGCTTCCAAAGTGATTTCCGCCCCGGGCAGCGGATCGGCGGCCTGGATGAGCCGGGCGGCCTGGGCCGGGGAGAGCAGGCTGGGCGTGCCGCCGCCGAAATAGACCGTCTCCGGCCGGCCGGGGGCAAACCGCCGAAGCTCCCGCAAAAGTGCGTCCACATATTCCTCCGGTACCCCCCGCACGCCGGGCCGGGCGTAGAAGTCGCAGTACCGGCAGCGGGAAAAACAGTAGGGAATATGCAGATAAAGACCGAATGCCATAAATAAATTATCCCCTTTTCATGAATCGTTCATTTCTATGTAGTATACTATCATCGTAAGGCGGGAGCAAGTGCCCCGCCCTCGCATAAGATTGGAGGAACGATCGTATGGATTACAACAATTATGACCGCGGCTATGTGGAACCGTCCATGACCGCTGCTGACTATATGACCCGGACCTACCGCTGGATGGCCTGCGGTCTGGTGCTCACCTTTGCCACCGCACTGTTCACCGCCATGAGCCCGATGCTGCTGTCCCTGGTCAGCTCCCTGTACCTGGTGCTCACCATTGCCGAGCTGGCGCTGGTCTTTGTGCTCAGCGCACGGGTGCAGCATATGTCCATCGGTGGGGCGCGGATGGCCTTCTTCGCCTATTCCATCCTCAACGGCATGGTGCTGAGCTTCTACTTCCTGGCCTTCTCGCTGGGAACGCTGGTGATGGCCTTCCTGAGCACGGCAGTCTATTTCGGACTGATGGCCTTCTACGGCCGCACCACCTCCCGGGACCTGAGCTCCTGGGGCCCCAAGCTGATGATGGGCCTGATCGCTCTGCTGGTCACCAGCCTGATCGGTTCGCTGCTGGGCTTCGGCTTTATGGGCAGCATCCTCTACTGCGGCATCGGCCTGGTGGTCTTTATGCTGCTGACCGCCTATGATACCCAGAAGCTGCAGCAGATCTATTCCTACTACGCCTACGACAGCGAGCTGGCCGAAAAGGCTTCCATCTACGGCGCTCTGACCCTGTATCTGGACTTCATCAACATCTTCCTGTATGTGGTGCGTCTGATGGGTTACGGCCGCAACCGCGACTGAATAAAAATAACAGACCAGAGGGGCCGCTGCGATGCGTGAGCATTGCAGCGGCCCCTTTTTGCTTTGTGCGGTTCAGACCTCGGCGCCGACCTGCTCCAGCAGAGCGTGCAGGGCGGGGTTTGGATTGAATTTGTTCCAGACCAGATTGATGGGGACCTGATCGTTTTCCACCGGCAGAGTCACCAGATATTTCCGGAAGGGCAGCCGAGGAAGGATCGGCTCGGCAAGGATGGTGTATCCGCCGTGAAAGGCGATCTCAAAGGCCACCGCCTCCAGTGAGTCCCGAAACACCAGCCGCTGGGTGTGCAGCCCCTTTTCCTCCAGCGTATGGGAAAACAGATTCCAGGAATCCTTGGCCAGAGGTACGGTGCAGAAGGTCTCCCCGGTCAGCTGGGCGTTATTGATGGAGTCAAAGCGGGCCAGATGACTTTGGCGGTTGACCACAGCATAATGAGCGGCCTGCCCTACGCAATACTGCCGGCAACCGGTGTACTCCTGTACAGCGTACAGCTCGGTAACGACGACGAAATCCAGCTCACCAGCCTTCAGCCGGTCCTGCAGCTCTTTGTAGGTGCCGGGGACCAGCCGCAGCTCCAGACCGGGGTTTGAGGACTGAAGACCGATCAGCTGTTCCACAAAAGGGATGTTTTCCAGCCCCCGCATAACGCCGACGGTGAGTTTTTGCTCTGCGGCGCTGCCTACGGCACGGGCCTTTTCGGCGGCAAGATCCGCCAAAGCGAGGATCTGCCGGGCGTATTCATAGTAAACGGTTCCGGCTCTGGTCAGGCGCACCCAGCGGCGGCTGCGCTGGAACAGCGGGGTCCCGATGTCCTGCTCTAATAATTGAATCTGCTGACTGACCGCCGTTTGGGAAACGTAGTTCTCCTCGGCTGCACGGGAAAAATTCAGATGATCTGCCACAGATACGAAGTATTTCAGCTGCTGGATGGTCATGCGGTTTCCCTCCGTGTAATAACTTTTGCTTCTAAGTATAAGTATAAAAATGTATTTTGCAAGAGTCTTTGTTTGTGATAAGATTAACGAGAAAGAAGGAGCTCCCAAAACATCCTAGAGGCTTGAAGAAAAGGACACAGATTATGAAAAAGATTTCCCGCAAAGGCTTTTTGAAGATCGCAGCGGCTACCGCTATGAGCGGCCTCACCGCCGGTGCGCTGGCCGCCTGCCAGTCCTCCGGCTCTACGACGGCTGCATCTTCTGCGGCCGGCAAGTACACCCCCGGCACCTATACCGCCTCTGCCACCGGTATGGGCGAGATTACCATGAAGGCTACCTTCAGCGCCGATGCCATCACCGACATTGAACTGGATCTGTCCAGCGAGACCGAGAGCATCGGCCAGGCAGCCAAGGATGAGCTGATCCGGCAGCTGCTGGAGGCTCAGAACAGCACCATCGACGGAGTGTCTGGGGCCACCGTTACAGGAGATGCGGTCAAGCAGTGCATGAACGACTGCATCACCCAGGCCATGGGCGGCACGGCGGTAAGCGTCGGCTCCGCTGTGGAGGAAAAAACCAGCTGGCGCACCGCGCCCGACCCCATCCCCGACAGCGAGATCGCTCAGACCTACGATGTGGATGTGGCCATTGTCGGCCTGGGATATGCCGGTCTTTCCTGCCTGACCTCTCTGGGTGAGCAGGGGGCCACCGCCATTGCGGTGGAGGCCATGCCCCGGGACAGCTGGTGGACGGTGGGCCACGACATCGGCCATATCAATTCGGAGTATCTGGCCAGCCACGGCGTGCCTCATGTGGACGAGGTGGAATTCCTCAACAACTGGATGCTGCAGTCCCACAACAAGGCCAATCCTGCGCTGGTGATGGAATTTGCCAAGAACAGCGGCTCCACGGTGGACTGGTGGATGAGCATGGTGGACCCTGCCATCATCGAGAAGACCCGCATCCAGTTCTGGCCGGACAATGAATACACCATCCACCAGCTGAACAACGGCCTGCACTACTACACCGGCACGGTGGAATGGTGGGAAAACGCCTGGAACAATGCAGCCGCAGGCCAGAAGAACAACAACACTCCCGGCGAGCTGGAACTCAAGGACCTGAGCTGGGACGTGCTGGAATATGCCGAGGCCCATTACGGCGACAAGGTCCAGGTGCTGTTCGGCACCCGGGGCGTTCAGCTGGTCCAGGAGGAGGGCAAGGTTACCGGCCTCATCGCCCAGGACAGCGAAGGCGCTTACATCAAGATCAATGCAGCCAAGGGCGTAGTGCTGGCCGGCGGCGGCTTTGGCGGCAATAAAGAGATGATGGAGGACCTGCTGCCTTCCATCAGCCGGATGTTCACCAGCGAGGAGGGCTTCAACGCTCCCTTCGGCCGGGACGGCTCCGCCATTCAGATGGGCGTGTGGGCCGGCGGCCGTCTGGAAGGGGAGATCTCCACCATGAACTTCGACTCCATGACCGTACCCGACTACATCCCCGGTCCTCTGTGGGTGGACGAGAAGGGCGAGAGATTCCAGAACGAGGCCTTTGCAGGCCCCGAACTGAACGGCTTCTTTATGGCCCGTGCCAAGCGCGGCAACATCACCTCGGTGTACGACAGCACCTACGAGACCCAGATCCTCCGGGGCTTCCCCGGCCATCAGGGCTTTGAATACGATATGCCCGAGACCGTAGAGGCGATGAAGGCAAACTTCACCGCCGCCCGGGAGGCGGGCGCGGCCGGGGCCAACGGCTGGTACTGCGCCGATACCATTGAGGAGCTGGCCCAGTGCATCGGGGTGGACCCGGAGGTCTTTGCCCAGACCGTCAGCCATTACAACGAGCTGTGCGCCTCCGGTGCGGACACCGACTTCGGCAAGGACCCCCGCTTCATGAACGCGGTGGCTCAGGCGCCGTTCTACGCCCATGTTACCACCCCGTCTCTGGGCTTTGCGCTGGTGACCACCGGCGGCTTTGTGACCACCAATCAGCAGCAGGTTCTGGACGAGAACTACCAGCCCATTGAGGGCCTGTATGCTTCCGGCAATACCTGCGGCATGCGCTTTGGGCCGGAGTACATCACCCCGATCCCGGGTGTGAGCATCGGCATGTGCCTGACGCTGGGCCGCGATCTGGGCCGGTATCTGGCAGAACAATAAAAAGAAGGTCTCCGGGCCGCTGCGATGCGCGAGCATTGCAGCGGCCCCTTTTGCGTCCATCCGCAAGGCGGGGCAAAAAAACCGAGAAGGGCCTCTCTCGGGTGAATAAACCTCCCAAAGCTGCCGCACACTATCTTCAGCAAGCGAAACCCGATACCGGGACGATACAAACAGATGGGAGAAACGAACGATGGAGCGATTCACAAACTTTTTGCGGGGCCGGGGGTTCGCGCTGGCCCTGGCGGCCTGTGTGCTGGCAGCGGCGGTGACCGGGATCTGGGCCGTGCGCACCCTGCGCAGCCGGATGGAAGAGGATCTGCGCGGGGAACAGACCGCGCCGCTCACCGGGGCGGAGACCGACCCCGGCATCGAGGAAAATGAGGAGGCAGAAGCATGGCAGCAGGAAACCGCAGAGGCTGCAAAAGAGCAGCAGGGAGTGCCCGAGTCCTCGGCCTCCCCCTCGACCCCTGGACCCTCCGCCGGGTCCTCCTCTTCCTCGGCTGGGTCTGGCTCGGTGCTCGAGCCCTCCGAACTGCAAACTTCCTCCTCCGCTGCCAGCGTGTTAGCGCCGCTTGTCTATACGCCGCCGGTTACCGGCCGTGTGCTGGCTGGATACAGCGGGGATGAGCTGGTGTACAGCGAGACGCTGGGAGACTGGCGCACCCACAACGGCGCCGACTTTGCCGCCGAGGAGGGGGAACAGGTGGTTGCCCCCGCAGCCGGTGAGGTGGAGCAGGTGACGGTGGACGGCAACTGGGGCCCGGTGGTGGCCATCCGGGACGAAGAAGGCCGTCTCTGGCGGGTCTGCGGCGTGGCCGACCCCCAGGTGAAGGAAGGGGACAAGGTAGAGGTGGCCCAGCCCCTGGGCCAGGTGGGCACCGTGGGCTGCGAGAGCTCGCTGGAACCCCATGTGCACCTGGAAATCCTGGATGAGGACAAGTACCTCGACCCGGTGAAGATCCTCAGCAAGTAAAGAGAAAAAATGCGCCCCTCCTGTTTTGGGCAGGAGGGGCGCTTTTTGTGCGGAAAAATCAGCCGAGATCCTCGCCGTTCGAGGCGATGACCTTCTTGTACCAGTAGAACGAGTCTTTGCGCTCCCGGCTCAGATCGCCGGTGCCGTCGTCAAACTTGTTGACATAGATGAAGCCGTAACGCTTGGCCATCTCGCCGGTGGAGGCGGAGACCAGGTCGATGCAGCCCCAGGGGGTGTAGCCCATCAGGTCCACGCCGTCCTTCACCGCCTCGGCCATCTGCTCGATGTGCTGGCGCAGGTAGTCGATGCGGTAGGAGTCGTGGATCTTGCCGTCCTCGCCCTTGACATCGTAAGCGCCCAGGCCGTTCTCCACGATCATCATGGGGATGCCGTAGCGGCCGTAGATCTCGTTGAGGGTGTAGCGCAGGCCCTTGGGATCGATCTGCCAGCCCCAGTCCGAGGACTTGAGGTAGGGGTTCTTGAAGCCGGTGATGATGTTGCCGTCCCCCTTCTCGCCGTCGGTGTGGGTGGTGATGCAGTTGGACATGTAGTAGGAGAAGGTGTAGAAATCCACCGTGCCCTTCTTGAGGATCTCGGCGTCGCCGGGCTCGGCCTTGATCTCGATGCCGTTCTCCTCAAAGAACCGCTTTGCGTAGTAGGGATATTCGCCCCGGACATGGATGTCCGAGCAGAACCAGTTCATCATCTGCATCTGGCGCTGGTTGGCCACCACGTCGTCCGGGTCACAGGTGGAGGCGTAGCTGGTGACAAAGCAGATCATGCAGCCCATCTGGAACTGGGGATAGTGCTCGTGGGCATAGGCCACCGCCTCGGCGCTGGCGACGAACATGTGGTGCAGGGCCTGGTACCGCTCCTGCTTGTTGTCCGGCACCTGGGAGACCGGGCCCTCGTAGCCCTGGACCGTGCCGGTGTTCAGGATGGCGCCCAGCGGCATGGTGCCGGTGTTGATCTCGTTGAAGGTCAGCCAGTATTTGACCTTGTCCTTGTACCGCTCAAAGATGACCTTGCAGTAGTTCATGTACAGGTCGATCAGCTCCCTGCTGTACCAGCCGTTGTACTTCTCCACCAGGGCGTAGGGCAGCTCGTAGTGGCTGATGGTCACCAGCGGCTCGATGCCGTACTTTTTGCAGCAGGCAAAGACCTTGTCGTAGAACTCCAGGCCCTTCTCATTGGGCTCGGCCTCCATGCCGGTGGGGAAGATGCGGGTCCAGTTGATGGAGGTGCGGAAGCACTTGAAGCCCATCTCGGCGAAGAGGGCGATGTCCTCCTCATAGTGATGGTAGAAGTCGATGGCCTCGTGGCTGGGGTAGAGCCGGTCGGGGCGGATGGCGGTGGTGATCCACTTGGGGCTGGTGTGGCTGCCGTTGGTGCACATATCGGGGACGCTGGCCCCCTTGCCGTCCACATCCCATGCGCCCTCGAACTGGTTGGCCGCACATGCGCCGCCCCACAGGAAATCCTCGCGGAAAACGCTCATTGGTATTACCTCCCTATTCTTTCCTCTCTTATCGGTTCGGGGAATCCGAAAAAGTCTCCCCTTCCTTTTTTATAATAAACCAAAGGGCCGGGGAATGCAATTCTGCACCCGATGCGCAGGGTGCCGAAAATCAAAGGCATTTTTTGTGTAGGGAAATTGCTGGAGAAAACCGAGGATAAAAAGAGACCTTTCCCCGAGAGGAAAGGTCTCTTTTGCCCTATAAAAATCAGCCCAGAGCCTCGAGGATGGCGTCGCCCATGCCGGAGCAGCTAAGGCAGGTGCAGCCCTCGCTCATGTTGTCGGCGGTGCGCAGGCCTGCGTCCAGCACCTTGCCCACGCCAGCCAGATTGAATACTGCTCCTGCCACCTCCACATCCGGGACAGCGTG
>CALXGY010000106.1 GCA_944387955.1 uncultured Faecalibacterium sp. | reverse complement strand
GTATGGCCAGGATGCCCCCAGTGTGCAACAGATTCTGGCCCTGCTGTGCTCCGCCAAAAACCGGCTGGGACTGGATCTGTCCCCCCTGGCCCAGGGAGCGTTTGTGGGTCGTAGAGCAGAGTGCAAGCAGATCGGCGATCTGCTTGCTGCCGGCCAAAAACCAGTCATCCTCTGGGGCTTTGGCGGCCTGGGCAAGACCGAGCTGGCCATCGAATATGGCAGCCAGTACCGGGCGGCCGGGCAAGGAAACGTTTTCTTTGTGCGGTTTGCCGGCAGCTTTCTGAATACCCTCACCGGGCCTGTAGCAGACGCTTTCAGCGACTATGACAAACGAGATCATAACACCCATGCGCTTAAAGGACAGAATCAAGTCTTACATGATGTTCTGGGCCTGCTGGGACAATACGGCCCGAATGACCTGCTGATCATCGACAACGTGGACCAACCGGACCAGGATTTTGACCACCTGACGGCAGAGGAATCCTACAAAAAACTGCTGGCCCTGCCCATCCGCCTGATGCTGACCACCCGCACCGAACAGGAGGGGCAGGTTCAGGTGGGAACCCTGTCCAAGGAGGAGCTGCGAACCGTCATGAGGCAGTTTTGCAAGGCGCCGGATGAGGCGCTGGACGCTTTGATCGACGCGGTCAACGGCCACACCCTAGCGGTGGAGCTGATGGCCCGGATGCTCAAAGCCGACCGCCGGATGACGGCGGACACCCTGCTGGCGCGGCTGAACACACCGGGCGGCCTGAACCGGGAAAAAGATGTGCGGATTTCCAGCTCCAAGGACCGCACCCGGGCCGGCACCGGCGAAAAAGAGCGGATCTATCAGCACCTCCAGATCCTCTTTGATTGCAGCGGCCTGAGTGAAATGGAACGCCAGCTACTGCGCCACACATTTTTGATTCCGGATGTGGGGATGGACAGCGCCTTGTTCCTGGACTGCGAGCCAGAGGACGCCGCCGAATCTCTGGACAAGCTGATCACTCTAGGCTGGATTCAGGAGAGCCAGGGCGAAATCCGCCTTCTCACTATGCACCCCCTAGTGCGGGAGGTCATCTGGAACGAAATGTATCCCGACGGCACAAACTGCAAATCTTTTCTGGATGCGCTGTACAGCCACCACACGCCCGATCAGGCCAATGTCCGGCGTTTGGAACAGCTGGCCGAGGCCTTCCTCAGGGCTGCACGCTTTCTCCCCATCGACCAGGCACAGCAGGACTTTCTTTGGAACGAAAGCGGTTTTCTGTTCAGTGAACTGGGGGACGCCGCCGCCAGCGCAGGCAATCTTGACAAAGAATTCGATTTTTACCAAAAATCTCTTTCCATTCATCAGAAACACCTGCCGTCCGACCACCCCCATCTTATCAAGGACTATCAAAAGTTTCAAACAGCGGCGGCAGTATGGCAGGAACAAGGCCTGCGCACCGCCGAAGCAGAGGCCCCGTCGGAAGATTTCTATGTGGAAGAGCTTCTCCCGCCGTCCCAAAGTTTTGGTTTTGATGAAACCATAGAGGACAACGATGTTGTCTGTTACGACAATCTCGGCGGTATCTTCCCGTATGATGGCCAACTTTCTCTCCGCCAGAATGCACCGGAGGCTCCCGCCAAAGCGCTGGCATTCTATCAAAAAACCATGCGCCTCCTGGAGAGCACCCTCCCCCCCGACCACCCCGATCTGGCTGCCAGTTACAACAATATCGGCAGTCTCTGGGGCGTATTGGAAGACCATCACAAGGAGTTGGAGTTTCTTCAGAAAGCCCTCGCCATCCGGGAAAAGATTCTCCCGCCCGATCACCCCGATCTGGCTGTCAGCTACAACAATGTGGGTGCAGCCTGGGGTGCATTGGGAGATTTCCAGAAAGAGCTGCAATTCTTCCAGAAAGCCCTCATCATCCGGAAAAAAATCCTCCCGCTCGACCACCTCGATCTGGCCGTCAGCTACAACAATGTGGGTGCAGCCTGGGGTGCATTGGGAGATTTCCAAAAAGAACTGGAATATAATCAAAAAGCCCTCGCCATTTTGGAAAAGGTTCTTCCCCCCGACCACCCCAATCTGGCTGCCAGCTACAACAATATCGGTGCAGCCTGGGGTGCATTGGGAAATTACCAAAAAGAGCTGCAATTCTTCCAGAAAGCCCTTGCCATTCTGGAAAAGGTTCTCCCCTCCGACCACCCCCATCTGGCTGACAGCTACGACAATATTGGTACAGCCTGGGGTGCATTGGGGAATGATCAAAAAGAGACTGAATTCTTCCAGAAAGCCTTTGACATCCGGGAAAAAGCTCTCTCACCCCACCACCCCTATCTGGCCGACAGTCACTGGGATGAAACAGAAGATTTCTAGAGGCAGCTGAAAGCAGCTGATCTTTTGCTAAAGGGTTCTTTTCTTCCGGAGAAAGGTGCCGCCGCCCGACCACCCCGATCTGGCTTCAAGTTGCAGCTGCGTCGGTATCGCCTGGAATACGTTGTGGCGAGCCGGGCGACAGCGAAAAAGAGGCAGAGTACAACCGCCGAGCCGACCTGGAAGAACATGGCCCCCAACCCTGACAGCCCCGGCCCCCGCCGGGCCAGCTGAACATTCCTACACCCCGCAGCAGAAAGCGGCGCCTGACTTTTCAAAGATCAGACGCCGCTTTTTTATGTTTCTGTTTCGCTTTCCAGACACTCCGGCGAGGGGCCGTAGAGCACCCCTGTCAGATAACCGATGGGCACTTTTTCCACGCACCACACCCCGTTTTCCGACACGCCAAAGGAGAATCCGTCCTCTGCCATGGCGGCTGCATCCACTTTCAGCACCACCGGCATCTTTTTCCACCGGCGGGCGGCCTTCAAATCAGAAAAACAACATCGATCTCTCACATAGAATTTAAAAGCCTGCAATGATTGTTTCTGTAAACCTATAGCGTTTTCTTATCAATAAACGCTGACAAAATAAACCCTTAAAAGATCTTTTTCCCTTTCGACTTTTATGTTATATTTATATTATCATAAACTAGCAGGAGGATGGCTGTCATGGATATTAATCGAGCAGATGAACGCAAAAAACAGATTCTCCAGCCCGGAGACCGGATCGTTACCGCCGGCGGGAAAATCTATACCATCCTCCCCGGTGAGGTGGGCATCGGCGGCAGCGGCGTCGTCTACCCCGCCCAAAGAGAAGGCAGCGACCTCCAGTATGTGCTGAAAGAGAGTTTCCCTGCCGCAGGGTATACTGCCCAGGGGGTCACCTGGGCCCGGCAAAATGGAGCCGTCCAACCGGTGAGCTGCGCCTCGGAACAGGCCGCTGTTCTGCTGGAACAGGCCCGGGCTGATTTTCAGCAGGAAACAGCCGTCAGCCAGCAGGTGAGCAACAGCACCAGCCATGCGGTACTGATCTTTGACCTTCTGGCGGCGGAGGAAATCACCACCGGCGGGGTCTCTTACCGTGCCGCGGCAGGGGATTTTGACCCGAAGGTGCCTCTTTTCCTGGTCATGGAGCAGCAAAACAGCCGGGGCCTGTTCCTGGACGACATCCTGGCGGACTGCCGACAGGAGCCCACCGCCGGCGGCAGGCGCTATCCCCTGCGTACCGGAGGGCTCCCCTCTGCTTATACAGTGTTCCGCATCTTTAAGGAAGTAGTCCAGGCCATCGGGGCAGTTCACCGGGCGGGCTACCTCCATGGGGACATCCAGAGCCACAACCTGTTTTTCCTGGATGCCGATCTGGCCCACGGGGAGCTGGGCCATGGCTGCCTGCTGGACTTTGGCACCGCCCGCAAACTGGAATCGGACGGCCTCACCGCCCCGGTGGGGGACAGCGCGGTGTACACTACCAGCGGCTTTGCCGCCCCAGAACTATGGGATCTACAGGGCGGCGCCCTGCGGCTTGGCCCGGCGGCAGACCTGTATTCCGCCGGCCGGCTGCTCCACTGGATGCTCACCGGTCAGATCTATACCGGCCGTGAGGAGCAAATGTTTTACCGCAGCCCCATGTTTCACATGGTTCCATGCGCTGTCCAGTGCCCGCCGGAGGCGC
>CALXGY010000105.1 GCA_944387955.1 uncultured Faecalibacterium sp. | reverse complement strand
CCCATCATCAATGCGGTGATTACCTCTCTGAAGACCGGCTCCAGCGCCAACATGCAGTGGGCGGAACCCATCTTCTACAACTACACCCGTATGCTCAACGACCAGCTGTTCCAGCGGTCGATGGTCAATACCTTCCTGTACCTTATCATTGAGGTGCCCATCATGCTGGTGCTGGCCATGCTGCTGGCCCAGCTGCTGAACAACCACGATCTGAAGTTCAAGGGCTTCTTCCGCACCTGCGTGTTCCTGCCCTGCGCCACCTCGCTGGTCTCCTACTCCCTGATCTTCAAGTCCCTGTTCGCCACCGAGGGCCTTGTAAACACCATCCTGGTGAACCTGGGCATCCTGGAGACAAACTACAACTTCTTAGGCAACCCCACCAGCGCAAAGATCATCATTATCATCGCTCTGATCTGGCGCTGGACCGGCTACAACATGGTCTTCTTCCTGGCGGGCCTGCAGAACATCGACTACTCGGTGTACGAAGCTGCCAAGATCGACGGCGCTTCCGGCTGGCAGACCTTCTGGAAGATCACGGTGCCCCTGCTGCGGCCCACCATCGTCATGACCGCCATCATGTCCATCAACGGTACCCTGCAGCTGTTCGACGAGTCGGTCAACCTGACCAGCGGCGGCCCGGCCAACTCCACCATCACCATGTCCCACTACATCTACAACAACTCCTTCGGCCAGGGCGTTGCGAACTTCGGCTATGCCTCGGCTCTGTCCTTCATCATCTTTGTGATGGTGGCAGTGCTCTCCTTTATCAACATGAAGGTAGGTGACAAGCGTGACTAAGACCATCGAAGCTCCCGCAAAGACCGATAAGGTCAACCGCTCTTCCATTCAGCGCCGGCTGATTCCGGCCTACATCTTCCTGATCATCGTCGCGTTCCTGTCGGTCTTCCCGCTGTTGTGGATGATCTCGGCAGCCACCAATACTTCGCTGGATGTGGCCCGGGGCAAGATCATGTTCGGCTCCTATGCGCTGGAAAACTTCAAGAACCTCATCACCCAGCAGAACCTCTGGGGCGCCATGAAGAACTCGGCCATCTATGCGGTGGTCCAGACCGTGGCCTCTCTGTTCATCTGCTCGCTGGCCGGCTTCGGCTTTGAGCTGTACCACGACAAGGGCAAGGACCGGGTCTTCGGTATCCTGCTGCTGGCCATGATGGTTCCCCAGGTTGCCACCATGATTCCCCTGTACAAGATGATCTCCAGTCTCAAGCTGCTCAACAGCGTCTGGGGCTTCATCCTGCCCAGCCTGTCCACCCCCTTCCTCATCATGATGTTCCGTCAGAACTCCCGCAACTTCCCGCTGGATCTGATGCAGCCGGCCCGCATCGACGGCCTGAGCGAGATCGGCATCTTCTTCCGCATGTACGTTCCCATCATGAAGTCCACCTACGCCGCTGCGGCGGTCATCACCTTCATGAACGCCTGGAACGCCTACCTGTGGCCGAAGGTCGTCCTGAACCAGAAAGACGCTCAGACCATGCCCATGCTGATTGCCAACCTCTCGGCTGGTTACAGCATCGACTACGGCGTTTTGATGATGGGCGTTCTGTTCTGCTCCATCCCCACCATGATCGTCTTCTTCATCCTGCAGAAGCAGTTCGCAGAAGGCATCACCGGCGCGGTGAAGTAATCCCCGCGGCCCTTTTCTGAGGGCAAGCTCGAACCCTTTCTCTCCTTCTGGACCCCGACCGGAACGCCTGCCGGGTTCTTGCCCTGGGGCATCCGCCCCAGGGCAGAAGGAGAGTTTTTTTTGAAAAACGTTTGGAAAACGAGGTAGTAAATCATGGCTGCATTTGATTACGCCAAGGTAAAAGACCCCACCTTCTATGCCGAGAACCGTCTGCCCGCTCACGCCAGCGGCAAGTATTATTCCACCCAGGCCGAGATGCAGGCGGGGGAGAGCTCGCTGGCCCTCAAGCTGGACGGGCTGTGGTACTTCTCCTACGCCAAAAACTACGCCAGCGCCATTCCCGGCTTTGAGAAGGAGGACTACGACTGCACCTGCTGGGATCAGATCCATGTTCCGGCTCACATCCAGATGGAGGGCTACGACGCGCCCCAGTACGCCAACACCCAGTATCCCTGGGACGGCCGCGAGGATGTCAAGCAGGGCCAGATCCCGGTGCGGTTCAACCCCGTGGCCAGCTATGTCAAGTATTTCGAGCTGCCCGAGGCCATGCAGGCAAAGCCCCTGCATATTGAGTTCGAGGGCGTGGAGAGCGGCATGGCCCTCTGGCTCAACGGCAGCTATGTGGGCTACACCGAGGACAGCTTCTCGGCCCATGCCTTCGACCTGACCCCCTACTTGAAGCCCGGCGTCAACAAACTGGCGGCCCAGGTCTTTAAGTGGACCTCCTCCAGCTGGTGCGAGGACCAGGACTTCTACCGCTTTTCGGGCATCTTCCGCAGCGTCTGGCTCTACGCCATTCCCGCCGTTCATCTGGAGGACCTGACCGTCCGCACTCTGTTTGAGGGTCAGGACTTCACAAAGTCGGATCTGGATGTGACCCTGGTCACCGCCGGCGAGGGCAGCGCAAAACTCACCCTCCGGGGGGCAGAGGGCGAGGTGTTCAGCGAGACCGTAAAGCTCGCAGGCACCACCCGCTTCCGCCGCACCGTGGAGGCCCCGGCCCTTTGGAGCGCCGAGGAGCCGAACCTCTATCAGCTGGAGATCGCTCTCTGCGATGCAGAGGGCCAGCCGGTGGAGTGGCGGAGCGAAAATGTGGGCTTCCGCAAGTTCGAGATGAAGTCGAATCGCATGCTTATCAACGGCAAGCGCATCGTCTTCAAGGGAGTCAACCGCCACGAGTTCAGCGCCGTGTCCGGCCGTGCCTGCACCTATGAGGAGCTGGAGCTGGACATCCGCACCATGAAGCTCAACAACATCAACGCCCTGCGCACCAGCCATTACCAGAACCAGGACCCGGTCTATGAGCTGTGCGACAAGTACGGCCTGTACATGATTGCCGAGAACAACCAGGAGACCCACGGCACCTGGGATGCCTACAACCTGGGGGTCCGGGGCAAGGACTTCCTGCTGCCGGACGGCAAGCCCGAGTGGAAGGACATGCTGCTGGACCGCATGAACTCCACCTATCAGCGGGACAAGAACCACCCCGCGGTCATCATCTGGAGCCTGGGCAACGAGTCCTTCGGCGGTGAGACCATGTACGAGATGTCTCAGATGCTCCACAAGCTGGACGACACCCGCCTTGTCCACTATGAGGGCGTGTTCTGGGACCCCCGCTATCCCCAGACCACCGATATGGAGAGCCGCATGTACGCCAAGGTGGCGGACATCGAGGCCTATCTGGCTCAGGGAGATGTGCGCCCCTTCGTCAACTGCGAGTACTCCCACGCCATGGGCAACTCCTGCGGCGGCCTGAGCAAGTACACCGAGCTGGCAGACCGGGAAAATTCCGGCTACCAGGGCGGCTTTATCTGGGACTACATCGACCAGTCCATCTTTAAGAAGGACCGGTACGGCAAGTGGTTCCAGGCCTACGGCGGCGACTGCGGCGAGCGTCCCACCGACTACAACTTCAGCGGCAACGGCATCGCCTACGGCGGCGACCGCACCCCCTCTCCCAAGATGCAGGAGGTGAAGTTCTGCTACCAGAACATCAGCGTCGAGGTGGATGCGGCAGCCTTCCGGGTCTGGAACAAGAACCTCTTCGTCTCCACCGATGCGTTCGACTGCTTCGCCCTGCTGCACAAGGACGGCGTCCTGGTGCGGGAATGGAAGCTGGACCCGGTGGCGGTGGCCCCTGAGAGCAAGCAGGACTTCCCGCTGCCGCTGGAGCTGCCCGAAAAGCCCGGCGAGTATGCACTGACCATCAGCTTCCGGCTCAAGGCGGATACCCTCTGGGCCAAGGCCGGCCACGAGGTGGCTTTCGGCCAGGGAGTGATCGCCAAGATCGACGCCCCCGCCAAGGCGGAAAAAGCTCCCTTCGTGGTGACCCAGGGCACCCACAACATCGGGGTCCGGGGCGCAAACTTTGATGTGCTCTTCTCGGACCTCAACGGCGGCCTGACCTCCTACCGCTATGCGGGCAAGGAGATGATCGAGGAGATCCCCCGCCCCAACTTCTGGCGTGCGCCCATCGACAACGACATGGGCAACAACATGGCGGGCCTGCGGGGCCAGTGGAAGCTGGCCAGCCTCTACGCCACCACCAAGGGCGTGGGCAAGCCCATCCCCAACCCCACCGGAACCACCACCTACTTGAATCCGGTGCACGAAGTTCTGGAGGACAGCGTGGTGGTGACCTACCTGTACAACCTCCAGACCACCCCCGCCGCCCAGTGCACCCTGACCTATCGGGTGTTTGGGGACGGCCGCATCCAGACCACCCTGCACTATGACCCGGTGGAGGGTCTGCCCGCCATGCCGGAGTTCGGCGTGATCTTCAAGTTCAACGCCGATTACGACCGGCTGGAGTGGTACGGCAACGGCCCCAGCGAGACCTACTGGGACCGCCAGGAGGGCGCAAAGCTGGGCATCTATCAGAACATGGTGGCGGACAACATGGCCCAGTACCTGGTGCCCCAGGAGTGCGGCGCCAAGACCGGCGTGCGCTGGGCCAAGATCACCGACCGCAAGGGCCGGGGCATGCTCTTCACAGCGGATCAGCCCATGACCTTCTCGGCTCTGCCCTACACCCCCCACGAGATGGAGAACGCCCGCCATCCCTACGAGCTGCCCGAGGTGCACTACACGGTGGTGCGGGCCATCGGCGTGCAGATGGGCGTCGGCGGCGACGACAGCTGGGGCGCGCCGGTGCTGGAGGAGTACATCCCGGATGTCACGAAGCCCATGGAGTTCACCTTCACCTTTAAGGGCATCTGAGCATCCCGCCTGAAGATATAAGCGGCAAAAAAGAGCCTCTCCTTCTGGAGGGGCTCTTTTTGCCCCCATCGCCCCGCCCTTGCATCGAAAAGAACCCTCATGTATAATAAAAAACAAAGCTGAAACAAGGGCCTGTTCGGGAATTTGCGGCCCTGCCGGAGGTTCCGGGCGGGAGATCCCCAGGCCCAGGAGAAAGAGGGAGTGCTATGAATCGCACCTTGCAAACTTCCAGCGCGGCGCAGCCCGCCCGGGTGGGCCTGCTGCACCGTTTGGGGCAGGGGATACGGTGGCTGACCGAGGACCCCAGCCGTTTTCTGAAGTTCAGTCTGGTGGAGATCCTGGCGGTCTGTGTTCTGCTGCTGGTTTGGATGAGCGGCTGCATGGGCGGCCAGGGCGAGAAGGCCATTGATGCGGTGGGGGACATCTACATGGAGGAGATGGGCCGCCAGATGCAGCTGCATTTTAACTCCATCGCCGAGCTGTATTCCAGCCAGCTGGAAGGAATTCTGGAACTGGTTCCTCCGGGGCGTCTGTCCCGCAGCGAGGAGGCAGAGGAGAGGCTGGCCCAGGCGGCCGAGGCTCAGGGCCTTGCCTATCTTGCCTTCTATGGACCCGGCGGGGAAACGGTGCTCTACGGCGAACCGGTCACCATCAAGGATTCAGAGAATTTTCTGGAAGAGTTCGGCAGCAGCTCGGAGCGCCTTGGCTCAGGCACCACGGCGGGCGGCGAGCGGCTGCTGATGCTGGGGGTCCCGGCGGTCTACCCCATGGAGGACGGCAGCCAAAGTACGGTGCTGGTGGCCGGGGTGCCCATGGAGTACATCAATCAGGCCATGTCCCTGGGAAAAGACGAGGCGCTGATCTACTCTCACGTCATCGACCAGGACGGTGAATACCTGCTGCGCAACCTGGAAGGCCCCTGGACCACCTACTTTGAGCGGATGCTGCAGCTGGTCTCGGCTGCCGAGGGACAGACCCCGGAAAAGATGCTGGAAAGCCTCAAAGCCGCTATGCAGGCAGGAAAGTCCTATGCCTGTACCGTCATCGCCGAGGGAGAGCGCCGTCACATCTATTGTACTCCGCTGCCCCGGTCGGACTGGTATCTCATCAACATTCTTCCCCAGGGCAGCCTGGATGAGACCCTCAACGATCTGGGAGCCCGCCGCTCGGCGGCCACTATGGCGGTCAGCGGGCTGATGGTCTGCAATCTGCTGGCGGTGTATCTGTGCTACTTCCGGCTGACCCGCCGCCAGGTGAAGGCGCTGGAGCAGGCCCGGCGGGAGGCCGAGCACGCAAACCGGGCCAAGAGCGAATTTTTGTCCAACATGAGCCACGACATCCGCACCCCCATGAACGCCATCGTGGGAATGACCGCCATTGCGGAAAACCACATCGACAATCCGGAGGAGATCCGCAGCTGCCTGCGCAAAATTTCGCTGTCCAGCAAGCACCTGCTGGGCCTCATCAACGACGTTTTGGACATGTCCAAGATCGAGAGCGGCAAGCTGACCCTCAACATGGACCGGCTCTCCCTGCGGGAGACCACCGAAACGGTGGTGAACATCGTGCGGCCCCAGGTGGAAACCAAAAAGCAGCGGTTCAACATCGCCATCAAGAACGTGCTGGCCGAGGATGTGCTCTGTGACGGGGTACGGCTGAACCAGGTGCTTTTGAATCTTTTGTCCAACGCTCTCAAGTTTACCCCTTCGGGCGGGTCGATTTATGTGGTCCTCTCGCAGGAGTCCTCGCCGAAGGGAGAACGCTTTGTCCGCACCCACTTTATTGTCCGGGATACCGGCATCGGCATGAGCGAGGAGTTCCAGAAAAAGATCTTTGACTCCTTCGCCCGGGAGGACAGTACCCGGGTCCACAAGATCGAGGGTACCGGCCTGGGCATGGCCATTACCAAATACATCGTGGACACCATGGGAGGCAGCATTCAGGTCCGCAGCAAGCAGGGAGAGGGAAGCGAATTCCATGTGACCCTGGACCTGGAAAAGGTGGAGGTGACCGAGGAGCAGATGCAGCTGCCGGATTGGCGGATGCTGGTGGTGGATGACGATGAGGAGCTCTGCCGCAGCGCGGTGCATTCCCTCAAGGAGCTGGGCATCCAGGCCGAGTGGGCCCTCAGCGGGGATGAGGCGGTGCGGATGGCCTCCGAGCATCACGCCCGCCACGAGGGATACCAGGTGGTGCTGCTGGATTGGCAGATGCCCGGCATGGATGGTCTGGAAACGGCCCAGCGCATTCGCCGGTGCGTCGGGGACGAGATCCCGATTTTGCTGGCTTCGGCCTACGACTGGGGCGATCTGGAAGAAAAAGCCCGGGCTGCCGGCATCACCGGCTTTATTGCAAAGCCGCTGTTCAAATCTGCCCTGTACTACGGGCTGCGTTCCTATGTGGGGCCGGAAAAGACTGCGGAAGAACCCGCCCCCGCCTCCTTTACGGTGGACCTTACCGGGGTGCGGGTGCTGCTGGCCGAGGACAACGACCTGAATTGGGAGATCGCAAACGAACTGCTCTCGGCGGCGGGTCTGGAACTGGACTGGGCCGAGAATGGCCGGATCTGCGCCGACAAGTTCGCCGCGTCGCCGGTGGGCTACTATCAGGCGGTGCTGATGGATCTGCGGATGCCGGTGATGAACGGCTACGAGGCGGCCGCCGCCATCCGCGGGATGGACCGGCCGGACCACGAACTGCCCATCATCGCCATGACCGCCGACGCCTTCGCCGAGGATATCCAGAAGTGTCTTGCCTGCGGCATGAATGCCCATATCACAAAACCCATCGACCTGCGGGAGGTTCTGCGCAACCTCGAACGCTTCATCGGCGGGCAGAAGTCATAAAAAAGGGGCTGTTGCAAAATAGAAGGACGTTCCATCGACAAAGTTGTGCGGTTTCAGCCTCTAAATTATTGGTTTCCCAGATTCACGAAAAAACGCTGCTCCTTCAGCTTTTGGAGCAGCGTTTTTTCGTTGTTTTGGATTGGAGTGATTTTGGAAGAATGGGTCTGACCGTCCGCCCGCCCGCGCCAGCGGGCATACTTAAACGAGCCCCGGGACAAAACACGTTAAGAAAAAATCGCATTTGATTTTTTTAGTGTTTTGTCCCGGGGCTCTTCCTCTTATTGGTCCAGGGCAGCGGAGCCTACCGCCGCCTGAGACGGATCGAGGAAGGCGGAGCTGGGGCCGCCGTCTGAATTTTCAAGGGCCGTACCAAGGCCCGCCGAAAACTCAGGCAATGGCAACCCGGACATGCCCTGACCTTTTTCTTGGGTATGGAGTCCCCAGAGGAGGTAGGGAGGGGAAAATCGAAATTCCCCGCCCTCCTCCTCTGGGTCTGCGAAGCAGATCGCCCGTAGCAGAAAGTCCAGAAGATGCAAAAAGAAGAAACTCTCGCCTTCGGGCGGCAAGCAGCTTAAAACAGGATTTTGCACCCGCGCCTTTTGCGCAGAGTCAGTTGTTTTTCATTTCGGCCCGGCGCTGCATCCGATGGAGCAGCAAGGGCACCAGCGCCATGGCGTAGAAGGCTGCCGCCGCGCAGCCGATGAGCTCGGCCCAGCAGCCGCCCACCGCACCGGCCAGAAGGTCCGGTACCAGTTTGTAGAGCAGCAGCAGGGGAATCAGCCCCAGCAGCGAGACCAGCCGCTGGCCCCGGACAATGCGGTCGGTGGAAAAAGGAAAGAAACGCCGTTCCAGCAGCCAGCCGGGGAAGAAGCCCAACACCATGCCTGCCGCCGCGAAACCGTCCTCCATCATCTCTTCCGGGTCCACCAGCAGCGCCCCGTTGACGTAGTCCATGGGGTAGCTCTTGAGCAGGAAGAAGGTCACACACCCGGCGGCCAGCAGGCAGCCCACGGCGGCGACCAGGGCGTCCCCGCGGGGGTTGCGCTCCAGCCAGGCCATCAGCCGGGCGTTGAGGGCCAGATAAACAAAGCAAAGCCCGATGCCCACCACCACATCCTGGGGCGTGTGCACCCCCAGATAATTGCGGGAAAATCCGGTGAGCAGGATCATTGCTCCCATGAGCCAGGCCACCCAGCGGTGCTTTTTGCCGAACCAGAGAGCCAGGCTGCCGTAGTAGGCAGCGGCGCTCTGGCTGTGGCCGCTGGGAAAGGAGTAGCCGGTGGCCGAGGTGATGGAGTCTCCGGCCGGAACGATCCGGCTGTCCCGAATCCAGGGACGGTAAGCGCAGATCCCCAGTTTAACGGTTTGGTTCAAAAGGGTGGAGCCGGTGTAGTTCAGCATCAGAAAGCTGCCCAGCTTTTTATTCACCGCCCAATAGACAAAGACCACCGCTCCGATGAGGATGGGGCTGGCCGCCAGGGCCGAAATGCCCTCCATCAGAGGGGTGAAAAGGTTGCCGGTGGCTTCCCGCAGCTGCTGGAGCCAGAGCAGATAGGCTAGATCCATGTTCTGTGCCTCCTTTTACTGGGGGATCTCGTGGTCCGCGAACCCGCTGGAACGGATCAGCTCTCCCTCGGTGGTGCACCAGAGAGCTTCCACCCCGTCCAGCGATTCCACCAGGGCCATGCCCTCTTCCAGGGTGGAGCAGAATAGGCCGGTGGAAAGACAGTCGGCCAGGCCGGAATCCGAGCACAGCACGCTCACCCCGTCGAAGTAGGCGGCAGGCCAGAGGGTGTCCGGGTCGATGATGTGGTGATACCGCACCCCATCCACCATATAATAGCGCTGATAGTCGCCGCTGGTCACAAGGGCCAGGTCGCTGGTGTAGACCGCCGCCACCAGGGAGGAATCCGCGCCGTAGAACTCGGAAGCGTCCCAGGGGTTCTCAATGCCGCCGGTCCAGGACTGGTCCCCCGGCTTTTTGCCGATGGCCCGCAGGTTGCCGCCCACGCTCACCGAAGCACTGGTGAGGCCCCGGGCTTCGGCGGCCTGACAAACCTGCTCCACCGCGTAGCCCTTGCCCACGCTGCCCACATCCAGGCTCATTTCGGGGTCGGCCAGATACACGGTGCCTGCCTCCCGGTCAATGACCAGGTCGTTGATATCGCAGTGCTGGGCGGCTGCTTCCAGCTCCTCCTGGGTGGGCAGGGTGTTGTCCTCGTCGGTGGAGGGGTCCGCCTCGGCGGCCTCCCGGTAGTCGTGCCAAATGCCCAGCACGCTGCCCATGGCCACGTTCAGCTTGCCGCCGGTGGTGTCGTACATCTCCACCGCCAGTTCCAGCATATCCAGGATGCGTTCATCCACCTTTACCGGCGCGATGCCGGCGTTGTCGTTGATGGTTTTCAGGTTGTTGATGCCCTCGTAGCTGTTGTAGATGTCGTAGAGCTTGTGGTATTCCAGCAAGTCGGCGTGGAGCGCCTCCATCTGGGCGCTGAATTCCTCCTCGCTCTCGCAGTAGGCGATGACCTGGGTCACCGTGTCGAAGGCGTCGTAAAAGATGGTGGTATAGCGAGTCAGCTCGGCCTCGGGAACAGTGGAGGATGACGGAGCGCATCCGGCCAGCAGTCCGGCGCAGAGGGCCAGGCTCAGAAGGGCGGCGCTCAGCCGCAGAAGGGTCTTTTTCATGCCTTGCCCGCCTCCTGTGCCGCAGCAAAGGCGCGGTGCTCTTCCTCAAGGTGGGCCAGCAGGTCCCCAAAGACCCAGCGGCGGCTGGTGGGGGTGACCACCGCCTTGAGGGGGATCTGTACCTGTGCATTGCGCAGCAGGTCCAGCAGGGTATCCACGTCCTTGGAGCGGAAGTTTGCCAGCACGATGGCGGGCGGGTAGGCGTTCGGCTCAAGGACCAGGGTGCGAGGGGCCAGGGTCTCCACCTCTCCCAGCAGCTGGGCCACGGTGCGGCCTGCGTCGGCGGGGGAGACAACTTGGACCTTCATGCCGAAGGCGGGGGCCATGCCGTCCAGGACACCCCGGTCGGCGGCGGAAAGATTCCAGGCCAGGACCATGGGGACCCCGGCGTTCTGGTTGCGGGCAATATGTGCTTTCATAGCGGTTGACCTCGTTTGCAGCGGCAGCGCCGCGATTGTTTCTTTGCCGGGAAACCGGCGGTATCTCATAAAGTATAGCACAAACCGGGGCAAAAGAAAACGCAGAGCCAAAAATCGCCGGACAGAGCAAAAACCGCTCCCACCGCTTGCAAACCGGGACAAAGTGTGATACCATAACTGCTAAGGGCGAAACGCCCCAACAGAACAAACCAAACGCGATGACGGAGAAAGTACGCGCTGACTGCACAGCACAGAGAGGGGCTCCACCGGCTGCAAGGGCCCCCGGCGGCACCGGCGGGGAAGTTCGCTCCTGAGCGGCCTGCGGGAAGGGCCTTTTTGGGCCTGGTAGTGCGGGACGGCGCGCACCGTTACAGGCGTTTGAGTGCCGTGCAGGGGGCTTTTCCTTTTGTGCGGAAACCGGGTGGTACCGCGGAGCATTTTCAAAGGCTTCGTCCCTTTTCCCAGCAGTGGGAGAGGGGACGGGGCCTTTTTTCGCGTCTCCGTCCAGCAAGAAAAAGATAAGGAGAGTAGGAACCAAATGCAAGAAATCATCCAAGAGCTGGCCCGTGCGGCCGCCGAGAGCCTCGCACAGGTCGATTCCAAGCAGACCTTGGCGTCCTTCTGGCAGGAGTATCTGAGCAAGAACGGCAAGATCCCCGCCCTGATGAAGCAGCTGCGCACCGTGGACCCGGCCGAGCGCCCCGCCATGGGCAAGGTCATCAACGAGCTCAAGCAGAAGGTGCAGGCGGATTACGACGCGGCCGCCGAGCGGGTCAACGCTGCCGAGCTGGCCGCCCGCAACGCCGCCGAGGCGGTGGACATCACCATGCCCGCCAAAAAGCGCCCCGTGGGCGGCCTGCACCCCCTGACCCTGGTGCGTCAGCAGATCATCGACGCCTTTGCAGGCATGGGCTTTGAAATTTACGAGGGCCCCGAGATCGAGGACGACGACCACTGCTTCACCCGGCTGAACGTCCCCAAGGACCACCCCGCCCGGGATATGCAGGACACCTTCTATCTCAGCGACGAGCTGCTGCTGCGGACCCAGACCTCCACCGGCCAGATCCGCACCATGGACGCCAAAAAGCCCCCCATCAAGGTGCTGGTGCCGGGCCGTGTGTTCCGTTCCGACTCGGACGCCACCCACAGCCCCATGTTCCACCAGATGGAAGGTCTGGTGGTGGACAAGGGCATCACCCTGTGCGATCTGCAGGGCATGCTGGATGTCTTTGTTCAGCGGCTGTTCGGCAGCGAGGTGCGCACCCGTCTGCGCCCGTCCTACTTCCCCTTCACCGAGCCCAGCGTCGAGGTGGACGTCAGCTGCTTCGAGTGCCACGGCGCCGGATGCAGCCTCTGCAAGCACACCGGCTGGATCGAGGTGCTGGGCGGCGGCGTTGTGAACCGCAAGGTACTGGAGAACTGCGGCATTGACCCGGACGAATACTCCGGCATCGCCTTCGGCATCGGCATCGAGCGCATCGCCATGCTCAAGTACGGCATCAACAACATCGGCCTGATGTTCGAGAACGACCTGCGGTTCCTCGGGCAGTTCCACGAGTAAGAGGGAGGAGAGCAATACCATGAAAGTACCATTCAGTTGGCTCAAAGAGCTGGTGGAGATCGACGTCACCCCCCAGCAGCTGGAGGAGAAGCTGTTCTCCTGCGGCTTTGAGGTGGAGGAGCTGATCGACCTGTCCGCCGGCATCGACAAGGTGGTGGTGGGCGTCATCACCTCCATTGAAAAGCAGGAGGGCACCCACCTGAGCAAGTGCCTGGTGGACTGCGGCCCCTACGGCAACGCCATTCAGATCAGCACCGGCGCTTCCAACATCTTTGTGGGCGCCCATGTGCCCGCCGCCCTGGACGGCTCCACCCTGCCCGGCGGCATCAAGATTAAAAAGCGGGTCATGCAGGGCGTGGAGTCCAACGGCATGCTCTGCTCCGGCGCCGAGCTGGGTCTGAACGAGGACCTGTACCCCGGCTCCGAGGTCTACGGCCTTCTGATCCTGCCCGAGGACACCACCCCCGGCGAGGATATCTGCCCGGTGGTGGGCCTCAATGACTGGCTCTTCGACATCCCCATCACCGCCAACCGCCCCGCCGGTCAGTCGGGGCTGGGCATTGCGCGGGAGGTGGCTGCCGTCCTGGGCAAGGCCGTCAGGATGCCCGCCAC
>CALXGY010000104.1 GCA_944387955.1 uncultured Faecalibacterium sp. | reverse complement strand
GAGAGCACAACAGTATGCCCAGCGAGATCATCCCCGCAATGGCTGCGGCCCATGCGATCAGCGCCAGCAGGTACAGCCCCCAGGCCCGCAGTCCGGCACGTCTGCTTTGCTCCAGCTGGTCGATTCGGCCCGGCGGATTCTGCATACGCTTACTCAATGGTATACCCCACCCCCCAAACAGTTTTGATGAATTTCGGCCGGCGGCTGTTTTCGTGCATCTTTTCCCGCAGCCGGGCAATGTGGCTCATCACAGTGTTGTTGCTGTCCAGGTATTTTTCTCCCCAGGCCGCCTCGAACAGCTCTTCGCTGGATACCACCTGCCCTTTGCGGCTGCACAGGGTCCAAAGGATGGAAAATTCCAGTGGGGTCAGCGGGAGCTCTTCTCCAAAGAGAATGCATTTGTGGCTGACCTTGGAAATTTGCAGCCCCCGGATGTCGTATTCCAATGCTTCTTTGGAACTGCTGCCGGGATTATACCGGATGTACCGGCGCAGCTGGGTCTTGACCCGGGCCACCAGTTCCAGCGGGTTAAAGGGCTTGGTGAGGTAGTCATCCGCCCCCAGAGCCAGACCGGTAATTTTGTCCATGTCCTCCACCTTTGCGGTGAGCATCAGGATAGGGAACAGGTGCCGTTCCCGGATTTTCCGGCACAGGGAAAACCCGTCCAGATCCGGCAGCATTACGTCCAGGATCGCCAGATCCAGCTTCTGACGCTGTATAAGTTCCATCGCCTGGGCGGCTGTTCCGGCTTTGTATACGGTATAGCCTTCATTTTTCAGGTAGACTTCCACCAAATCGGCGATGGCCGCCTCATCGTCCACCACCAGGATCTGCTCGTTCATCCTTTGTCGCCCCTTTTTCTTTGCAGTCTCTTTTTTGATGGTATCACAAACGCATCGGAATTTCTATATGGTTCCCGGAAATTCTGTTTCTGAAAAATACGCAGCAAAAAAGCCCGGGCATCTTCCGGGCTTTTCAGATAAGACGGCAGTCCTTCTGGATTTGGTGCGGGAGAAGGGGGTCGAACCCTCACTCCGAAGAACTGGTGCCTAAAACCAGCGCGTCTGCCATTCCGCCACTCCCGCGCACGATCAAAAATCACAAGAAATAGTGTACCAATCCCGACACAAAAAGTCAATCTCGAATTTTCTGCTCTGCGGCCGTGAAGGGTATCCTCGCCGGAAAAGGGAGAAATCCGAAAATAAACCGGCGTTCTTTGGCGCATACTAGGTCAGCAAACAGAGATTGTGAAAGGAAGGGTGCATTTTGATCGCAAAACGCCAGGGGAAAGCCGGGCGTCCCCGGTGGAAACGGACGCTCCGGGTGGGGACCGCCTACGCTCTCACCGCCGCTGTGGCCGCATTGGGATGGCTGTACAGCAGCTTGCCCGGGCAGGTATGCCTGGAACCGGGGCAGCAGCTTCAGCTGGTGCGGTTTGGCTATGTGCAGCCGCTGGAAATGTGGGGGAGTCAGAATGTGGCCAGTACCCAGGCGGTGGGCAGTTACCAGACCACGCTGGCCCTGGGCGGGGTTCTCCCGATCAAAACCATCCGGGCTGTGGTGATGCCCCGTCAGACGGTGACCGTCTGCGGAACGCCCTTCGGCATCAAGATGTTTTCGGAAGGGGCCCTGATCGTCGGCTTTTCAGACATTGCCTCTTCCAGCGGGGCCAGTCTTAACCCCGCCAAAGAGGCAGGGCTTCATATGGGAGACCGCGTTATCTGCATTGGAGAAACTTATACACACAACAACGACGCGGTCAAAGAGGCGCTGGCTTCTGCCAACGGACAGCCGGTGACGGTGATTTATGTGCGGGACGATCAGCAGCGCCAGACCACCCTCAGTCCGGTTTGGGACAGCGGGGCGAATGAATGGCGGGCCGGAATGTGGGTCCGGGATTCCTCGGCAGGGGTGGGAACCATGACCTTTGTGGACGAAGAAAACGGTGTTTTTGCCGGTTTGGGACATTCCATCAGCGATGGAGACACAGGTCAGAGCATCGCTCTGAGAAGCGGGGAAATTGTCCCCTGTGAGATCGTGGGCTGTACAGCGGGAACCATCGGTAGTCCTGGGGAACTCAAAGGGCATTTTGTGGGAGATCATGCCATCGGCAGCATTTCCATCAATGGGCAGAATGGAGTCTACGGGAAAACCCGCACTTCTTTTTCCGGCCGTTCCATGGAGGTGGCCTTTGCCCAGGAAGTGACCGAAGGAGAGGCCGAGATCTGGACCACGATCTCCGGAGAACAGCCCCAGGCGTATTCGGTTGTAATCGAGCACATCGCAGATGCGGACCCGGTGCGGAATATGGTCATCCATGTTACCGACCCGGAACTTTTGGAGCAGACCGGCGGCATCGTTCAGGGAATGAGCGGAAGCCCCATCCTCCAGAATGGCCGGTTGATAGGAGCGGTGACCCATGTGCTGGTCAACGATCCCACCCGCGGCTACGGCATCTTTGCAGAAACGATGCTTCAGCAGGCCCAGCAGACCGGAGAATGAAAACAAACCTTCAAAAAATGCAGAAGGGGGCAGCCGCAAACGCGGCCGCCCCCTTCTGCATAAAGAGAGATAAGAGAGAGTGAATGGCAATTTTAAGTGTCCAGCAGCTGCTGGATCTGCTGCCGGGTGGGCATCACCCGCAGCGCGCCCCGGCGGGTAGTCACGATGGCTGCCGCCGCGTTGGCAAAGCGGAGCATCTCGGCCAGCTCCTCGGCGGTATAGGCCCGCCAGCCCCGCTCCAGAATGGCGTGAAGCGTACTGCCCATAAATGTATCGCCTGCACCGGTGGTCTCAATGGTGTTCTCCATCTTAAAGCTGGGAACTTCCACCCGAACATCGCCGCAGTAGGCGCGGCTGCCGACTTTGCCGAGCGAAAGAACAATCAGGGGAATGGGATACTGGGCACGCAGCCAGGCCATCCCTTCATCAAAGTCCTCCTTGCCGGTAAACCATTGCAGTTCATTGTCCGAGATCTTGAGCACATCGCAATGCTCGAGTCCCCAGCAGACTGCTTTGCGGGCATCCTCCAGGCTTCCCCAGAGAGATTCACGAAGATTTGGATCAAAGGAAATCAGAGCACCGGCCTGCTTTGCAATCTCCACAGCGCGATGGGTGGCGGTGCGGCAGGGCTCAGCGGTCATGGAAAGGGTACCGAAATGGAAAATGCGGCAGCTGCGCAGCATTTCCTGATCCAGCTCCTGCTCGGACAGCAAAGTGTCCGCTCCGGGGCTGCGGTAGAAAGAGAAGGACCGGTCTCCGTCCGGCTGGGTGGTCACCACCGCCAGGGTAGTGGCTGCCGTCGGGTCCTGCTTCAGACCGCAGGAATCAATGCCGACCTCTTTCAGTGCGGCTACCAGCTGATTGCCAAAGCCGTCTTTGCCCACCTTGCCGATAAAGGCGGTGGAGTGGCCCAGCCGTGCAAGCAGAGCCAGCACGTTGCAGGGCGCGCCGCCGGGGTTGGCTTCCAGCAGAGGATTGTCCTGAGAGCTCTGACCGCACTGGACCAGATCGATCAGCAGTTCGCCCAGGGCGACAACATCGTATCGTTCGTTTTTCATTTTACCATCTGCTCCATATAGTAAAATCCGTAGGCGGGCAGCTGCAGACCCTGGAGGGTGTGCGGCTCGTCGGTCATCATATCGGAGAATTCACCGGTGTCATAAGGCAGGCTCACGGTCTTTTCCTCTCCGGTAAAGTTGAAGATGCCGATGACCTTCTGGCCGTCTTTGTACCGGCCAATGGAGAGCACTCCGTCGTCGCCGGTGTCCAGGGTCCAGACATCCGCATCTGCGGCAAAGGCATCGTTTGTCTTACGCAGTGCATTCAGAGCGTTCAGCCCGCAGAACACCTGTCCCTCCGGGGTGGAAAGATCGTGGATGTTCTCGGCGATATCCCAGCGGAACTTGCCGCGGTGGATGTAGCGGCTGTCCGCGGCCTTGTTGGGATCGTCCAGGTAACTGTAATCGTTGACCTGGGCGATCTCATCGCCGCTGTACAGCATGGGAATGCCGCTTTGCAGCATCATCATGGCGTGCAGGGTCAGATCAAACTGGACTGCCCGCTCCATCGCGGCGGCGTCCTGCTCAAAGCCTGCCTTCTCGATGCCGCAGAGGCTGGCGGTAGTGGCGCAGAACCGTGCATCTCCCGAAGTGGGGTCGTCGTTGTAGAGGGCGCCGCGGCTGGTGCTGCCCTCGACCCATCCCAGGAAATAGTCGTTGAGGAAACGCTTATGGGGCACCTCTTCCATGCCCCACTGGTGCAGGGTGTCGTAATCCAGGCCCCAGCCGATGTCATCGTGGCAGCGCAGATAGTTCAGGAAGACGTACTGCTTGGGCAGGCTGTTGACGCTGTCCAACTGTTTGCGCAGCAGCCGGGTGTCCTTGGTGGCTACGGTGTGCCAGGTGGTGCACATGGTGGTGACGTTGTACAGCAGATGGCATTCCGGCTTCTCCACTGTGCCGAAGTAGGGGACCACCTTGACCGGCTCCATGACCACCTCGCCCAGCAGGATCACCGACGGACAGACGATCTCGCCGATCATCCGCATCATGCGGACAATGGTATGTACCTGGGGCAGATTGCGGCAGCTGGTACCCAGCTCTTTCCAGATGTAAGGTACAGCGTCGATACGGATGACGTCCATGCCGCGGTTGGCCAGATACAGGAAGTTGTACATCATCTCATTGAACACCCGCGGGTTGCGGTAGTTCAGATCCCACTGGTAGGGATAGAAGGTGGTCATCACGTAATGACCGCACTCGGGCAGCCAGGTAAAATTGCCGGGCGCACTGGTAGGGAAGACCTGAGGCACCGTCTTTTCATATTCAGCGGGAATAGCAGGGTCGGCAAAGAAGAAATACCGGCTCATATATTCGCCTTCGCCCGCCCGAGCGCGCTTTGCCCACTCATGGTCCTCGCTGGTGTTGTTCATGACGAAGTCCATGCAGACGTTCATGCCCTTTTCATGGCAGGCGGCGGTCAGCGCTTCCAGATCCTCCATGGTTCCGAGATCCGGCCGTACCTTGCGGAAATCAGCCACCGCATAGCCGCCGTCGCTCCGGCCTTCTACGGTATCCAGGAAGGGCATCAGGTGCAGCAGGTTGACCCCGGTCTGCTCAAGGTAGGGCAGCTTTTCCCGGACGCCCTTCAGATTCCCGGCAAAGTTATCAATGTACATCATCATGCCGGTCAGATCGCTGGACTTATACCACTCCGGATCGGCCTCCCGCTCCAGATCCCGCTGCTTCAGCGAGGCGGACCGTTCGTCCGCAAAACGGTACAGGTTGTCGCACAGCTCGGCAAACATGGAGTCATTGCCGTACAGCTCCATGTAAAGCCAGCGCAGTTCATTTTCGTGACGGTTCAGACGGCGTTGAAACAGCTCTTGTTCTTGCTTGTTCATAATGATAAAACACCTCATGCAGGAAGACCGCTGCGGGATCGATAGCCCGCAGCGGGATGTTTATTCGGACGTTACTTTATGGATTTCCTGCAGCGCGGGGCCGCAGGTCGGCAAATTTACAAATCAGACATTGCTCAGTGCAAACAGCTTGTCACCGGCGTTCACAGAACCTTCTTTTTCCAGCTGGAAAGGTGCGTAATCGTCGCTGTTGGTCACCAGAACAGCAGTAGTGGTGGGATGACCGGCAGCCTTGATTTTGGAGATATCAAAGGTGAGCAGCTTCTGACCCTTGCGCACCTTGTCGCCTTCCTTGACCAGCATGGTAAAGCCGTCGCCCTTCATTTCCACCGTATCGACACCGACATGAATCAGCATCTCCACGCCGCCGGGGCCGCTGAGGCCCACTGCATGACCGGTCTGAGCGGTGGTAGAGATGGTGCCGTCAAAGGGAGCGACCACTTCACCAGCGGAGGGAAGAATGCCCACGCCGTCGCCCAGCACGCCGGAAGCGAAGGTCTCGTCGGGGATCTGGTCCCGGGCAACGATGCTGCCGGTGAGGGGAGCACAGACCACCGGAGCGGTAGACTGAGGAGCAGGAGAAGCAGGGGAAGCAGGGGAAGCAGAGGGCTTATCCTCCTGCTTGGTTTCGGACTGCTCATCCTTCCACACAAACCAGGTGAGGATAAACGCGATACCGCCGGAAATGGCCAGCAGGATAGCGTAGGAGAGCATCTTGCTGCCGTCCACAATCAGGAAGCCGGGGATTCCGGTCACGCCGTAGGCGTTTGCGCCGATGCCCATGATCGCACCGAACATAGCGCCCACAGCGCCGCCGATGATGCCGCAGATCAGGGGCTTGACCAGCCGCAGGTTTACACCGAAGATAGCCGGTTCGGTAATGCCCAGAGCAGCGGACAGAGCAGAGGGAATGGCGATGGTCTTGGTCTTGGGGTTCTTGCTCTTCAGAGCCACAGCGAGGCAGGCGCCGCACTGCGCAAAGTTCGCAGCGGAAGCAATGGGCATCCAGATGTTCAGGCCGCCTTCTGCCAAAAGACCTGCTTCAATTACATTATACATATGATGGAGCCCGCAGACAACAGTTAATGGATAAATTGCTCCCATTGCCAGCGAACCAATTCCAAAACCGACCGTGATGAGCCACTGTGCAAAGCTCAGAATGTAGGTCTCCGCCGTGGAGAAGATGGGTCCAATGATGGTAAAGGTCAAAAAGGTGGTGCTCATTACGGTGACCAGCGGGGTCACGAACAGGTCGATGACCTCGGGCACGATCTTGTGCATCCGCTTTTCGATCTGGCACATCAGCCAGACGGCGATGATGATGGGAATCACATGGCCCTGATAGCCCACCTTCTTGACCGTAAAGAAGAGCAGCTGCCAGGTGGGAATGGCGCCTTCATAGCTTGCCACCGACCACGCATTGATCAGATTGGAGTGGATCATGCACAGACCGATGACGCCGCCAAGGAAGATGTTTCCGCCGAACACCCGCGCCGCGCTGATGGCCACCAGCACCGGCAGATAAGAGAACGCTGCGCCCGATACAAGATCCAGGAACCCGTACCAGTCCGACCCGGCAAAGCTGGGGATCGCATTGCCCAGCGCCTGTACCAGACCCATCATCAGGCCGGAGGCCACGATGGCGGGCAGAATGGGCACGAATACATCGCCCAGAGCCTTGATCATTTTTTTGGGCAGAGGCTGCTTTGCGGCAGCTGCCGCTTTGACATCGTCCTTGGTAGCTGCGGTCATTCCGGTGATCTTCAAAAACTCATCGTAGACCTTGTTTACCGTGCCGGTGCCGATGATCAGCTGCAGCTGTCCGTTGGAACTAAAGACGCCTTTTACGCCGTCCACATTTTCCAGCGCCTTCATGTCCACCTTGCTGTTGTCCACCGTAACAAGCCGCAGTCGGGTGGCACAATGCGCAGCACTGACCAGATTTTCGCGCCCGCCAAGATGAGAGTAAATCTCTTGGGCACATTTTGCATAATCCATTGCCATAACTCCTTCCTCTTTAAAAACCTGCAATGAGATCGAGCTGTGATGTGAGAGATGTTATGTAATCGGTTTCACATCGCAACACAATTATAGCCTGAGAGAGAATTTCTGTAAAGCGGCGGATAACACAAA